>JBOGMU010000001.1:0-5934 GCA_050746865.1 Candidatus Acidiferrales bacterium
GCTGCAGCTTGGTCGACAACGTGAGCGTGACAGTGTCGGTTTCCTGAGGCGTGGTGAGGAGGTCTCCGAAGGTTTTGATCGGCCGATTGTGCTGGGCCAGGTACGAGCCGTAGGTGTCCTCCGGTGACAACAGCCCAATTTCCAGCGAGTGTGCGGTTCAATCCGGCCATTTGTGCGTCTTCCAGTTTACTTGCGGAGGTGTGTTCCGATAGCTCGTCCGATCGGCAATTCCGGCCAGCGCAAATGCCTTTTGGCGCTCAGCGCATTTATTGCATGCATCACCGCAATGTTCGCCGGCAATAGGATTGACGCAAGACAATGTCAGCTCCAGCGGCAACGATTCCCCAGCCCGGATGACCTCCTCTTTGGACAACTTTGAAAATGGCGTCAGGATATTGAGCGGCCGTTCGAATGCTTCGTCAAAGAGATTCTCGAATGCGGAAAAGAAGCGCGGCGTGGCATCCGGATACCGATTCCCGGCGAGAAGCCCGAGCGCGACGGCAGAGGCTCCGTGAACGTGAGCATATAGCGATGCAACCGAGAGCAAGGCGAGATTCCGTCCGGGTATGAAGTTGGCGCGATACCCCTCGGAGAAGCCCGGCTGATAGCCGTCTCCACCCCAGTGAACGTCCAGCAGATCGCGCAGCGGCAGCGAGCGCTCCGCAACCGGAAGAATATTCGGCATCGCAAGCGCGCTCACGAAACGCCGAAGTGCCACGGACTCCGCATCTTCCCAAGGATGCCCATTTCGCACAAAAAGCGGACGCACTTCGGCAGCAAAGTGAGCGATAGCGCCAATGAGAGCGCAGGAATCGAGGCCGCCCGAAGCGAGCACTACAACCTTACCGCCACTGCTCGCGACGGCCTCGCGGACTTCGTCCGGCCAGACACCCGCACTGCCTCGATCGGAATTGGCCTCGATTTCCATTCTCATGCGATCTCTTTCGCGCGCAAATTGTATAACGGGCGCCGTCAAGGTTCGCAACTTCGAGCTTGTTTGCAAATCCTCGCCACTGCTATCGAATTCGCTAAGTCGCTCTGGCCGCTTGCGGAGCGAAATGCCGGACCGTGTTAGGCTGAACGCGATGTTGCGCGACTTCACATCTCATGGCCTAGAGCTATCGACATCCCACAGTTCCGGACGGATAGACGGCATCGATGCGCTGCGAGGATTCTCAATCATAGCCGTCCTCCTTCTACACATTAATTTGCGCTTGCCTATCAATAAAACGTTCGGTCGGCACTGGTCTCCAACCGTCGTTAATGACATAGGACGGAACGGCCATAATGGGGTCCTCGTTTTTTTCGCGATCTCTGGTTTCTTGATTACGACAATGTGCCTGAGGCGATGGCAATCGCTCGATGGCATTTCGTTGCAGCGTTTTTACCAACTGCGCTTTGCGCGAATCGTGCCGATGCTATTGGCGCTTCTGCTCGTTCTGAGCATTCTGGATATATCTGGCGCGCCGTCCTTCACAATTCGCTCCGAAGTATCGAACCTTCCACGCGCTCTGTTCGCCGCGCTCACATTTCATGTGAACTGGCTCGAAGCAGCTCACGGATACCTGCCGGCCAATTGGGATGTTCTATGGTCGCTGTCAAACGAAGAGGTCTTCTATTTATTGTTTCCCCTAATTTGCATCCTCACACGCCGCCGCGCCATCCTGATTCCTACTCTCTCAATTTTCGTCGCGCTCGGCCCCCTGGCGCGCACCGTTCTGTCTCACAATCCCATGTGGCAGGAGAAGGGCTATCTCTCATGCATGGACGCCATCGCCATCGGATGTATTGCGGCAATGATTTCGCAGAGCGTGAAGTTGTCTCCTCGGCTCCGATCCGCGATGCTGTGCACGGGAGCGATTCTGGCAATCTTCCTGACCATGTTTAGAACGTTCGCCTTGCGTCTGGGAATTTATCGCGTCGGCCTCGATGTGACATTGCTCTCATTGGGGATCGCGCTCATGTGTATTGCGTTCGCACAGGGGAAGAAGCCCGGAAGAATTGAGTGGGCATGGCTTCGCTGGTTTGGCCGGAATAGCTATGAGGTTTACCTCACGCACATGATGGTGATCCTGCCCGTGGTGGCAATTCTGCAGCGAATCGACCCAACCTCACGAGCGGCGCCCGTCTCGTACATCGTGATGATTTTCGCCTGTGGTGCCCTTGGCGCCGTGATCGCCCGATATTTTTCTGAGCCGCTAAACAGGTATTTTCGTCGAAGCTCGGTTAGCGCGCCCCCAGCGCCCATCGCAATCGAAGTCCCGGTCGCCGAGTGACCAGGCTGTGTCGGCATCTCGCTCCGAACGCTGTCCCATGAACACCATCGCGTCGAGGGGCCATCGTTTGCCGACGGAACGCATTGGGCAAAATGGCTCGGATGAGCGCCTTTGGCCACGGCTTATGGACCCTCAAACACGGACCGAAGGGTATGATCACGGCGCTCGGCTCTGCAAATTTGGGTTTCCAAATTTAAGGTGGCAACGTGGCTATTTCGGGCACTTTAACGCGTTTTAAGGCGCCATTTGTGCCTTTTTGCGTCAGGACGCCTGTCGCAGATGCTGCAACTTTTCTTGCAGCATCTGCGTCCGTCGGGGCAAACCTACACACGTAGCAGAAGCACACACCAGTACCGCCAGAGCCTTTGTGCCAGGAGTTCGCTGCTAAGGATCAACTAGACGTAAATCCATGCCAGTGGGGAAAATCGTGAGACGCACATTGCAGATCGGGGCCGGCTGCACCGGCCCCGATCCACTTGTAAGTTATTGATTATGCGAGTGCTGCGCGGCAATATGCGAGGCACTTCGCCACTTCCTTCACCGCGTCGGACCCTTCCGGTATTTCGTACTCCTGCTCAATTGTCGCCGGAATAGGCCACTTGTTCTTCTCCACGAGCTGCAGGATTTGCTTGATCGGCGTATCACCCTTGCCCCACGCCAAGTTCAGCGAGCAGTGGTCCGGAAGCGTGCGATCCTTCAGGTGAAAGCTTGCGATCCGGCTGTGGAATTTGTTCAGGAAGTCCATCGGAGTGCCGCCGATTTCGCCCGCAGCCACATAGTGGCCAAAGTCGATATTGGCCGCGTTGCCCTTCGATGCCGCGAACGCCTCGTCGAATGCATCCATCCTGCCCTGCAAGTGCGTGTGGTACGCAGCAAGCATGCCATTGCGCGCCGCAGCGTCACCCACCTTCTTCAACGTAGCAGTTGACGTATCGCTGTGCGCCGGCAACTCGGCAGTGAGATGCGTCGCGCCGAGAGTCTTGCCGATTTGGAACTGCTTATCGAGCAGGTCGTCGTCCGCGTTCACTTCGAGGATCTTGACCGCGTAGATCGAGACGCCGGCATCGTTGTACATCTTCTTGAGATCCTTGAAGACGTCCAAAGAGACGCCGAGCTGCCACTTTTTAAGCGCGTCAGCAGCGGCTTGCTGCTCAGGCGTCATTTGGCCGCGGCCGCCACGACCGCGCGCAGCTGCACCTTCGGGAGCCGGTCCGCGACCAGGAGCCACGGGGCAGGCCTTTCCCTCCCACGATGGCTGTCCGGGCACAGCCGGTCCCGGCTCAGCAGCAGCCTGTGCGGGTCCTCGGCCTCTGGCGCCGCCAAAGCCGCCGCGGCCATTATTTGGAGGCGTAAAACCGGTCTTCTTGTATGCGTAGTCCCAGCAGGGCCCGTTCATCAATTCGCATGCGCTGATGCCGTCACTCGTTATGTAGCCGAGGGTGGCCTCTGCACTCTGATCGGGCATGCTGCGGTAGCTGTAGGTAATCACGCCGATTTGGACGCCGTTAATTTTGGAATTCGGCTTTTCTGCGGCAAAGAATCGCCGTGGATCGGCAAGAATTGCCGAGGCCACGGGCAGAGTGCCCAATGCAAACTTACCGAAATCGCGCCTTGAATATTTCATGTACTCTCCTTTGTTAAAGCCTCGCCCAGCAGGTAACTGTACTTCTCTTTGCTCAGTGGCCGGCGGACGCGGATAGCTGCTTTTCCGCGGCCGGAGCCGGCGGTTGGTTCAGTACAAAAGCAAATAGCTGGTCTCCTCCAGTGGCTAACAGATACTGATGACCATCGAGCATGTAGGTCTCTGGAGCGTTCCCAGCGGCCCCGATTTTTGTGTGCCAGAGAGTCTTACCCGTCGCGGGGTCCAAAGCAACGAGATAATTTCCGTCACCGCTGAAAAGAAGCTTTCCGGCTGTTGTAAGCAAGCCAGGACTTCCCTGCGTCGGATGGCGCCAGACGATCTTGCCTGTCTTGTAATCGATCGCGTCGATATTCGCGCCGTACGAGAAACCAGCGCCTCCGGCCGTACCGCCGAGGCCCATAGACCCGCGCGGATCGGGATCAATCAGGTAGCTGATGCGCAGGTCGTTATTTTCTTCGACGTAAAAGAGCCCGGTATCGGGAGAGAAGCTCGGTGGCGGATAGTTCGTGACCGATCCGTTGACGAGTGAGCCCGGAATAGTCGCATCTTTTTCGGGATTGCGTTTGGGGCGGCCTTTGGCATCGATGCCTGACGCCCACACATTGGTCGTCCCGAACTTTCCGGTTACGAGGTGTTCGCCTGTGGTGCGATCAAGGACGAAGAAATATCCGTTGCGAGTCGCCTGCATCACCAGTTTGCGCCTCTTGCCTTGGAACATAAGGTCCGCCAAAACGGGCACCTGCGTTGAATCCCAGTCGTGGGTATCGTGCGGCGACGTCTGATACCACCACTTCTTTTCTCCCGTATTCAGATCGACCGCTATCAATGTACAGGTACCCAGATTGTCGCCATCGCCACGCCCTTGCGTGTAGGCCGGTGTCGGATTACCTGTGCCAAATATGTAGAGGTTCGTTTCTGGATCGTATGCGCCCGGAGTCCAGACCTGCCCCCCACCATGGCTGGCCGCGTCCAAGCTGGGCCAACTGCTGAGCCACGGATCACCGGCTTTCATCGGAACCGTATACGAAATCCATTGGCGCTCGCCAGTTTCCGGATCGAATGACTGCAGGAAGCCGGGCGCGTCCTCATCGTCTCCGGTTCCGACCAGCACATGGTTGCCAATAACCACTGGCGCCATTGAGGAGAAGTACTGATCGTCGAAGCTAGAAATTTCCTTGTGCCAGCGCTCCTTACCTGTTTTCGCATCGAGCGAGATCAGCATGTCATCGTGCACTTCGAGGAACAGCCAATCCCCATACATGCCGAGCCCGCGGTTGCCCGTGTGCGTTCCCCCACGCGTTTTCCAATAGTAATGCCAGATAATCGAGCCGTCCCGCGCGTCTACCGCCCACGCATTGTCCGGCGACGTTAAGTAAAGAATGCCGTTGACCTCAAGCACCGTGCTGCCGAGGCGGGCCGGTCCGCAGCTGTTCAGACTTCCATCACCGAGTCCGCCAACAATCGTTGCATATGGCAAGGCACCGCCGCCGCGCCCGAATCCGCCGCCTGCGAAAGCACCGGCAGCTCCGGTTCCCAATCCATTCGGGCCACACCCTGTCGTGAACGGGGTGAGCCAGGCAAGGCTCAGGTTTCCAACGGTCGATTGATTGATCATTTTCAGGGAACTATAGCGTTTGCCGGTGTAATCGCCTGAAAACGTGGGCCAGTCATTTCCGAGTGGCTTAAGGATCGTCTTGGGGTCGAGCCCGCTGGATTGCGCAATAATTATGCCCGGCACCAGCAATATCAAAGATACAAGCAGAAATTTTTTCATCGTTTGGTCTCGCCTTTCACTTGATGGTGGCCAAGTAGGCCGTCACGTTATGCATGTCGCTGTCCTTCAGCGTCAGCACCAGGCTCTTGTGCGCGTCGTCAGGATCGTGGACATCGACTTTTGCAACTTGCGCGTCGCGGTCGATCGTACGCCGAGTCCCGTCCTGTTCGGCGAGCGTCACGACGAACTCGTTCTGCTGCAAGAGCGTCCCTTCGATCTCCTGGCCGTTGCGCATCGTGACC
>JBOGMU010000002.1:0-3175 GCA_050746865.1 Candidatus Acidiferrales bacterium
GTCCCCGGCCGCCCTACACCGCGCTATAATATGCAAACTGCGGCCACATGCCGGGTCTAGTTTTTCGCGGGAACGGCTCGGTCGAAACACTGGACTCCACAAGCACAGTCGTCGGGCTCTTCAACAATTGGGAACGCTCCGTGGGCGAAAACCAGCTTTTTGCCGGAGACACTTTGGTCTTTTACACCGACGGGATCACGGAATCCTTCAACGAAGCGGATGAAGAGTTCGGCGAAGAGCGGCTGATCGACTTCGTCCGCCACCATCGCGACCTCGCCTCGCCGGCGTTGCTGCGCTCGCTCGTCGATGAAGTCCGTCGCTTCAGCACTGCCAAGCAGCATGACGATCTGAGGGTGGTCGCCGCGAAGTGCCGGTAACGGCGCATCGGGGCGTCTCCTATCAAAAGTGGGTTACCGCTCCTGTAATCACAAAAGGCTAATGCACCAAAGAAGACGGCGAGTACGAAATCGGAGAAGGCGAGTATCGGTTTCGCATATTCACCCGGACAGCATGGAGTCTCACGCGCACGCCATGTCCCGGTTGCTCAAGGTCTTGGAGCGTTCCCGAGAGAGACTTGTTTCGCAGCATAGAAGAGATCATCGCCGATGCTTGCGACCTTCAGGCTGAACGAATCGCTTACGAAATGGATGAGCTGAGCGAGAAAGCCGCGATGTGAAAATCTTCACGTTCCGTTGCTTGCGCCGACTCAGGAATTGCTCGATAGCTACAAAAAAAACCGGGGAGATTGGGCCGATTACGAGCGCAGCTTTCTGGAATTGATTCGCTTATGGAAGATCGAAGTGAACGTGCCCAGGGATAACGTGGCCGAGAGCTGTTTGCTTTGCAGCGAAGAAACGCCGGAGCATTGTCATCGGCGCCTGGCTGCCGAATACCTAAAAGAGCATTGGGGCGAAGTCGAAATCGTGCACATCGTCTGACTGGGCCTCAAATTCGCATAGTGGCGGAGAGGGGGGGATTCGAACCCCCGTCACCCTTTTGGGGTGAAACTGCTTAGCAGGCAGCCCTGTTCGGCCACTCCAGCACCTCTCCGTTATCTGCTAAGACCTTGTGACACTGCCTGTTAAAAGCAATTCCAACCCTGGATCAAGATCAGCAAATTGCCATTGTGCCCACGCCGAGACTGGTTTACGCGATGTGTCCACCTTAGCGCGTTTGGCGGGCCAGCCCACGCCCTGCAATCGGCTCGCCAGCCGTCAGCAACGCGCTTCAAGGATATCACGAACTCGTGGCGCCATAGTTACAGCACGAGGCGCAGCCTCGCTCTTTCCCGTGCCGCGTGCCACGTCTTATTGTGGGCATTGCACTCGGAACCGAGTCTTTCGTGACGAAAGAGGCCGGATTCTGTCGGCCCCTGAGGATAGTCGAGGTGCCCATACATAAACACCTATGGTTTGCTCCGATTGTCTCTATTTTTCTATGGGCCACTTCCAATTGCGGATTTCCGGCCTGTCGATGCCTTCCGAATACGCGTAGTTGATGCTCTCGATGATCTCTGTCTTCAGCCACTCCTTCAGGTGTGCGCCGGGCTCCTGAAGCTTCGGAACGCGGTCGATTACGTCAATCGCCAAGTTGAAGCGATCGACTTGATTCCGGATCGCGAGCTCCAATGGAGTATTAATGTTGCCCTTCTCCTTATACCCGCGGACGTGGATATTGTCGTGGTTCGTTCTCCGATACGTAAATTTGTGGATTAGCCAGGGGTAACCGTGAAAGTTGAAGATGACAGGCTTGTCCTTGGTGAAAAGAGAATCGAAGTCGCGATCGGAGAGTCCATGAGGATGTTCCGTATCCGGCTGAAGCCGATACAAGTCAACAACATTGACGAAGCGGATCTTGAGATCAGGAAGATGTTCGCGAAGAATGGCTACGGCGGCTAGTGCCTCCTGCGTCAGAATGTCGCCAGCGCTTGCCATCACCACATCCGGTTCCCCACCATCGTCGTTGCTGGCCCAATCCCAGATGCCGATTCCTTTGGTGCAGTGGATGATCGCGGCATCCATGTCCAGATAGACCAGGTGCGGTTGCTTATCAGAGACAATCACATTCACGTAGTCTTCGCTGCGCAGGCAGTGATCCATAACGCTCAACAAGCAGTTCGCATCCGGAGGAAGATAAATACGCGTGATTGCCGCGCTCTTATTGCTCACGACGTCTAGAAACCCGGGATCTTCGTGCGTGAATCCATTGTGGTCCTGCCGCCACACCAGCGATGTGATCAGAATGTTCAGAGATGAGATGGGAGCGCGCCAGTCCAGTTCAAGTTTCGACTTATCGAGCCATTTCGCATGCTGGTTGTACATAGAGTCGATAACATGCGCGAAAGCTTCGTACGTGTTGAATAGTCCGTGGCGACCGGTCAGGACGTAGCCTTCGAGCCAGCCCTCGAGTGTGTGCTCGCTGAGCATTTCCATCACACGGCCGTCGGGCGCAATGTCCGTGCCGTCGGCGTCTTCGGGTTTGATAGTGGCCATCCAGGTCTTGAGGCTTGCTTCGTAGACATCCTGCAGCCGATTAGAGGCATTTTCGTCCGGGCTGAATAGCCGAAAACTACTCATGTTTTTCCGCATCACATCTCGAAGAAATTTTCCGAGGGTTTCTGTTGGAGATATTTCCTTCTGCCCGGGACCATCGGTTGGAACTCTATAGTCACTGAACTTGGGAAGATTGAGAGGTTTGCGGAGCTTTCCTCCGTTGGCATGCGGGTTGGCGCTCATCCGGCGGTTGCCCTTCGGGGCCACATCTCTTAGTTCGGCTGCTAGTGCGCCATGTTCGTCAAAGAGTTCCTCGGGACGATAGCTGCGCATCCATCGTTCTACGATCCGGAGGTGTTCCGGATTCGATTTCACGTCGAGGACTGGCACCTGGTGGGCCCGCCAGAAGTTCTCTACCTTGTGTCCATCGACCTCTTTCGGCCCGGTCCAGCCTTTTGGCGATCGAAGGATTATCATCGGCCAGCGTGGACGATTGGGCTTGCAGGTTCCTCGTGCCTCGCGCTGAATCGTATGGATCTGTTGTATGCAAGTCTCGACCGTAGCGGCCATTTTCTCGTGCATCACTTCGCAATCACTGCCTTCAACTTCGACGATGTGCGGCGACCATCCATATCCCCTAAAGAGCTCTTCGAGCTCTTCCCTTGAGATACGCGCCAGTAGAG
>JBOGMU010000003.1:0-2495 GCA_050746865.1 Candidatus Acidiferrales bacterium
GCCTGTGCCCCTGTTCGTGTTCGATCACGTGCTCGCTCGCCCCGACAGGAGTCCAAATCGTGATGTTGGCTTGCAGCCTTATCTTCGCGCCCGTAATTGTAAGTATTGCATGTGTGCTGTCGGTACGATGGTTCTCGCCACTGAGCGCGGCGCTCGATGTGAAGTTCGAATCGCACACCGCCACTTCTCCCGGCTTCAATGGAGGCATCTCCGGCGGCGGTGCGCTAGGGTCGAACGTGCGCATCGCAAAATTTACGGGCTCTTTCGTGACCCGGATTGGTGTTTTAGCCGCGGCCTGCGGAGCACTTTTGCATCCGAGGAAGACGATTACCACGCATCCAATCAGCACGTAGAGCGAAGTCGAGCGGCGCACGTCACCCTCCGCGTCTATTCTCCCGCACGCGCCACCGCGCAGATGCCGATCCTTCACGCCGATGCCCGAAAATACACTCGCAATCCGGACGAGGTCCTGGCGCGGACTTCCGCCGCTCGTTTTGCTAGAATGAAACGCCGAATTTCGCTAAAAAAAACGAGGAAGTTTTTGTGAAGATTGCCGTTTGCGTAAAGCAAGTTCCCGCCAAAGACGCGCCGCTCGCCATCGCACCCAACGGCGATTGGATTCGCGAATCCGACATCGGCTTCGAAACCAATGAGCCCGATAGCTTCGCGCTCGAAGAAGCCCTTCGCCTCAAAGAAAAGCATAGCGGCGAAGTCGTCGCCATCTCGATGGGTCCCGAACGCGCCAAGCAAACCATAAAAGAAGCGCTCGCCAAGGGCGCCGACCGCGGCATTCACATCGCCGACGCCGAGTTTTACAAACTCGACCCTCTGGCGTCGGCCCGCTCGCTGGCCGCGGCAATTGAAAAAGAGAATTTCGATCTCATCCTCACCGGTCTTCAGAGCGACGACCAAGGCTTCGGCCAGACGGGCGTTCTTCTCGCAGAACTGCTCGGCCGCCCGCACGCCACAATTATCATGTCGATCGAAGTCGAAGGTTCGCGGATGAAATTAAAACGCGAACTCGAAGCGGGCTGGTTCCAGCACGTGGAATTGCCCTTGCCTGCGGTCCTCACAATTCAGTCCGGCATCAACAAGCCGCGCTACGCCACCCTAAAAGGCATCATGGCCGCGAAGAAGAAAGAGATCGCCACCATCGAGCGCGCCTCGCTCGGAGTGAACAGCGCGCCCACGCAGCACGTCGAACGCGTTTACGTTCCGCAAAAAACGAAGAAAACCGAATTTATCACCGGCACTCCAAAAGAAGCCGCCGCCAAACTGCTCGAAAAGCTCAAACACGAAGCCCGGGTGATCGGATGACCCGCCACGTTGAGTTAAGTTCCGTACGGGCGCATGCTCGCTGCGCCCCTGTTGCGACCTCGCGTAATCGCGCACTGCTCCGGGTTACGTCACGTCACGGCTTTACAGGCTGCGGGAAAATGGCCGGATTGGAAGGGCGGGGCTTTGAGCCCCGCCATAAAGGCAGCCTAATGAACAGGGCTTTATTTCCTGAAGCCTCGTTTGCGCTTTTTTTCCGCAGCCTCTTTAGCCCTGCCGTTCCGCGGACCACAAATTCGGCGTTAGCCGCTGAGGATCTGTTCTTCGTTCGTCGCTGCGCCTCGCATTCCGCGTCCGAAGCGCGCCCATGAAAATCCTCCTCATCTCCGAGCAGCGCGAAGGCAAATGGAACGGCACCACCTTCGAGACCCTCGCCGCAGCGCAACAAATCGTGCAACAAACTCAATCCACCGTGAGCGGAATCGTAATCGGCAAAGGCGTCGCATCTCTCGCCGACGAACTCGCCGCATATCAGCTCGAGGAAATCCTCCTCGCCGAACACGATCTCCTCGAAAAATACACGCCGGATGGCTTCTCCATCGCGCTCAAGCAAGTCATCGAGTCTGCGAAACCTGATCTGGTTCTTCTGCCGCACACATATCAAGTCCGCGATTTTGCACCAAAGCTCTCTGCCTCACTTAACAAAGGAATGATCGGCGACTGCACCGGCTACCGCTACGAGAACGGAAAATTGGTCTTCGTACGACAGATGTTTCAAGGACGCACCGCTGCTGACGTCGTCTTCGCCGGCGACGCGCCTTGGATTGCCACGTTTCAGGCTGGCGCGTTTCGCGCGGATCTTGCTGCGAAGCACGCCAGCGGCAAAGCGCCCGTAAAGCCAGTCAGCGTCGAGTTGAAGCCCGAACAAATCCGCACCAAGCCGCTCGATCTTTTCCGCGAAGCGAAGCAAGCCGTCGATTTGTCTCAAGCGCCGGTTTTGGTTTCGGTTGGCCGCGGCATCAAAGGACCGGAAAATCTGCCGATGGCGGAAAAACTTGCGAAATTGCTCGGCGGGGAAGTTGCTGGTTCGCGTCCAGTCTGCGACGAAGGCTGGCTCCCGATGGATCGCCAGGTCGGCAGCTCAGGCCAGACCGTCGCGCCCAAGCTCTATCTCGCGCTCGGCATCAGCGGCGCCATCCAGCACGTCGTCGGCATGAAAG
>JBOGMU010000004.1:0-2541 GCA_050746865.1 Candidatus Acidiferrales bacterium
GCTTACCCTATCCTCCGTTTTGATTGACTTACATACTCACACCACTGCCTCCGATGGAACCACCGCGCCCTCGGATCTGATCGAGCAAGCTCTGAACGCCGGCCTGGAAGCGATTGCTATCACGGATCACGACACGTTTGCGGGATATGATGAGGCATCGCCGATAGCTGCTGGCGCGGCGCTCGATCTCGTCTGCGGTATTGAGCTATCGACGAAGTACAACAAACGCAGTATCCATCTGCTCGGCTATTTTCCAGTGCAGCCGCCGACGGCCGAATTCCGGGATTGGTTGCGTTTCAACCAGGAATCGCGGCGCGACCGCAACCGCAGACTCGCGCAGAGGCTTCAATCGCTGGGCCTCGATGTGAAGCTTGAAGAAGTGGAGCGTTTGGGCCGCAGTTTGGCCGGGCGGCCGCATTTCGCCCAACTTCTGGTGCAAAAGGGCTACGTTTCGAGCTATCAAGAGGCCTTTGACGAATACCTGGACGAGGCGGCCAAAGGCTATGTTGATCGCGATGAGGCACAACTTGGCGATGCTATCGAGCGCGTGGCGGCGGCGGGTGGAATTCCTACTCTTGCTCATCCAATTCGAGTGACTCGAGATGCGGCAACCCTGCGTGCGCTCCTTGTGGAGATGAAACCCCGGGGCCTCGCCGGCATTGAGGTGTTTCACAGCGACCATTCCGCGGCGGATTCTGCGGAATACCAGATGTTTGCGCGAGAATTCGACCTCTTGCCAACGGGTGGATCCGATTTCCACGGCGACCGCAAGCCAAGCGTGCGGCTAGGGACGGGCGTCAATAGAAATCTGAATATTTCAAGAATGGTACTTGATCGGCTGAGACTCGGCGCAATCGCCCAATGACTCGATCGCTGGATCGCTCAATTCTTTCCGTCTAAACGATTCGGAATCGAGCATCGGAATTTTGGCCGCGAGATCGGCTCGCGCCGCGCCTTCGGCCACTTCGCGTAGATTTGCCTCTGTCCAGTACGCCGCCGATTTATATTGCCGGCGGATTTCGTCTGCTGTCCGCTTGATCAACCCCTCGTATTGCGCCGTGTTGGCCGGATTTTCAAGGTAGCGGTCAACCCGCCGCCGTTGATAGTCGTGGTATTCATTCTGGTGGAGGCTGGCCGCCACTTCCCCACCCCGGTTATCATTCGGCAGGGCTGCCCGCGGGCTGTGGCGCACGAGAAACCGGGCCGGTGGCAGGACGTTGCGTTGAATGAGATGCACGTAAAATCCAGCGGGATTGTAGAAGCGCTTCGCCGAGGGCTGTGAAAGAAGGTAATCCGCCCATGCGATCTGGTCGGTAACCGACTGTTCTGGCGGGCATATAGCGAGCAGTTTTGCGGCTTTTTCGCGATTCACGCCACGAGCGGCCAGCGCATCAATGAGCACTGGATCGACCGCTCGCGGCGCCGATAGTGTAATTGGCTTAAAAGCCTCGGTTAAGAAACGGCTGCCATGCTGGAGGACGATTTTGAACCCGCTGCGATTCGCCAGCGGTTCGACCCGCCACTCCGCAAGATAGCCGTGTCTTTGTAGTTCATCGAGCGAAGGCCCTAATTTCTCCCGTATCTTCGAGGTGTGTTGATACTCGCGGATATGCAGTAATTGGCAGATCTCGTCATAGCGCTTTTCAAAAGCTCCCGCGCGGCGTGACGCGTACATCCAGATCTGGAGAAGTGGAACCAGTGTTTTCGCGATGTGGTTTTTGAGTTTCCGGTAGGTATCGTAATCGATTGGCAACAGATGCCGGTTATTAATATTTTCCAGTTGCCATTCGGAAAACCAGATGTAATGCCGGTCGGCTACGGATCCATTCTCCATCTGGCTGCCAAAAAGAACTACTCGATCGAATACATTGAAGGCATCGCGTGCCCAGCTCTTCCGGCCAGCGAAATAGACCGCCCCTTCGGAAAGAATGGTAGCGGTTTTGATCCGCAGCAGTTGTTCATGGAGTTCTTTGTAGTGATATCCGGAAGTTTCACTCTTCCCCTGAATACGAAGAATCTCTGCCGTTGTAAACGTGATCGGGTTCTCTACCCTGCCCCGGCCCTGCAAAATATCGCCTGCAAGTTTCAGAATGGCGAAATACGTATCTTGATCCGCGGTGATCGGGAGACCATATTCCGCGGAAGGTAAAATTGTCGCTGACCCTTCCACTCGCTTTCCGTCGTCATGGCGCGCCCGCGTGACGACCTTTTTCTTCTCGCCACGAATCCGCTTTGTCGAAGGCGTGAAGAATCCGATCGAAGCGAGGTTCTTCTCAATCCGGACTAGATTCGCGGTCGAAATACCCGATTCGTCTTTTCCACTTTTCATTGCCAGTTAATTAACAACGAAGAGTTGTCTGAAAGACTCTAAAAATCTCTGAAGAACTTTAGAATCCGGCAAAAATTTGAACCCAAGTAACTTAGCCACACTTTCCTTCCCTCGTCCTGCGACTTCCCTTCCCTTAGACTGCGAATAAAATTCCCTCACCCTGCGAAAATCCTTCCCTCAGACTGCAGATATATAGTGTGTGACCTACCAAC
>JBOGMU010000005.1:0-47934 GCA_050746865.1 Candidatus Acidiferrales bacterium
GGCGAAGTGCAACAGATGCTGACGGCGGGGCAATCGATGGTCCCCGCTACGCGCAGTGATTTGGTGAGGATGGTTACGGAAACAGATGATGCAGAACAGTAAGACCAAAGGCGAAGCAGGACTGCTCGTACTGGTGGTATTCATCCTAGGCCTGCTCGTCGGGGGCGTGGGGAACCACCTTTGGGGTGCGCACGTCTGGGGCAGCACGCGACAGGACCATGCGGGTCCGGGGCGCCCGTCGCAGGGGTCATTCAGCGTGCGCATGGGACTCTCGCCGGATCAGCAGCAGCAGCTCGACGCGATTTTCAACGATACGCACCCGCAATTTCAGGCGTTAGACTCACAACGTGAAACGCTTCATTTGCAGGTGCGAGCAAGGATTCGCGCTATTCTGACTCCCGATCAGCAGGTGAAGTTCGACGCGATGATGAAGGATCAGGATGCGCGCGGCAGAGGGCCGAACCGCAGCGGACCGCCTCCGGGACGGGACGGACATGGACGGGGAGGGCGTCAGGGGGGCGGTTTTTAGTGCGGGGGTTTCTCGCTCATCGGATGACTTGAGCCCACCGGCGGCGCTTCGAGAGATCAGCAGCGGAAGATAATATACGAGAGGAATCGTCTAATCGTTTTATGAGTACAGCGACTAGTCCTGCAGCAACAATGCCGGCCACCGGCACGATAACAATCAAGCTCGACAACGTCCATAAGGTGTATGACTTGGGCGAGATGAAGGTGCACGCGCTGCGCGGCGTCAGCCTGGAAATTCGCCGGGGAGAGTTTGTGGCGATCATGGGATCGTCCGGTTCGGGCAAGTCGACATTAATGAACATTCTGGGGTGCCTCGACAAGCCGACGAAAGGGCAGTATCACCTGGATGGGACGGACGTTTCCGGACTTACCAAGAGTGAATTGGCGAAGGTGCGCAGCAAGAAGATCGGGTTCGTCTTCCAGCAATTCAACTTGCTGGCGCGGACATCGGCGCTGGAGAACGTTGAACTGCCGACGCTGTACGCCGGAGTGCCACTGGAAGAGCGTGCGGAGCGAGCGAAGGATGCGCTGAATCGGGTGGGCCTGGGACAGCGAATGGGGCATTTCCCTTCGCAGCTTTCGGGAGGTCAACAACAACGCGTGGCGATTGCGCGCGCGCTGGTGAACCGGCCGTCGATTCTACTGGCGGACGAACCTACTGGAAACCTCGATAGCCGCACGAGCGTCGAGATTATGGAAATTTTCCAGGCGCTGAATACCGAGCAGGGGCTGACGGTCGTGATCGTTACGCACGAGCCGGATATTGCGCAGTACGCGAAGCGAGCGATGGAATTCCGCGACGGGCGCTGCCGCAAGGATTTGATCGTGCAGAATCGCGCGATTGCTTCGGAAGTGCTGCCGACGCTGCCGCTGCTCGATGAAGACGGCGTCGAGGGCATCGTGCAGGGGACTGAAGCGTCCGGCAGCAATGGCGAACCTGCGCAACATTAAGAGCAAAAGCGTTCTTCATACAGCGGAGTCAACAGCCTTCGGTACCCTGCTTCGACGGGCGGATTTGAGATTGCTCCCGACTGGAAACCGACCACGTGGGCTGAGCTAAAAGGGTCGTATTCGTACCTGCACCTCCATACCGAAGATCAAGGCGCTTCGAAGGACACGTCGAACGTTCAGTCGTACAACGGCTCAAGCCCGACCCATGAGGCTGTTTTTCAGCCGCTGCTGAATTTGCCGAAACGGTTCGAGTCGGATTTCACTTGCCGCTACGTTAGCGCTGTGCCGGCGCAGGAGTTTCGTCGTACAGCACGGGTGACGCGCGATTCGGTGGCACTACAGCAATTTCGACTTCTCGATCGTTGGACACAACCTCTTTCAACCGGCTCATGGGGAATTCGGGAATACGCCGGGTCCGGTTGTGAAGATTCGAAGAACTGTATTTGCGAAAGTCACCTGGAACACGCAACAGCAGTAACGCTTACGTCTGGCGATGCGCCAAGTGCGATTAAAAGGGGATGTCTTCGTCGGAGATTTCGCCGCCGGAAGGCTGCTCTTCGGGTATCGGCCCGGATTCGAAATCCGCGTCAGACGAGCGTCCCTGGGACGCGCTTGCTCCGCCACCCGTCGAAGCGCCTGCCGCGGCTCCTTCGCCGCGACCGCCGAGCATTTTCATCGTATCCGCGACGATTTCAAAGGCTGTTTTTTTCTGGCCATCGCGCTTATCTTCCCATTGGCGGCTCTGGATGCGTCCTTCGAGATAAACCAGCGCGCCCTTCTTGAGATATTGCTGCGCGATCTCCGCGAGCTTGCCCCACATGACAATGCGGTGCCATTCGGTGCGCTTCTGGCGCTGGCCGGCGCGGTCTTTGTATGTTTCATCGGTGGCCACGGAGAAATTGCACACCGCCTGGCCGCCCGAGGTGTAGCGCGTCTCCGGATCTTTCCCGAGACGTCCCACAAGAGTCACTCTGTTTACCATGCGCGAGAGTATATCCGAAATGCCGTGCCAACCAAACCGCTAAGTGATTCCGCATTGATGTGAAAATGCGCGTGATACGTTGCTGTGCAACATCTTAAAGGCGATCACTTTTCTGCGACGTCGCAGCCCGTGAAGCCTAGAATGATCGGATGTCCGACCCGAAACATCTCAACTTGTGGAAGCGACGGATTGGCGAAGTGCCCGAATCGGTGTGGGATCAAAGCGAGCTCGAAACGCTTGTGCTCGCCGATAATGAGCTGACTGAAGTTTCCGCGAGAATCGGCGATCTGAAATGCCTTCGGATGCTCGATCTCGGTCATAACGCCCTTCGGACTCTCCCCGAAAGCCTCGGCGATCTCGATCGTCTATCGGACTTCCTTTACCTGCATGACAATCGACTGGCTTCGCTGCCCGCATCGCTGGCTCGCCTCAAGCGGCTGCGATACCTGAACATCAGCGGAAATGCATTCGAGGCTCTGCCCGAATGTGTTTGCGAGATGCACAGCCTTATCGAATTGCGCGCATGTGACAACCCCCTGACGGTCCTGCCCGATTCCATCCGGCAACTCACGTCGCTGCGGGAATTGCACTTGAGAAACACCAAGCTCAAATACCTGCCGGACGCAGTCCAGGAACTCCTGGAATTGCGACAAATCGATCTTCGGGGCACTCCGCTCGAATATTTGCCTCCCGCTCTAACCAACCTTCCGCGGTTGGAAAAAGTGGACCTACGCTGGGTCAACATGCTCGAAGAGCCAGGCTGGCTCGCCGCGCTCGAAGCACGGGGTTGTGTCGTTTACCGGTAACAACTCTCCGGATCCAAGATGCTCGTTATCCAACCGGATTCAGTGGCTGTTTATAAGCAGGAGCACGATAATCGCCAGAAGGACCGCGCATGGCAACCACGTGCTCATAATCCTGAACGACGACACCGATAATTCCAGCTTTTGCCAAAAGGCCGGAATTTTGGCTGGTTGAGGGCGTTCGGTAAGTGGCAGAAATGTGAGACGCAACATCGAGGCAAACACAAGACTAAGCGCGCCTCCCCACGCCAGAACCGATACGGGCAGCGCCCAACTGTGGTTCAGTTGCAGGGCAGAGGTAAGAGCAAATCCGAGGGTTGGCCCGAAGATTGGTTTGAGCGGCCAGCGCATCTTGGGATTGCTATAGGCATCGGTGAGGATGATCGACGCGAGAAAGATTGCGGGGGGAATCGCGAGCCGCGCGAAACCGTTTTCATGAAGAAGCCACTCAAGATTGAGCCACCAGGCGGACATTACAAACGCTGTATACATCGAAACCGCCATCATCAAAGTCAGGACGGCGTCCATGGTGCGGCGAATACGGCTATAGATGACGCAAGGGACCGTGCACGTGGCTTCGATAAGATATTGAACCGAAGTCTGGTTCCGCTCTCGCATGTCGCCAAGAACGTCCTCGCGGCAAGCAGGCGGAAGGGAGCCAAGATATGAGGGCCTGCGCTATCTTGGACGGGCCGGATTCCATTTCGGACGCCTCAGCACTTCTTCCGCGACGTCGCCCCAAATCTCGGCGACCGCTTCCCAGACTCGCTTCGCCGTAGCCGCGGATTCTTCCAGCGCCCGCTCACCTAGCGCCTCTAAACGGTAGTAGCGTTTCGAGCGGCCACCTCTTTCGGGAGTCGGATCGGAGAGCCATGACGAAACCAGACCCTTGTCTTCCAAGCGGTCGAGTGTGACGTAGACCGCACCAGGCGAGATTTTCTTTGGCTTCGCAAGCATTTCAGCTTTCTCGTGGATGGTAACGCCGTACGCTTCATCGCGAAGGCTCAGGACAGCGGTGAGGATGATCTGTTCGAACTGGCCGACGGATTCTGACATATTTTCCTAACAGTGTAGGGGAGATAGGGTTGAGGCGTCAAGAAACGTTGCTTACCGGGACAGATGATCGCGATTCCTGCGCTATTGCAATGCGGGACATGGTAAATGATTAGCCGACGAGCAGGAAACCGACCTTGCAGGATGCTATTGGCGCGCGGCAACTGTGCCGGATGATTTCTGCGCAAGAATTTTGCGTGCGTTGGTGTAGAGGGCTTTTGCCTGCGGCAGCGATTCAATTGCCTTTTCGAGCTGTGGGTCGTTTTCGAGTTGGACTTTGTATCCCGCATCCAACCCGAAAAGCGTAGTGAATACCTCGCGCTTGATCTCCCACTTTAGCCACGGGAGATTCTGCTGGATCTCCGTCTGGGTGTATTCGAGATGCTGTTGATCGAAGAATTTTTGCAATTGAGCGATCACGGCGTCGTCCGCGGTGAAATCCTTCGTGATAGCGGGCTTGGTTCCGAGGTAATAGCGGACGAAATCGCCGACGCCCTGCGATGTGGGGAAGAAAACGCCGCGCGCGAGCAGCAAAGTCTGAAAATCGGTCGGCTTGGGTTCGGCTGCAACCACGTCCGGCGTAATGCCGCCGCCGCCGTACACCGATCGACCGCTATCGGTATATTTTAATTCGGGCGACTTCGGCCTTTGTGGATTGTTGTGATAGTCCCAGAGCGTCACGTTCTTGTAGTCGCGCTGAATCAGGCGTCCGCTTGGCGTGTAGTAGCGCGCTGTAGTGAGCAAAAGCGCGGTATCTTCGCTCAACTGGAACTGGGTTTGTACCAAACCTTTGCCAAACGTGGTTTCACCGACGATCAGGCCGCGATCGTGGTCCTGAATGGCCCCAGAGACGATTTCGGAGGCTGAGGCGCTGTCACGATTCACAAGGAAGACGAGGGGCACTTCGATGCCGTGGTTCCCACGCATTGCGTAGTAGCGGCGATCCGGAGACGAGCGGCCGTGGTGGGAAACGACCAACTCGTTTTGGTCGAGGAACATGTCCGCCATGCCGACGGCCTGCTTGAGGAGGCCGCCGCCGTTTTCGCGCAAATCGACGATCAAGCCGTCGAGCTTGGAATAATCGAGTTGCTTGAGCGCGTCGGCGAGATCGGAGTCTGTCGTCTCGTTGAACGTGGTGACATGAACGTAACCGACACCGGAGTGGACCATTTCCGAAAATTCGACGCCAGGACGGGGAATCTCATCGCGCACTAATGTAACCGGAATCGGCTCGGTCCAACCTTCGCGATCGAGCAGAACGTGGACCGGCGTTCCCTTGGCGCCTTTAAGCAGGGTCGCGACCTGCGTCGTGGTGAGGCCCTTGCAATCTTTGTTGTCGACAGAAAGGATGATGTCGCCGGGGCGGATACCTGCCTTGGCGGCAGGCGAGCCTTCAAAGGGCGCAAGCACCATCGTCTGTTTCTCGCGCGGCTCGACGATCATGCCGACGCCGTAATATTTACCTTCCTGACTTTCGCGAAACAGTGCGTAAGTCTGGGGGTCGAAGAAATTGGAGTGGGGATCGAGCACATGCAGCATGCCCGGAATCGCGCCGTCGTAGATCACCTTGTCGGCATCGACGGGATCCGCATAATTCGCTTCGACGGTGGCGAGCACGGACGTGAAGGTCTTTGTGGAGCTTTGCGCCTCATCCGCAGCGGCGGCATTCGTTCGCGACGGGCCGAGCAATCCACCGAGAATCGCTCCGGCCGCCAAAACGGCACAAAAGAGGATGATTCCGCGCTTAGAAGTTACGGGACGTCGCGCAAGGCCCGATTCAGACGCGCACGTACCGACTGCTTTTGACTGCTCGGATTCCATATGCCCTCAATGCGCCCCGTATCGGAAAAGTATAGCACAAGGCTTTCGATAGCCTGGTTAGATGCGGCGGAGCGGGGCGACGACTGCTTCAGAGGTGTCGTTTTGTGGTCCACTTACGGACCGGACGACGACGTAAAGCGCACGCGTTCACATGCTGCGAGGCCCAGTGAACGAAGGGCGCAGCAAGCATGCGCCCTTACAGCCAAGGGCGAGAGAGTGCCGATTAAAAAGCGGAACCGACTGCGAAGTAGCCGTGGTGCGAAATCGATGGCCCTCCAAGGACGCGGCAAACATCCGCCCTACGAAACCGGCAGGCTAGCGGGATACGGTGATGCGCCAGCGCGGCGCGTCAATTATTTATTGGCGATCGGACGTTGACGCGTCAGATGAAGATGGATTGGAAGCGCGATTTTCGGCCAGAACCCTCCGCACATTGGCATAAAGCGCTTTTGCCTGTGAGAGCGAATCGATGCCCTTATCGAGCTGCGGATCATTTTCGAGCTGGACTTTGTATCCAGCGTTCAGCCCAAACAAAGCGGTGAACACCTCGCGCTTGATCTCCCACTTCAACCAAGAAGCATTTTGCTGGATTTCCGACGGTTCGTAGGCGATGTGCTTCTGGTCGAGATATTTCTGAAAAGCCCCGATCACACCATCGTCCGGCTGATAATCCTTGGATATTTGCGGTTTGCCGCCGAGATAAGACAGAACGAAGTCACCGACGCCCTCGGGAGTCGGATAAAAAACACCGCGAGTGAGAAGCATCGTCTGGAACGCGGTTGGCGTAGCCGCCACAGCGTTCACGTCCGGCGTGATGCCGCCACCGCCATAAACCGCGCGGCCGCTGTCGGTATGCTTCACTTCAGGAGACTTCGGCTCTTGGCGGTTATAGAGGTAATCGTACAAGGTGGAATTCGCGTAATTGCGTTGAATCAGGCGGCCACTCGGGGTGTAATAACGCGCAGTGGTGAGCAGAAGGGCAGTGTCTTCGCTGAGCTCATATTCACGCTGCACAAGGCCCTTGCCGAAGGTAGTTTCGCCGACAATCAAGCCGCGATCATGATCCTGAATCGCGCCGGAAACGATCTCCGAAGCCGAAGCGGTATCGCGATTCACAAGAACAACGAGCGGCACATCGATGCCTTGATTTCCCTTGAGCGCGTAGAAGCGTTCTTCAGGGGAATTTCGTCCGCGGTCGGAAACAACAAGCTCGTTTTTCTCGAGGAACATATCAGCCATGCCGACGGCCTGATTGAGGAGGCCGCCACCGTTTTCGCGCAGGTCGATAATCAGGCCATCCAGCTTCGGATAATTCAGTTGCTTAAGCGCCTGCGCGAGGTCGCTGTCCGTGGTCTGATCGTTGAAGGTGGAGACGTGGATATAACCCACGCCAGGGCGAATCGTCTCATAAAATTCCACGCCAGGGCGGGGGATTTCGTCGCGCGTCAGCGTCATCGGGATCAGATCCGCCCAACCTTGGCGCTTGACCATGATATGAACTGTGGTGCCCTTGGCACCCTTGAGAAGGTCGGCTACCTGACCCGTCGTCAAGCCTGTGCAATCTTTGCCGTCAATTTGCGCGATGATGTCGCCGGGACGAACGCCCGCTTTTGCAGCGGGCGAGCCTTCAAACGGGGTTTGAACCATTGTCTGGTTACCCCGCTGCTGTATGTACATGCCCACGCCGTAGTAGCGGCCCTCCTGGCTTTCGCGAAACGCAGCGTATGCCTGAGGGTCGAGGAAATTCGAGTGGGGATCGAGCGAATGCAACATGCCGGGAATCGCACCGTCGTAAATCGATTTGTCGGCATCGACGGGGTCGGCATAGTTGGCCTCAACCGTGGCCAGCACCGAGGTGAAGCTCTTGGCGGAATCCTGAACGTCGTTAGAGGTAGCCGCGGAAGTGGTGCGCGAAGGGCCGAGGAGGCCACCCAGCAGAGCTGAAACGCCAAGCACCGCGCAAAGGAGAATCAAACCGCGCTTCGAGTTGGTCGGCTGGCTGGTGGGAGCCGGCCCGGATGATTGATTGCGCGTCACCGATGGTCTTTGTGATTCCAAATTGCCCCCACGTTACCCCATCTGCAAAAGTATAGCACGCTCGCGCCCAGGGCAATTATCAGCGTACGAGAAGAGCAAAAGCGGCGGGAATCAGGAGTGCCGCATCAGCGAGGACGCGGAGTGCATGCCCGGATAGACGCGTGCGGAGGGAATTCAGGAGCAGGATAAGAAGGGCGGCTGTACCTGCGGCGGCGATGGCATTGCTGTCGCTTCGTAGCAACCAGTGACCTGCAATGCCGAGCAACGCCGTTCCTGTAGCGAAGGTAGGAATGCGTGACGTGGACCAGCCGGCAAAGCGAGACTGAGCACCGACGCGGCCGCGGACTGCGATCTCGTCCTCCCAGCATTGAATCGCAAGGCAATTCAGCACGCAGACGAGCGCAAAGAGTAGCCACGAATACAAGGCGTCCCAGGAAAACGCACGAGGGTGGCACCATACCGGCAGAGCTGTTCCAGCGGCGAACAGAACACCTACGATAGCCTCTTTTGGAAATAGACGCGAGACTGCGGGACCGCCCACATGAACGCACATCATGTAAAGCGCAAGGACGGCGGACAAGAGCAGTCCTGTCCTCGCCTCAGCGCCGTCGAGGCTGTGGTATGTAAGCCATGCGCCGGCGAATGCTCCTAGCACGCCAAAAGCAAAGACAGCGAAACGGTGGCGATAGCAAAATCGGTGGCGCTCTTTCAGGATACGCTTATCGATCGTAAGCCAGCCGTCGAGCAGTCGATCCGCCAGATAGATGACCCATACGGCAAGCGCAACGACAGCGACGGTCGCCACTGGAATTTTCGTGCGGCTGGCGCGTGCAAAGAGCAATGTCCACACTGCTGCGACTGCGGGCGCATCGAGGCTCAGAATATTCCACCAAAGCCACAACGGAATGGATGATGAGCACGATTCTGCGGGAAGAATTTCTTGTTCGACGATGCTCTCAGGCGCAGCGTCGTCGGCGAGTTCAGTGGCGGCGACTAGCAAATTGCCGTCATTTTCGATGGAGCGAATGGAACCCAATGAACGAAACTTGGCCCTTTTGTGTGAGAATCCGGGAAATGCTACGTCTCAATTGTACCGCATCGGGTGGATTTGCGCGGGGGGAGCCAAGGCCTGCCTCGATTTGAGGTGTTTGACACGCTCTCGGGCCTCTTCTATGATTCAAATTGAATGCTCAGTCTCCCTCACCTAATCATAGTGTTTGTGGTGGCGTTGGTGGTCTTCGGCCCCGAAAAAATGCCCGAACTTGCGCGCAATGTGGGCAAGTTCATGGCGGAATTTCGCAGGATGACGGGCGAATTCAAGAGCACCTTCGAAGGCCACATGCGCGAACTCGAGCGCGAAGCCGACGAACGCCAGCGTCCCGCGCCGCCTCCAGCGCCTGCTCCGCCAGCGGAGAATTCTATTCGTGGCGACTCGACGGGAGCGTCCGCTGAAGAGTCCACTCTGCCGGCGTTGAAGCCTGCTGAAGGTATTGTTACCGCGGCGGATCCGAGAGTTGTTCACGAAGCTCCTGCGCCCGAGAGCTCGAATGGCACCGATGAAGCTTCGTCCGATATCTCGACCTCGAATGAGGATGGCGGCGACACCCCCGAACCAGTGACCGATGGCCAACATTACCCCGACTAACGTCGACACGCCCGACTCAGAAGACGCCGCGCAAGGGCGGATGTCGTTTTTCGAGCATCTCTCCGAATTGCGCAAGCGCATCATTAATTCGCTGATCGCGATTGCGCTGTGCGCCGGCGCCGGCGTGGCCGTTTCGCAGAAAGCGATCAGGATCATAAATGCGCCGATGACCAAGGCGCTTGGCGAAAACGGGCTCAATCCTAGTCTCTACCTGAGTAGCCCCACGGAAGTTGTAGGACTATGGATCAATATCGGCATCTACATTGGGATAGCTCTAGCGATGCCTTACGTGCTTTACCAAGTCTGGTTGTTCGTAGCGCCGGGCCTCTATAAGCACGAACGTAAAGCTGTGACGGCATTCATCTTTTTCGGCACCTTCCTCTTTGCTTGTGGCGCGGCATTCGCGTATTTCATCATGCTTCCGCAGATGTTGGACTTTTTGGTGCATTTTACGAAGGAATTTTCGATCCAGCCTCTGATCGACGTGAATGAATACTATGATTTGATATTGATCGTGACGGTGGGCATCGGCGTGATCTTCGAGATGCCCATAATCGTCTATGTCTTGTCACTTTTTGGTTTGGTGACGCCGAAGTTCCTGCTTAGGAATTTCCGCTACGCCATGCTGGTCATCACCGTCGCCGCTGCAATCATTACGCCGACACCGGACGCAACCACGATGCTGGTCTTTATGATGCCGATGGTCGCGCTGTATTTCATCAGCGTACTTGTGTCGCATTTGGTCGTCAGGAAGAAGCGAGCCAAAGAAGCGGCTCCGGCCACATCCTGAGCGCGATATTGCGCCCGCTTTAAGAACTGAGAATTTCATTGATGCCGGCTCCCCTCTTGCTGCATCCGATGTTCCGTTAGGGAGGACATTCGCAATGAATCTGAACGACTACATCACCCTAGGGCGTACCGGCCTGCGCGTAAGCCCGCTGTGCCTGGGCACAATGACGTTCGGCACCGAATGGGGCTTTGGCGCTGAAGAAAACATTTCGCGCGACATGTTCAATCGCTACATCGATGCGGGCGGCAATTTCGTAGACACGGCCGACGGCTACACGAAGGGGCATAGCGAGGAACTCGTCGGAAAGTTTATCAATGACCGCAATCTGCGCGATTTTGTGGTGTTGGCGACGAAATTCACCTTTAATTTTGGGACGGGCAACCCAAACGCGGGCGGCAACGGACGCAAGAATATTTATCGCGCGCTCGAAGCCTCGTTGCGGCGGCTGAAGCAAGACTACATCGATCTCTATTACGTGCATGCATGGGACGTGGTGACGCCGGTCGAGGAAGTCGTCGAAACGCTGAACACTCTGGTGCGCGAGGGCAAAATTCGCTATTACGGTTTTTCCGATACGCCAGCGTGGTACGCGGCGCGTGCGCAAACGCTTGCCGAGCAGCAGGGAAAGGCCGGAACCGCGACGCTACAGCTCGAATATTCGCTCATCGAGCGCAACA
The DNA here is from genome assembly GCA_050746865.1 of Candidatus Acidiferrales bacterium. Lineage (GTDB taxonomy): Bacteria > Acidobacteriota > Terriglobia > Acidiferrales > UBA7541 > Palsa-295. The sequence goes on from JBOGMU010000005.1 coordinate 11,288, forward strand.
TCGAACGCGAGCATATCCCAGCCGCACAAGAGCTTGGCATCGGCGTCTGCCCGTGGAGCCCGCTCGGGAGCGGTTTCCTTGCGGGCAAATACAAGCGGGAAGGGCAAGCTAGCGGCAAGGGTGAAGGCCGTCTAACAGCGCCTGGTGCGATTCCATTTTTCAACCGCTTCCAAGATCGCAATTGGAAAATCCTGGACGTGCTCACGCACGTTGCGAAGAAGCTCGGCAAGCCACCTGCGCAGATCGCGTTGAACTGGGTAGCGACGCAGCCCGGTATCACATCCACGATTCTGGGCGCGCGCACGTCAGCACAGCTTGACGACAATCTCGCGGCCATCTCGTTTGAGATTCCCGCGGAGTTGCGCAAGCAGCTAGATGAAGCCAGCGCAATCGAGCCGGGACATCCATACGTTTTCTTTACTGCGGCGATTCAGCCGCGCATCACCGGAGGCACGTCGATTCATCCCTGGCGACCGGCGTTTACATACGAGCGGCCCGCAGGGGAAAAGAAGGCGGCCGCTTCGGACTAACCGACTGTCTGATGATCTGGCCGCAAGTAAGTATAGGGTGCGCTGTGTTCACTCCGCCGCACGTTACGCGGGTTGAGGATTAATCTGGTGTTTTGATATGCCTTTATCGATCTGCCTTGTGCCGATCTGTTTAGGCGTGTTTGCCGGGTTGAAAAACCTGGCGAGTGCGCCGCACGGCTCGGTAGCTGAAGTATTTGACGGCGTCCGTTATTGAAGAGGATCCCACAGGTCTGGGTTGAAAGCCTCGTTCACGCAAAACCGAGTTGAATTGACGCACGACCGCCCGCCGTTGCGAGTGCCGTGACCGGAAGGTGATGCTGAAAGAGATCGACACCTCGTTGCAGTTTTTGACCCAATGCGGTGCTGCAATGGGAAAATGAAGGCCTGTACCAGGTGTAAGCTCAAACACTTTACCGCGCGATTGAAACTCCGGTTTATACACCAAGTTCCGATTCTTACCTAAAAGCCCGCGTTCGATATCGGCCTCGGTGACGATCGCAGTGTCATCAGCGTCAAAAATGCTCACTTGTTTTTTGCCGCGAATTTGCAGCAGAAAATTGTGCTCGGGATCGACATGGAACGGCGTGACTGATTCCGGTGACGTGAGAAAGATAAATGCCTCTCGCTGGCACATGCCGGGAACGGCAGCCTCGGATGACTCGCGGACTTGATCGAGACAAGCATCCAGCAGCGCGCGGTATTCGGAATCGTTCTCAACGAATTTAAGGACCATCCACGAATGAGCTTCTTCGATGCGTCGGATTGTCTCTTGGGCTGAAAGGCCGTTCCGAGGAGAGAGGTGCCCACCCATATCAGCAGAAATTCGCCCCTCGTTATATTCGACGCAGGTTTCAGGCAACGTCTTTGCGAGCTCAAGCAGCCGCGAAACCGCGAACAACGGATGATCGGCAAGATTGTGCCTTATCACGAAAGGTCGATTAGGAAACTGTGTTCGGAATGTTTGCGGATCGAGTTCGAGTGGCGGGTGTGCTGTACTGGGCCTGGATGTTGCATGGGATGCGATTTCCATAGTTGCTCCTTCTTTCATTTCGTTCCCTGCGTCGTCTTCCTCAAATTGAATCCTTCGAAGACGTGTTGCGCACTGCCCTTAACCCAGCGAAGGAAAGGAAAGCTAGACGCGATGAAATTTCCCCAGATGCGATTGGGAGATACAACTATCGTCTCAACGGTGCGGCGGTCAATCCAAAGTCGATTGATCATGAAATGCTCCGACTCAGCAGTGGAATCCATCCAGGCGATTTCGGGAGTCTCGTGCAGGCGCTTCACGTTTTCTATTTCCAGAAGCATTCCGGGTGAATAGCGCGCATATTCTTCATCGAACGCGATTTTGAAGGCCACCGAGCCGTTGCCGGAAAAGAAGTTGCATTTGAGCGCGATCGGCCTCTGCTTGTGGAAAAGTCCGAGCATCATAAGCCCGCCGTGCAGATGGGCTTCCATAGCGGCCTCTTTAAAGAAAGTTTGTGTCTTCTCTCGCGACGCCAAAGAGCTTCCGTCCTGTCCCTTCCACCCGCTGGATTCCAGTTCAAGGAAAGAAGCGATCCAAGGAGCGGCGTCGTCTTGCCGCTCGAGGCATCTGTACTCGGTCGGACCTGCTTCGCTAAGCCTTTTTTCGAGGCGCCGAAATTCTTTCCGATGCTTTCCGCTGAGAGCGCGCTCCAGATACAGGTCCGCACCAGACACTGGTCGGAACAAGGCTCGAATCGTGCAGTCCGACTGAAAGACGATCCAACGACGCTCGTTGATTTGCTGGTGTAGCTCCTGTGCGACGCGGCCCTCACCCGTAATGAAACGGAATTCCACCAGTGGAGCGCTGTCTGGGCTGTGCTCTGTCCAATCGAGCAGCGCACTCAGACACTCTGTGACGAATCGCCTGTGAACTAGCGGTGTACAGAGGCGGTTATAGGTCGGCCGCAGCAATCGCAATACGCGGGAAGGGAGGCGGCGGTAGTTCGACGCAAGTTCAAAGGGAAACATCCCGCAGAGCTTCTCAGAACGCGTGGGACAGGCCGGATCCGGCACGAAGATGAAAACGAACAGCATCTTCCGTCCCGAGTGCAAGTGACGCAACGAAGGGATGAGCCACCAAGGCTCATAAAAGGGATTAGGATCGGCGGCATCTCTTGCGAGTTCCATCCAAGCTGAAGTGAATTTCTCTAGTTCCCGGACATCGCGAACGACCACGACGCGAGCCATCCCGAAACTGCAGCGTGGCCCTTTGGACACCTTAGGGGCTCGCTGAATGGCAGCTTGGATTTTTAGCGTGGCGCGCGTTTCTCGCCGCGAATTCCCGGTGAGAACCCTTTCGTTTGCGGCCTTGCCCACGCACGCCCTCACTTTTTTGTTTTGTGGTTGAGATTAAGACATCAGTTATGCCGCTGCAGAGACGCGCGATGCCAATCGCTGCACGTTTGTACCGGATGGATTCGGGCGGAGCAATCGGGCAATCTCTGATTTAAGCTGGGGTATTACCTCTACTGAGAATCCGAAGGTGCGCATCGTTACTTTTCAGTTGGGACCGCCGCCTGTTCGTCGACCACCGGGCTTCGGCGGGCGAGCAGCGGACCTTGGTTTGGCGCGCTTGGAAGACTGCTTACCTCTACTATTTGCCCACCGCTGTATGGCGCCGCGCCTCGAATAAGCTTGCATCTCTCTTTCTATAACCTCCGTGTCTCCGTATCTGTGGAGCGGGGCAACGGAGGCAGCTCGAAAATTGAGGGGGTCCCTGAGGTTCTGCAGCTCGCGATAGTAGTAAATCTCGGTAGGACGAGCGTTTTTGAACTTAAGCTGCTTCAGGAACTCGATTTCCTTCTCTGTAGCATCGCCGCTAAGCGTGGAGTCGCGCAGAAATCGTTTGAGTCCAGGCTCCTCCTCGGACGGAGCGTCGACCTCCTTTTCCACAAACTCGATTTTCCGCAAGTGGACCGGGGACAGCCTGCGGTTGAGCACGATTTCCATGCCGAAGTTAGCCAGGTCAATATCCCAGGAGTCGATCAGAGGATCTAGGAAGGAGAGGCAGTTCTCAGCGGAAACGTCGAAGATGTCCGCCTCGAGAAAGTCAAGAATGTTGACGCGCGCATCCTTGTAGCTCTGCCCGTTCAGTTGAGCCAGCAGTTTTAGCCATGTTTCGTTTGCTAATTCCTGACGCGCCACTTTCTGAACCACATTCAAGAGCTTTTGCGTGACAAGGCGCTCCAATTCTCCAAAAGGCTGCCTTTCAAAAATGGCCCGAATTTCCTTTTCTCTTGCTGGAGCGCATTTGCGCAGGACCAGCACCCGCACCTCTTTGTATAGCGGCACAGGCGACCCCGGCAGCTTTTTCTTCAATTCCTCCGCGCGCTCGTGTGCGGCGAGATCCGAAAGCTTGGTGGCCGGCAGTTTTAGAAATTTCTCGATCTTGGTGTAAATGTCGGTCCGGTCAGGCAGTGGGGGTAGCTTTTTTCGTGCTAGAAGCTGAGAAATATAGGAATCCGTAACTTCAGCTGCGACCGCGAGGTCTTTTTGCTCGAGATCCAACTCTTCGAGTCGCTGTTTAATCATGAGGCCTACGTTCACAGGTGTCCCTTGTTAATTAACCACGCAAAGTGAATGCGGAGAATATTCTAATGAATTGTGTTGACAATGCAAGTGAGTTAACCGAGTATGGTTAACACATAAAGGATGTCCTTTAGGTCACATAACAGTTTAAGGTTATCTGGAACCGCTGCCGGTCATTGATTCAGGAGGACGGTCCGTCTGGGTCGGAAGCATTGGAAACCGCCGGAGAATGCCAAAGCATTTGGTCGCGAGTCTTACGCCGAAGTAGCTCGTATTCTGGCAATGGCGATTGAATATCCAGCGCAAGTGCGAGCCTTCAATGTTGTGAGCTCCACGGGAATCGTCGCTACTGTGACGGCGTAGACCAAACTCTTCCCGGGGTGACGGCCGCCATCTGCTGTATTTTCGCAGCGATGGAGCAAAAGGGCATCGATCCAGACGAGCCCGCTTAGGGCGACAAAGGAGAAACTCGATGCAATTACTTTTCTGGGCCACTTACGGTTTGGTGGCGGGCTGGCTTGCGGGAAAAATAATCACGTTGAGTCAAGGGCGTGACCAGTTGTTGGATGTAGTGCTCGGCACCGCAGGTGGGATTGGCGGAGGATTTCTCTTCGATGCGACACCTTTTCGCATTGAAGGCAAGATGATCTATACAAGTCTGGCAGCAGCACTCGGCGGTGTAATCCTGACGCTTGCGTCTCGATATTTCACGACGGCAAGGCATAAATACGATTCAATGAATTAACCGTGCCGGAAGGTATTTCGTCCGACGGAGCCCGGACTTCTGGCGGTGGAAAACACGGTGACCAATATGTCGACCGGAATCAAGAGTGGATTTCCCATTCGACGTTGCTCGTGGTCGTACGATCCGATCGTGTCGGCTGCGCTAACTCGCAGGATGGTTCAATGGTTGGATTCGGTTTGCACCACACAACTGGGTTTTAGAGATAAATCGCGCAATTCCGAGGACGGGGACGCAAGGCAAGGAAGCCGCCGATGGAACATGAGATCAAGAGTGGCAGCGTCTTGATAAAAGATGACGCGCTTCTACCTAAGGCGCTTCATTTTAAAGGCGAGCCCTTCGTACCCGGTTGGACGATCGTCAAGGATCTTGAGGCGAGCGCACTGGATCGGGAGATTCAGAGGGCGGGATGGACTTTCCTCTGGCTGGCGGGAGAAGGAAGGTCGTCAGCTTTCGGCATGGACGGCCCCAAAACGCTGCACCGGGCAGTGGAGGGAATCTTGGCCAGAGGAAAATCACATCGTTTTAATTCCCTGGAGATCACCCAAGTGGCCTTCAAGGGATCGGTACGCTTTCCAATGGTTCGCTATGTAACGGTCTCCGCCCACTGGCGGCATATTCAGCAGGGAGTGATTCCGTTTCGTACTGATGACCTTTTGAAATCGCGCGCGCAAGGGCGCGACGTGCGCAGGCCCTGGCAGCAACCAGCGGTTTAGTCAAATGACTGCATGAATGATCGAACGAGAGGATAGCATGAAGATCACGAAAACTCTGCTGATGTGTCTCACTGTGGCCTTGCTTTCTGTGCCGACGTTCTCCGCGCAGGATCTTTCCAAGTACCGGAATTTTTCGCTCGGGGGCAGCTTGGCCGCGATTTCGAAAGAAGCTGGTGGCGTAACGGCGGACCAGGTCAAGACGCTTCACCAAAAGCCGAAGCTGATCCAACAGTTTACTGTATGGCCGGTTCAATCGAGCGACGCTGCCACAGGTGCGGGACCTGTGCAGGAGATGGAGTTCTCGTTCTGTGATGGCCGTCTGTATAACATTACTGTGACTTACCAATCCGACGCCACGAGGGGATTGACGAGCGAGGATTTGATTAAGGCCATTTCGGCGGATTACGGTGTGGCCACGCGGCCCGTCGCTGCGAGTAACCCTTCGGCTATCTCTTCCGTCTCCGACAGCGCATACAAGCAGGTTGCCCTCTGGCAGGACTCAGAGCGCTCGGTGAATCTCTCTGTCTCTCCCCTCTCGCAAAGTTTCCAGCTCGTGATACTTACGAAGCCGCTAGAAGCCGAAGCCGACGCGGCAATCGCCGCAGCCGAGGCGCAGGATCGCGCAGACGCTCCACAGCGGGAAAACGCACGTCTGAAACAAGAGGCCGAGGACCTGCAAGCGGAGCGGAATGCGAATCTCAAGGCGTTTCGTCCGTGAAATTCATGTGGGCTGGATGGGCACCTGACCGCAAAAGATTTGCTCGAAGGAGAGCTTGAAGTGCGGAACCAGTGGAAAGCGGCCGCGGTGCTCGGCCCCATCTATCGTTTGGTCGGCCAGGGGTTCAACGATCAGGAAATCGCGAATGAGTTGAAGATCACGGAAGGAAAGGTCAGCGCTTGCATCTGCTGGATGTTGAGAGCTTTTGGCATGCCTGATCGGTTGGATCTCGTTCAGCACGCTTCCACGCGGAGGGGCCCGCATCGTTCACGCTAAGAGCGCCTGTTGCGGCGACTCAGGCGGTGAAGGTGTTGCTGCAGGTGGAGTGGATCTCCGGCCGGATGGCTTCCTGATCGAGAACGGCTTCGAAAGGCAAGCAAATGGAATTTGATCGAGCACTCGAACTCGCAGTTGTATCTTCCTGGGAAGACCTTGTTAAGCCGGGCGAAGCATGTGCAATACGGGTTCAATACGAAGCCATCTCAGACACCCCGTTAAAACTGCTGGAGGTGTGGGCGATAAAAAAGCGCGGCTACGGCATTTTGGTCTGCCGGTATTCTGTTGCACCAATCAATTCAAGTTCGGCTTCCGCTGAAGTTACCTCAACGCGCTTCGCAAACTCTTATAGGTCCAGGACATTGGCCGACAGCATTGACTTCATTTTGCGGAATCAAGGCTGCTTTAAACATCCGGCAGGCCGATCGAATCACGGTTTGGTGCAGATTGATTTCCCCACTGTAGACGACCGGAAAGATGCAGCGACGTGGCGCGAGAGTTTGCGTGCCGAATGGGCCGAAACGGTTTGGAATTAGAAATTACGTAAGAATCGTGGCCGGGCGAAGCTGTGCAAAAAGTTTCCCTAGCGGCACAAACCCACCATTTCGAGCGCCGGTATCTAAAATCAAAGTTAATCGCAACCGCCCAATTTCTAATCGCAAGTCTAGCGATTGGAATCTGGCGTAACCCTCTTGGTTCCAACGAAAGTACTTTTCTAATCTGCAGAAAAAGCGAATTTCCCAACCGGTTTCAATCAGTCTTGTGCCATCGGGACGGTGAGAAGAGTTTCGCCAAGGTAGCGGACAGGCTATTCTTGCAGCATTCCCCATGGCGGCCCAAGCATACGATCTATCGCAAGTCTTCGTGGAGTTGGGCCTAGTTATTCTCGGGCTTGCGATCCTTGCGCGATTTGCCAATCGCGCCGGATTTTCGGCCATTCCTCTCTATCTGCTGGCGGGCCTTGCATTCGGCAATGGCGGCTTGCTTCCACTCAGAGTCAGCGCGGAATTTACGCATGTAGGCGCAGAAATCGGCGTGCTGCTGCTGCTCTTTATGCTGGGCCTGGAATATACGGGCGAGCAGTTGAAAGAAAATCTCAAAACGGGGTTTCAGGCAGGCATCATCGACCTTGCCCTCAACTTTCCGCCGGGCGTCATCATGGGACTTCTGCTGCGATGGGGCGTGATTCCTTCGCTCGTGCTGGGCGGCATTACCTATATTTCGTCCTCGGGGATCATTGCGAAGGTGCTTGGCGAACTAAACCGGATGAACAATCCCGAAACGCCGTCGATCATTTCTGTGCTCGTCATGGAAGATCTTGCAATGGCGGTCTATCTTCCTCTGATGGCTGTGCTTCTGGCGGGAGGCGGCACTAAGAAAATCGTTTTGTCAGTTGCGATAGCGATTGCAATCGCCGCTGTAATTCTCGTGCTTGCGTTGCGTTTTGGTCGCCAGATCAGCGAATTGTTTCTTCACGAGTCGGACGAAATCCTTCTTCTTACGGTGTTGGGTGCTGTGCTTCTGGTGGGAGGGTTTGCGCATAGGTTCAACGTGTCGGCGGCGATTGGCGCGTTTCTTGTGGGCATCGCTCTCTCTGGATCGATTGCTGAAAGATCGCACAAGTTGGTTGCGCCGCTGCGGGATCTATTTGCGGCGACGTTTTTCTTCTTCTTTGGTTTGCAAATCGATCCGAAGGCACTGCCCGCCGTCATGCCGCTGGTGATTGCGATTGGCTTCGCCTCTGCTCTGACGAAAATCCTAACGGGTTATTGGGCGGCTGCACGTGCTGGGCTGGATCGGCGAGCACGGATGCGCGCGGGTATGACACTGGTGACGAGAGGCGAGTTTTCTATCATCATCGCGGGCTTAGCGGCGGGAGTGGTGCCGCAAATGGAGGCCTTGGCCGCAGCTTATGTGCTTTTCCTGGCGATTCTGGGGCCGATTTTGGCTCGCTTCACTAAGTGAATGACGACGTGAACCAACGTGTCTCTGAAGCAAACTGAAATCACGGAAGTTAGATGCGTAGGGGTAGGGATGTTCAAGATGCGTTCTCGCGCGAGGCGAGAAAATTAGAGCGCATTTCAGCTCTTCGGGAAATTGCCGATGTAGGGAATAATAGAGGCTCGCAAATATAGAATCGCGAGGTTGCGATGGGTTGCGTGGACGCGAAAATTACTACGCTCTTCTGGGACAACGGCGGCGTCATCCTGACGAACGGCTGGGATCGCGACGCGCGACAAAAGGCCGTGGAGAAGTTTCACCTCGACTTGGCTGATTTTGAGGATCGGCACGAATTGATGCTGAATGCCTTTGAAGAGGGCAAAGCGACGCTCGATGAATACCTGCGGCGCACGATTTTTTATCGCGAACGACCGTTTTCGGTGGATGAATTCAAGCAGTTCATGTTTGACCAATCGCGACCGATGCCGGAATCGCTTGAGTTCATTGGCGAATTGGCACGGACGCGGCGCTACGCGATGGCCTCGCTCAACAATGAATCGCTCGAAATCAACGAATATCGAGTGCACAAATTTCGTCTGCGCGATTATTTCGAGGTGTTTCTCAGTTCGTGCTACCTGGGCGTGCGGAAGCCGACGCCGGCAATCTATAAGCAAGCGTTGCAGATTACGCAGTGCGAACCGGCCGAATGCGTGATGATCGATGATCGTAGTCTGAACCTGGAGTTTGCTAGCGAGCAGGGCATTCGCACGATACAGTTTCAAAATGTGGCGCAGCTACGCAATGAATTGGCGAATATGGGAGTAACGGTGGAAGGGTAATAAGGCGCCGGGAAAAATAAGAGAGGTCCTTCGCTTCGCTCAGGATAACGACTTATTCTTGTGCGAGGTGACGTAATTTGGAGATCGAGAGGCGATATGGAACTGGGAATGGTTGGATTGGGCAAGATGGGCGGATTCATGACCGAGCGTCTCGTGCGCGGTGGACATCGCGTGGTCGGATACGATCGTGACACGGCCGTGGTGCAAAAGGTGGGTGAGAAGGGAATTGTCGGAGCAAACTCGCTGGAGAAATTGATTGGTGAGTTGAAGGCGCCGCGAGCAGTGTGGCTAATGGTGCCGGCAGGCAAACCGGTGGACGACACCATTGAGTTGTTGCTGCCGCACTTGGCGGCGGGCGACACGATCATCGACGGCGGAAATTCGTACTACAAGGACTCCGTTCGCCGCGCAGCAGCATTGAAGCCCAAGAACATCAATTTTGTCGATTGCGGAACAAGCGGCGGCGTCTGGGGCTTGACCGAGGGATACAGCATGATGGTGGGCGGCGACGCCGATGTGGTGAAGCGGCTCTCACCGATTTTTGAGACGCTCGCGCCCGGAAAAGAAAGCGGTTGGGGACGCGTCGGACCTGCAGGCTCCGGGCATTTTGTAAAGATGGTTCATAACGGGATCGAATACGGAATCATGCAGGCCTACGCTGAGGGACTTGATTTGCTGCGTCACAAAACGGATTTCAATCTAGATCTTTTGCAGGTCGGAAAAATTTGGCAGTTTGGCAGCGTGATCCGCTCCTGGCTACTTGATCTGACAGTGGACGCGCTCGGGCACAATCCTAAGCTGGAGGGAATCGGTGCGTACGTCACCGATTCAGGCGAGGGACGATGGACCGTGATCGAAGGCGTTGAGTTGGGCGTGCCGGTGCCGGTGATTTCGGGCGCGCTCGATATGCGCTTCCGTTCGCAGGATCCAGAGCCCTTTGCGAATAAGTTGTTGGCGATGATGCGGCACGAATTTGGCGGGCACGCCGTGAAGACGGCGGAGAAGTAGTCTTTCAATAGCGATCAGTCCACCAGAGCACCCGATGAAAATGGAGAAGCGAATTTTTGCGAATATCGACGCGCTCAGCCGGGCGGCTTTGGACGAAGTGTTTCGCATCGCAAGAGAGGCCGTCGCGAGGCATGGCCGCTGCGCGATTTCGCTTTCGGGCGGGCATACGCCGGAGCGGATGTTTGCGATGTGGTCGCAGGGCACGTACTACGGCGCATTTCCTTGGGAGCGTGTTCATTTTTTCTGGGGAGATGAGCGCTACGTACCGCACACGGACCCGTTGAGCAACTTCGGCGTGGCGAAGAAACTCCTCTTCGGCAAGCTTGCGTCGAACGTGGAGCTAAATCTGCATCCGATGCCCACGGAAAATCCTGACGCGCGAGAAGCTGCGAATGCGTATGCGGCGGAGATGCGGAAATTCTTTGGAACGGAGCCACCGGCATTTGACGTGCAACTCTTGGGACTTGGTGGCGAAGGGCATACCGCATCGCTATTCCCGGATGATCCCGCGCTGAAAGAAGAAGAGGCTTGGGTGCTGCCGGTGACCGTGCCTGCCACGCCGCCTCACCGGCTAACGATGACCTACCCTGTAATAAATCAGGCCCGCAACACGTACTTCCTAGTGGCGGGTGAATCGAAGAGCGAAATCCTGACGGCTCTAGCTGCCGAACCGGACACAGGTGTTAGCCGATATCCGGCGGCGCGGGTGCAGCCTACAGGCTCGCTCGTTTGGATGCTCGACCAGGCCGCAGCCGCCTGATACAGCTTGAGCCGCGAGTTCTCTGCAAATCTTTTTCCGGGCGCTGCGTCCACTCAGCAAATGGATGTTTAGTGATATGACCAGTTCCTCCTATTGTACTTTCATCGTCTATTCCCGGTGGGTTATCATGGCCCATCGCCTTTTTTACCTGAACCCTTAACCCGTTGAAGCTGGCCGCCCAGACGGCCGATTTGGCACAGCGGAAATGAAGAACCCTAGGAGTTGCATGACGAACAGGCTTAGTGCGGCTGGGCTATTTCTATGCAGTCTTTGTGGCATGCTCCTGGCGGCGGGATGCACGCGTACGGCGGAGACCGCTCCACCGATAATGGCCGCCCCCGTCAAAGTGGCGAAAGCAACAAAGAGAAATGTGCCGATCTCCCTGACGGCCATTGGTACGGGCGAGGCGTATTCGACCGTTTCGATTAGGTCGCAAGTCAACGGTGAGCTTCAGGGCGTGCATTTCACGCAAGGCGATTTTGTGACTAGGGGTGAATTGCTATTCACCATTGATCCGCGTCCGTTTCAGGCCGCAGTCGCGCAAGCGGAGGGTTCGCTTGCCAAGGATAAGGCACAGCTCGACCTAGACGATACGCAGGCGGATCGTTATCAAAAGCTTTTCGAGGCTGGCGTCAGCCCGAAAGAGCAATTCGATCAGGCAAAAGCCAGTGCGGCGGCGCAGGCTGCTGCCGTTCAGGCGGACGAAGCGGCTGTTCAGGCGGCGAAGCTGCAATTGCAGTATTGTTCGATCAATTCACCAATCGACGGACGGACCGGCGCACTCGGCGCGACTCCAGGAAACCTGGTGACGCAGGGCGGTCAACAGGCCTTGGTGGTAATCGATCAAGTGACGCCGCTTTACATAGATTTCGCGGTGCCGGAGCAGTATTTGGCGTCGATTAAAAAGTTCATGTACAAAGGACGGCTGGCCGTCTCCGCGACACCGTATGGAGATACTGCAAGCGATACTGGATATCTGACGTTTTTAGATAACTCCGTAGACAACGCTACCGGCACGATCAAGCTAAAGGGCTCGTTTCCTAACGCGAATCGTCGTCTCTGGCCGGGCCAATTCTCGACGGTGACGTTGCAACTTTCCGAAGACGAGAACGCCACTGTCGTGCCTTCTGCGGCGATTCAGAGCGGGCAGAGCGGCGATTACATTTACGTGGTGAAACCCGATTCGACAGTAGAGCAGCGGACCGTGAAGGCTGTGAGAACTATTGGCACAGACACCGTGATCGCCGGCGGCGTCGAGCCCGGAGAAACCGTTGTGACCGACGGGCAGCTACGGCTGCTGCCGGGGATCAAGGTTGACGTCTCCGCAACCGCGGCGAATTGAGGGCCCTATGAATATTTCCAAGCTATTCATAAAGCGCCCGATCATGACGACACTCGTCATGGCCGCGATACTTCTGTTTGGAATTCTCGGTTATCGCGAACTTCCCGTCGCCGACCTGCCGAATATCGATTACCCGACGATTCAAGTGGGCGCAAGTCTGCCTGGGGCGAGTCCCGAAACGATGGCTTCATCCGTGGCGATACCGCTCGAGAAGCAGTTTTCGGAAATTGCGGGAATCGATTCGATGACCTCCACGAGCAGCCAGGGCGCTACGAGCATCACGCTGCAATTCGATCTAAGCCGCAATATCGATGGCGCCGCGCAGGACGTACAGCAAGCGATTGCCCGGGCGCAAGGGCAGCTCCCTACAAACATGCCGGCACCGCCGACGGCGCAGAAGGTGAATCCCGCGGCTGAACCCGTGTACTGGATGTCTTTGAGTTCGACAACTCTTCCTTCGTACGTGGTCGATCAATACGCCGAAACTTTGCTGGCGCAGCGCATTTCGATGGTGAAAGGCGTGGCGCAGGTGGAAGTGTTTGGCGCGCAGAAATATGCGGTGCGCGTGCAGCTGAATCCCGAGGCGATGGCAGCGCGGCAGCTTGGCATCGATGACGTGACCACGGCAATCCAGAATGCCAACGTAAATTTGCCGACCGGGACACTCTACGGTGCGAGCCGCCAATATACTGTCCAGGCCAATGGTCAACTGAACCGTGCTTCGGCCTACCGGCAGTTGATCGTCGCATACCGCAATGGTTCGCCCGTGCGGCTCGATGAACTCGGAAACGTGGCGGACAGCGTACAGACCACGCAGCTTTACAACATCTTCGACGGCCAGCTTTCGATTGTTTTGGGAGTACAACGGCAGCCGGGCACGAATACGATCGAGGTCGTGGACGGCGTCAAAGCGCTTTTGCCACAGTTCAAAGCGGTGCTGCCTCCGTCGGTTTCGCTCGTGCCGATTTACGATTCCGCGGTGAATATTCAGGCGTCGGTCAATGACGTGAAGTTCACGCTACTGCTAGCCATGATGCTGGTAGTGATGGTGATTTTCCTTTTCCTGCGCAATCTTTCAGCCACCGTAATTCCCAGCATTGCGCTGCCGATCTCAGTATTCGGTACTTTCGCCGTGATGTATGAGCTGGGCTACACGGTCGACAATCTTTCTCTAATGGCTCTGACGCTCTCGGTCGGCTTCGTTGTGGACGATGCAATCGTGATGCTCGAGAACATCGTACGCCACATGGAAATGGGTGACTCCGCGATGGAGGCGGCGTTGAAAGGTTCCCGGCAGATCGGGTTTACGATCCTTTCGATGACGCTCTCGCTGGTGGCCGTCTTCATTCCGGTATTGTTCATGGGCGGGATCATCGGTCGGCTGCTGCACGAATTCTCGGTCGTAATCATGATGGCGATTCTCGTGTCAGGCTTGGTGTCTTTGACGCTCACGCCGATGTTGTGCAGTCGCTTTTTGCGCCCGCAGCATGAAGCCCATCACGGCGCAATGTATCGCGCCCTAGAGCGATTTTTTCAATGGCTCACCAACGGATACGACCGCTCTCTGCAATGGGCGCTGCGGCATCGCGCCTTCGTGATGGGCGTCTCGGGAGTGCTGCTGCTGGTGACCGCGTGGCAATTTGTCTCGATACCGAAGGGTTTCTTGCCCGAAGTGGATTCCTCGATTCTTTTCGGTTACACCGAAGCGGCTCAGGGAATTTCATTCGATGCAATGAAGCAGCATCATGCCGAACTGAACCGGATCATCGGACAAGATCCGAACGTGCTGCACTATTTTTCGGTGGTCGGCGGACCGGCCGGAGCGTCTTCTAATTCCGGATTCGTGTTTATCTCGTTGAAAGAACCTTCCGACCGGCCAAAGGTCCCGAGTGCCACGATAATGGCGCTCGAACAGAAATATGGTTCGATTCCCGTGGTGGGCGGGGTGTTGCGTGGCGTGGCGCCGCTGTTTACGCATCATGCGGACATCGATGAGGTAATGGTTGGCATCGCGGCGAAAACGTCGAACATTTCCGGGCTGAACTTCTATGTACAGAACCCGCCGCCGATTCAGATCGGCGGAGAAGTCTCCAAGAGCCAGTACCAATTCACCCTGCAAAGCCCCGATACGGAGGAACTCTACAAAAATGCGGGGCTGCTCGAGCAAAAAATGCGGCAATTGCCGGGCATCACGGATGTGACAAGCGACTTGATGTTGAGCAATCCGCAGGTCAACGTGAACATCGACCGCGATAAGGCGTCGACGCTAGGCCTTACGGCTGATCAGGTTGAGAACGCCCTTTACGCAGCGTACGGCCAACGGCAGATCTCGACGATTTACGCGCCGAACGACGAATACTGGGTTATCGAAGAACTCGAAAACAAATATCAGCGCGATCCTTCGGCGCTCTCAATGCTCTACATCCACTCGGCAAACGGGAATCTGGTCCCGCTCGATGCCGTTTCGCGGCTTTCCACAAGTGTCGGGCCGCTCTCCGTAAGCCATTTAGGGCAATTGCCGGCCGTCACGATTTCGTTCAACCTTGCGGGAGGAACGGCGATCGGCGACGCGGTCTCGCGTGTCCAGGATTTGGCACTGCATACGCTTCCTGCAACGGTGACGGCGCAGTTCCAGGGTGCGGCGCAGGCGTTTCAGTCATCGCTTTCCGGTCTCGGTATACTGCTGCTCATCGCCATTCTGGCGATCTATCTTGTGCTGGGCATCCTGTATGAGAGCTTCATCCACCCGCTGACGATTCTCTCGGGATTGCCTTCGGCAGCGTTTGGCGCGCTGCTCACGCTCCAGATTTTTGGCTACAGCCTCGATCTTTACGGATTCGTCGGCGTGATCATGCTGATCGGCATCGTGAAGAAGAACGCGATCATGATGGTCGACTTCGCAATCGAGCGCGAACGCGCCGGACATAAGAGCGCGGCCGAGGCGATTTACGAAGGCTGCCTAGTTCGTTTCCGGCCGATTATGATGACGACAATGGCCGCGCTGATGGGCACAGCGCCAATCGCATTCGGTTCGGGCACCGGCGCTAATTCGCGCAGGCCATTGGGATTAGCCGTGGTGGGCGGCCTTGTGTTCTCCCAACTCGTCACGTTGTATCTCACGCCCGTGTTTTACACGTACATGGATACGTTTCAATCCTGGCTGGAGCGGCGCTTCGGTAGAATTGCCGGGCTCGCGAAGCCGCGCATGGCGGACCAAACCGTTTCGGCAGATTAGTTTGCGTGTGAGTACTGAGAGTTGTCGCGTTGCTTCGCCTGAACAGCGAAACCACCTGTCTTCTCGTACTATTGATCCGCGTAGTTCACGTCCGTAGTATTGCGTTCGTGCGGAAGCCGCGGCGCCGCATTCTTCCTCAGTTTGCCAGGAGATCTTCCGCGGAGCACTTTCACGATGCCATTTTCGCTGGACCTGCCGAAAGACATTCGCTCGCGGCAAAAACGCCGCGGTCCCCGAATGAATTGCCGCGTCCCTGTCTCGATCGAGTGGAACGGAAACGTCGGGCCGAAGCGCTTCGAATCCGCGTTCACGCGCGTTGTCAACGGTTACGGCTGCCTGCTCGTAAGCCCGCGCGAAGTCGAGTTGCAACAGGTACTGCGAGTCACGAATTTGACGTCGCGAAAAGCAGTTGAAGGCAAAGTGGTGTGGAAGGGCGGCCAGCGCCCGGACGGATGGGACCTCGGCGTTGAATTCCTGGCAACGGACCTTAACTTTTGGGGGCTAGATCTTTGAAACTTGGAATATCGGGAGGCTCTTCGGCGAAAGGCGCCGCATCCTCTATCAAACCGCCGGCGCCGGCATTACGAGCCAAGTCCAGCCCCGCCACCAAGAGAGACCCGATAAATCAGCGATTGACCAAAAGCCAACGCGTCCTGTTGCGCGTACGCGCCAATATTCACGTCGCCGTAAAAGGAAAGCTGAGTACTCTGCAGGCATCGACCGTCAGCGTAAATCCCCAAGGAGCGCTCGTATTGATGAAGGAAGCTTTGCCGGCCGAGACGCGGCTTGTGCTCGAACATAGTTCGACGCGGGAGAAAATCGCGTGTCGCGTTGCGCGCGCCGCGAAAGAGATGCCGGAGGGATTTCACGTGCCGGTCGAGTTTGATTCGCCCTCTCCCGGCTTCTGGAAAATTGATTTTCCACCGTTGGACTGGCGTCCGGAAGAAATCTGATTTTGCACCGGCTCAGACGGCGTTTCAATTTGAACTCGCTGGACCCTCTCGGTTAAAGATTCCACAGAATTACCGGCAAATCATTAAAATCATTGACGGGTTTCTGCTCAAATGCCATTCTCAGAAACCCCTTCCCGCGGTTTAATCCAGCGAAAGTTTTCAGCTAAGAGGAGGACGTATGTCCGGTAGAGAACGCCGGGTCTCGCCAAGGAAGGATTGTGCTGTGCCGCTCCGGTTCCGAATTATTTCGAATGCTGCGATAGCCTCGCCGGTCGAGTTGGCTTCGGGCCGCGGAGCTGGAATCATCGCCTCGCGCGGAATTTTGGAAGGCGAGGCCGTGAATCTTTCCGAGCGCGGTATCTACTTTCGTTCGCGGGAGCGCGTAAGCATCGGAGCGCCGCTCGAAATTTATTTCAGGCTGCCGAGAGAATTAACGGGTAGAAGCGCGGAAGAGGTTCGTTGCAGCGCGCGCGTGGTGCACGTGGAACAACCGGACAGCAACGGCGGTTTAACCGGCGTTGGCGCAACTGTGGAGCGCTTCGAACCGATCTCAATGATCCGCAATTGGCACAACTGAACCGAATCGCATGGCCTCGCCTCTCTAGCGTGAGGCGGAGGCGGATTGCTTCGGGGATTCAGCCGACGCGCGAACTGTAAAAGTCGTCTTCGCGGCCGTTTCGTTCCCGAAGCGATCGGTGATGCGCACCGACACAGTATGCTCGCCGGTCGAAAGGTCCGCGACATCCCAGCGATAATCTTCCTTAGGCGCGTCCGTCAGCTGGCCCAGTGGGAAGACAACCTGCCAATCCGACGAATCGACGCTGTAAGAGGCGCGAGCGATCGCGCCAGACGTGCTTGTTGCGCCGAAAGAAAGCGAAGCCGATGAGCCGTTGGCTTGGGCCTGAAGATTGTCGACGCGTGGCGGCGTGTTTCCCACAAGGAATCGGTCGCTTTCGCGCTCGGCCGCGAGGACTTCGTTAGCTGGATTCGACGGCGCATCGGAGGCGACGATCTTCAAGTAATAGGCGCCGTCGGGCATCGTCGAACTATCCCAGGAGTAGTATTCGCTCGAGATTTTGTCCTTCAGCAGCCGCCACTTCTTCTCGCCTTCGCCGCGGTAATAAATGGAATACGTTAGCGTGTCGTCGTTGTCGTCGTGCGCACTCCACAGAACGCTTTCATATCCATGGTCCGCAACTGCCTGCGGAGGGACTTCGGCGCGCGATAGGCGGCCTGCTGATTCTCCCTCGCCCGATTCATTTGAGCCATCCGAATCCGAGCCTGGAGTGCGGAGATGAACCGGTGTTGAGTTTGCGGCTTGCTGCGAAAAACCAGAAAGGCGAACGCCTGGATCCTGCATGGCGATTGCATCGATCACAGGCGCCACGTTTTTCGGTTGATAGGCGAGGCTAACCCAGGAAAGTGACGGCTGGCCGCCACTCGCGGCGTTGAGGAACACGGCTTTCCATTGCACAAAGCGCGCCGATGGGCACGTTACGTCCGCGCCGGAAGCCGACGTGTAAGGGCCCGTCCACGGGCTCCAATTCTTTTCGGGGTTTGACGTATTCCCCGAGCGCACATAGAACTCCACGCGGCCCTGCGTCGTGCCGTCTTCTTCTCCCCACCAGGTAAGACGCCCCCAATGCGAGAAGATCGAAGCATCATACGTGCTGGATACAAAATTTCCGTCAGGCTGCAGGCCGGGACCAACCGTGAAGATTTTTCCGGGATTCGCTGTCGCCGCGTAGATCTTTCCGTCCGGTGCGGCAGCGAGGCTGGTCACTTGCATCGCCGACGTCTGCTCGATATTCGAATAAAGACCGCTGCCTTCGAGTCGAACAATATCGCCATGGTTGCCGGTGCCAAGCAAAAGTTTGCCGTCGGGCGAGAGTCCGACGGATAGGACGATCTGATCGCGCGACGACCAGAGCTGCTGCGGTGAATCGTCCGATGCAATTTTCACGACTTGGGCTCCCGTGGCAGAAGTGCCCAAAAAAGAAGCCGGAATATTCGGTTGGGATAATGCGGGTTGCGGTTGCTGCTCTCGCACAGTGACCGTTACCTGGGCATTCGGAGTCGTTGGCGCAGCCGCCCTCGCAGCGGAAGCCGTAGCCTGTGGCGCAGCCGTCGTGAGCGGAACATTGGGGCCGCGCGTTTTCTCACCGATCGAAGCTGCGTAAATGTTCCCATTGGCATCCGTCAGCAGGGAAGTGACTTCCTTTCTGCTGGTCTCGTAGAGAACAAAAGGAGAGCCGGCCTCGGGAGCCGCTGACGAATTCTTGCGCACGATTGGAATCCGCAAGATCAAGCCGTCAGGCTCTGTGCCGACGAGAAGATTGCCCCTTGAATCCAGCGCGAGCGCACGCGCATGGCGCTGGTCACTATCGTAAAACGCCTTGCCATTGCCGTCCGGCGAAACAACAAGAATCTGGCCCTTGTCACCCGTGCCGACAAATACGTCGCCTTGAGAATCGACGGCAAGGGACCAGATGTATTTGGCCTTCGGATCGAAGAAGACTGTTTTTGTCCCGTCGGGCGTTACTTTGTACACTTTGCCGTCAGGCGACGTGCCGACGAACAGATCGCCCTTGGAATCGAAGGCGATTGCCTGCGCGGCGAGCTCAGAAGATTCAAAGACAGTCGTCGGTTTACCCGTCCGGTCGAATCGAAGCACCTTCGCATCTGATCCGCCTGCGGCATACAAACGCCCCTGGGGATCCAAGCGCAGCGTCCAAAGGAACGACATATTGGGATCCGCAAACGACTCAAAACGAGGGGCGACAGTGATCTTTCCGTCGCTGCGGACGGCCACACCCGTGGCAGTTCCACGCTGAAAGTCGCCGTAATCCGATTGACGCCAGAAACGCGTGTGCTCGGCTCTAGCCGCCAAAGGCAACAAGGAAGCCAGCAAGGCGCACAAAATTACTCTTCGAGGAGTCATTCGCAAACTTCTCCTTGGAAAAACCCAGGTCGGACGGGCGGTCCGCGTTTTCGCGCCTCAGCCCTGTACGTGCAATTTCACTTGATTGTAATCGTCACGTACTGCTGTCCCGAAATCACCTGATCCATGTCGACTGACCATTCGCCGGCTGCGGACTGCAACTGGAGACGCGCTCTTGCTGGATTCGGGCGCTCATCGAGAATGTTAATCGCCGATGCAGGCACATTGGGCATTTGCTTGTCATCGACAAGAAGCGTCGGCGTTGCCTGCAGGAGCGTCGCATAAAGCCGGTCGTTGCGGTGCTCCTGGTTGACCAAAGAAATCAGTTGCTCGAGCCCTGGCAGCTTGCCTTCGGAGGTGAAGGCGGCGAGCTGAACATTCCTGTTCAAATAAGAAGCGTCGCTCACTACGACGGCCACGTTTCCAGGCGCGGTTTGCGCCGGAACCGTTATAGGTATGTCCTTCACAAACGCCGCTCCGCGATAGGGGCGCAGCAAAACTTTCAGGTCGAGTGTATCGCCCGGATGGACCTCAGTCTTGTCCGTCCAGACGCTGTCAATAGTCGCCCAGCGGCGGTCCGTGAGCTCCTTCACATGCAGGTCGATATTCTTGATCTGCGGCACTTCGTACGGATTCGAGTAGATATCCGAAAAGGTTTGCTGCACGGAGAGCGCGGCGGCAAGGCCGGTTTGCGCCGTGGCATCCGTCGCAGAAAACGTGTTCTCCAGCTCGACGGAAGAATGATCTTTTATCGAGATCGTTCCTTCCAGTTCGAGTGTCTTACCACCGCCATATTCGGGAGTGCCCGTGATACCGTTGTACGTTGCGACGGCTACAAGCTGCGGCGTCAGCTGCGCAATCGGCGCCACTTCGAACGTGTACTGTTTTTGCCCGCCCGCTGAATCGACCGTCAGGTGAACGGGAATCATCGCAGGGCCAGCGCCCAGAGTGCCCATCACAGCCGTCTGGCGGTCTTGCGTCAGTGTCCCGATTTCGCCGCCCGTATCGATAATCTTTGTCGATTCTTGCGCGGAAGCCAGGGTCATGACGACGTGCGCGCGCGAAAGGCCCATCGTCACAGCACCAAATCCAAATACCGGGTGCCCGCAGGCGAGAACGTGTCCGGCGTCGATCATCGTAACGGTGCATCCGGAACTCACAGAAAAATCACCGCGAATCAGGTCAATGCCGATCATGTCACCGGGCTTAAGGTTCGAATCGGTCGGCGCCGGGGCAGCAGAGCCTCCGGCGGACATCGCCATGCCCCAGGAAGAGAAAACGTTGCCGAACTGCACGAGCGTCTGCGGATACAAGCCGCTGAAGATTAGAGGCGTTTCGATCGGAATCAGTGTTTGCCCCGCCCCTGCGCCCGTCTCACGAGAGAGAGTTTGTGGAATTGTCATCTGCTCCGGTGCGGCTGCTGCTGTAAGGCCACGCTGCTCGGACGTGGCGGCAGCGGCGGACTTTTCCACGTCGATCATTTCGGAAATGGGCGTCACTCCGCCGATTGCCTCGCGCGTGAATGTGCCAAGTTTCAGCGCCAGAGCGCCGGCAAGCTTACCGTCAAAATACACCGGGCTTCCGCTCATGCCGGCCACGACACCCGTCTGCGCAACTTTATCGCCCAACAGGCGAACGAGGATTACGTCCTGCTTCGGGCCAACGGCGTTGTGCAGGACACCGATCACCTCTAGATCGACGCGCTCGACCGTATCCCCCGAGAAGATCGTGTCCGTGTATCCCTTCAGCCCGGGATGGACTTCGGAAAGAGGGAAGATTGCCGCATCATCCGACGCGGCTCTCGCGCAAAATGCCCCTAAACACAGGAGCACAACTATGGCGGCGAGTCGGCTGGAAAGGGCTAAGATTCGCATGAATCATCCATAATAACCGGGGGCTCGGGCCGAAGCAAACGACCTCGGTCGGACTGTTTCAAAGTACGAATCACGATGACGCTCAACTTTTTTGCATCACTGCTGAGGGACGTCCGCGCTTTGCAGTGCAGCTTCGAAAAACATTAGCGCCTTATTAGACGTTGCAACCGTTAAATCCGGTACGTAAAGAGTGGCATCCCCGGGCGCCGGAATTCGGCCTGAAACGTCGAAAAAGAGGAAGCCGTGGATCGTTCCCTTTGGCGGAATAATGTCCGAATTGAGCGACAGCGGCTTCAGTATTTCGAGCATCTTGTCGCGTTTATCGTCCTTTGGAAGGTTCACTCCAAGCGGGAAGCGCCGCACCTTGGGCCCCGAAGGACCCTTGGGATGTGCTACAGCCGTCGCCACCTCGACGGGTTCAAGCCAGTCGAGGTCCTGATGTTTGCCACCGCCGCTTGAGTGCACTTCAAGCTGGATCGTCTCCAGGTCCAGTTTCACCGGCAGGTCCGTGTCGTTCTTGAAAAACACTTCCACCGGCAGGATTCCGACCGCGAGAGGATTCGCTTTTCCGAATTTCTCCTTGCCGCGCGCCACTTTGGTGTAGGCATCCACGGACATCGTAATACCCTCATGCTGATCCTGAGGCAGAGCCGGAATGGATGCGGCAGGCTGCGCAGTTTGGCCGAACGCAATGCCTCCCGATAGAACGAGCGCAGCAAGGAATAGAGGAATCTTCATGTTGTCACGTTGTCCGATGCTAACGAACTGCGGGAAGTTGTGCGCGTTTTAAGCGAGTGCCACTATAATCGCATCTTGCCGATACGTAAATCCCATTTGCCGCGTTTGTCACAACCGAATGTGCCGAGCGAGGAAATCGCGTTGCTCTGCTTGAACGCCGCAATCCATTCATGATGCTTCTGTACCAGTTGCTCACCGCGCTGGCGACGCTGATACTGGCACCGTATTACGCTATCCGCGGTTGGCGGCGCGGCGAGCCGTGGCAAACTCTTCGCGAACGGCTTGGGCACGTGCCGGACCATATCGTCCATGCGTGTGCCAAAGGAGGTGCCGTCTGGCTACACGCCGTCTCGGTCGGCGAAGTTCTTGCGGCACAGCCAATCGTGGCGCAACTGAAGCAGCAGTTTACGGAGCGACCGGTCGTCGTCTCGACAACCACTGAGACTGGTCAAAGGCTTGCCAGGGAGAGGCTCAAATCCGCCTCCGGAGTATTTTACTTTCCGCTCGATTCGAGCGGCGCAGTTCGCCGGGCTTTGCGCGCTATCCGTCCCGCAATCGTGATCGTCATGGAAACCGAAATCTGGCCAAATTTCCTGCGTGAAGCGTATGAGTCGGGCGTTCCGGTTGTGTTTGCGAATGCTCGAATTTCGAAGCGCTCGTTTGCGCGATATAGGCGATGGAAATTTCTGCTGGAGGATTTCTTCACCGAGGCGCTTCACTATGCGTCTCTGTTTTTGACGCAAACACAAGAAGACGCAGCACGCCTGACCGAAATGGGAGCTCTCGAAGAGCGCATTTTTGTGACGGGAAATTTGAAATATGACGCATCGCCGCCCAAGCTCGGGCAGTTCGGCGTGTGGCTCGCGGCACAGATCAAAGCACAAGAGCGATGGCCGGCAGTCGTTGCTGGAAGCGTCGTGAGTGGCGAAGAAGAAGCAGTCCTTGCCGCATACGATGCGGTGCAGCGGCAATGGCGCCGTGCGCTGATGATTCTCGCACCGCGCAAGCCCGACCGGTTTGACGAAGCGTCCCGATTGGCTATCGAGGCAGGCTGGAACGTCGTGCGCCGGAGCCGGTTGGACCTGGCGAAAGCACTCGATGAGAATGCGGACGTTCTCATACTCGATTCAATCGGCGAACTATCCGCCATCTATTCGTTAGCGGACGCTGCGTTCGTTGGCGGCTCGCTTGTCTCTTCGGGCGGTCACAATATTCTCGAGCCGGCATGGTTCGGCAAGCCGCCTGTCTTCGGGCGATCGATGGAAAATTTCTCCGAGATGGCCGAACAGTTTCTTACTGCAGATGCGGGGATTCAGGTCAGCAATGGCCCGCAGCTTGGAAAAGTCTGGGTGCAACTCATCGAAAACGATGCATTGCGTGAAAGCATGGGACAGTCAGCGCGCAACCTTTCTATTCGCAACGCTCGTGCTACGGCGCGGACCTTGGACCACATTCGTGACATTTTAGGCGCTCGCCAGGGAAGCAAAGCGTGAATTTCAAGCAAACGCTCGCATGGCCCCTTACGGTGCCTTATGGCGCCGCGACACGCTTGCGCTCCCGTGCTTATGAAGCTGGCTTGGTGAAATCGAATCGGTTGGACGCTCGCGTGATCAGTGTTGGTAACCTCACGGTTGGCGGGACCGGCAAGACGCCGACGGTTTTATGGATCGCGCAGCGCTTAATCGACGAAGGCAAAAGGACCGCCATATTGACGCGCGGATATCACGGTACGGCGGGTCCCGATGGACCCACGAGCGATGAGGTACGGCTGCTCAAAGCGCGATTAGGCGCTTCCATCACGATTGGCATCGGCGCGGACCGTTATGCGCGCGGTTCAGAGCTTGTCGCGCAGGGCATCGAATGGTTCGTGCTAGACGACGGTTTTCAGCATTTGCAGCTGTCGCGCGACGCGGACGTTGTTCTGATTGACGCGATGAATCCGTTCGGTGGAGGAAGGCTATTGCCAGCCGGGTTCCTGCGCGAGCCGAAAACCGCATTGCGGCGCGCAAACATCATTGTGATTACCCGCAGCAGCCGCGCACCAGCCGTAGAAGCCGCCATCCGTCGCGAAACCGCGGCGCCTGTTTTTTATGCGCGGCCGTGGCTCGATTCCGTCCGCCTCGCCGCCGATGACACGGAGGTTGAAATCAAAAGTGCGCGGAAGCGAAAATGGTTTGCGTTTTGCGGAATCGGGAATCCGAGCGCGTTTATTTCGGACCTGCGCGAATGGGACTTTCAGATTTGCGGACCACGCTTTTTTCGTGATCATCATCGTTACACGCAACCGGAACTCGACGAAATCGCAAAGCAAGCACGCGCGGCTGGCGCGGACGGACTTCTCTGCACGGAAAAAGACCGCTTCAATCTGCCGGCAATGCAATCGCCTCCAATGGATGTCGCTTATTGCAGAATCTCGATGCAGCTCGACAAAGCCGAAGATTTTTGGCGCGAAATCCAGACGAATGTGGCCATATCCCGCTCCAAGGCAATCGGCTCTCAAGCAGGCCGTCCGTGAATTTGGTCCGGTCGCCTCGTCTATGCTATTTTTTCGCTTCATCGATTTGAATCATTGAGGAGAAAATTTGCCGCGCGCCCGTCACCGCTCTGCCGCAAACTCGCGCCAAACGGACAGTTCCGTTGATTTGGCAAGACTATTGGAGATCATCGGCGCATTCTCGCGGCAGACGATATGCGTCCTTGGCGATTTCGTTTTGGACGAATTTGTCTCGGGTGACATATCGCGCGTTTCCCGCGAGGCGCCCGTCCTGATCGTGCGACACAGGCGCACGGACGCGTATCCTGGAGGCGGCGCAAATGCCGTCATGAATTTGGCTTCTCTCGGCGCAAATGTCCTTGCCGTCGGAGTCGTCGGGAATGACGCGGGCGGGGAGGCATTGCTCGATCGCTTTCGCGCGGCAAAGATCAACGCGCGCGGCATTTTTCGCGCCAAAGAATGGACCACGCCGGTCAAGACGCGTTATCTCGCTGGGTGGACGCATACCACCGAACAACAAGTATTGCGAGTGGACCGCGAGCCCTCGGGCGCATTGCCGGATGAAGCTATCAGCGTGTTGGAGCGGAACGCCCGCCGCGCGGCGCCAGCCGTCGACGCCGTGCTCGTCTCCGATTACGGATTTGGCGCGGCTACACCAGCGTTAGTGCAAAAATTGAATGCGAAGCGAATCACGCTCGATTCTCGATACCGCTTGCTGGAATATCGCGGCTGCCGAATCACCGCTGCGACTCCCAATGAATATGAACTTCAAGAGGCGTTTCATACCGAAATTGGATCGAACGTCGAAAAACTCGAGGAAGTCGCCGCGCGCGCACGGAGGGAACTCGGGCTTGATGCGCTCGTGGTAACACGAGGCAAAGACGGTCTGGCTGTAATCGAGGCGCCAGAGGAGAAAGCGAATAAATTTCGGGGTGCTCATCATATTCCCGTTTACGGCTCGGATCAGGCTGTTGACGTTACGGGCGCGGGCGACACAGTGATTGCGGTGTTCACGCTTGCACTGGCTGCGGGAGCCTCTTACTTGGAGGCTGCTCATGTTGCGAATTATGCGGGCGGCATTGTGGTGATGAAGCGCCGTACCGCGACCGTTACGCGCGCTGAATTGGAGAATGCCCTGCGCGCCGAAGCTACGGCCCAGCGCTGACTTTCCATGGATACCCGCGAAAAGATCGTCTCGCGCGAAGGCCTGAGCGACATTCTCTCCGAGCATCGTCGCGCCGGCCTAACTATAGTTTTCGCGAACGGCGTTTTTGATCTGCTTCACGCCGGCCACGTCCGATATTTGCAGGCGGCACGCGCTGAAGGCGACATTCTCGTGGTGGCAATTAATTCCGACGCAAGTACGAAAAAGCTGAAAGGTGACGGAAGGCCGATCCTCACCGAACGCGCCCGTGCGGCTTTGGTGGCCGCCCTGGCAGCCGTGAATTACGTCGTTATTTTCGATGAGGGAGACGTGCGCGCGTTGCTGCGCGAACTTCAGCCGAATATCCACGCTAAAGGGACTGACTATTCTGCTGCGAGCGTGCCCGAGCGGGACGTCGCCGAGGCGCTTGGCATACGCGTGGCGATTGTCGGAGACCCCAAGGACCATTCCACGCGCCATTTGCTCACGCGCCTCCGTCGGCAACCTGATGGCTGATGCAAAATTTCTGCTTGTGCGGCTGGGATCGTTAGGCGACATCGTTCACACGCTGCCTGCCGCCAGCGCATTGCGCGATTCGTTTCCCAATTCACACATCGACTGGGTGGTCGATGCTAAATGGGCGCGCCTGCTCGAAGGCAATCCCGACATTTCAAACGTGATTGCGCTCGATCGAAAGAGCGCGGGAGGCATTCGCGCGACCGTCCAGAAATTGCGTAGCGCAAACTATTCCTGCGCGGTCGACTTTCAAGCGCTTTACAAATCGGCGCTGCTGCCGCTTTGGGCGCGCGTGCCCCAGCGAATCGGATTCAAAAGCAGCTATGCACGCGAGGGTCTGGCCGCGCTGCTCTATACCCAAACGCTGAACCCTCGCGGTCCACACAAAGTCGATCACAATCTGACGCTCGTCGAATCAACAGGGGCGCGGGCGTCGCGTGTCCGTTTTCCAATGGCAATTCAGGCCCAAGACGAAGAGATCGTCTCGCGTGCGCTTGCTACTCACAATTTGACGGAATTCTTTGTCCTCAATCCCGGCGGTGGCTGGCGTTCGAAGTGTTGGCCCGCCGAACGTTACGGCGAATTGCATCGTCGCTTATACGAAAGCCACGGCTGGCGCGGCGTATTGACGTTTGGCCCGGGCGAACAAGGTCTGGCAGAGCAGGCTAAACGAACTGCAGGCGATTCGCCGATGGCGCTGATCGAAGTCGGCTTGGGACCGCTGATGGCGCTCTTGCGCCGTGCGAGATTTGTCGTGTCGGCGGATACGGGGCCGCTGCATCTCGCGTCCGCTTTGGGAGCGCCGACCATCGGACTATTCGGTCCTACTGACCCTGCGCGAAATGGTCCGTTTTCGCGAGACGACGTGAGCGTGAGGAATCCGGGAGCAAGCGTCACCACATACAAGCGCGGCAAGGACTTTGCCGCTTCGATGCTCTCGATCAAGGTCGAGCAAGTGGTGCGCGCAATCGAGACTCGATTGGCGCGCGCGTCGACATGCGCATGAAACGCACGGACGCTCTCCAATTATCTGCGAGACATCTTCTGTTAGAGTAACGAATTGCGATTCGAGCGTTGAAATAAAAACTTCGGAGCGATTGTTGGCGCAGAGGAAATTCTGGATGCGGTGGCGTGTGCGAACGGGCTATCCGGTCGCCGTGCTGTTTCTTTTGCTCGCATCACCCACTCCGCGAATGATTTTGATCGGCGCCATTGTATCGGCTTTTGGATTGGCTATTCGTGGTTATGCGTCTGGCTATTTGCGCAAGGACCGCGAGCTTGCCACTTCCGGCCCTTACGCGCGCACGCGTAATCCCCTTTATCTTGGCAGCGCGATTCTCGCGGCTGGTTTTGTGATCGCCGGAACTTCCTTCTGGGCGGGTCTGATCGTTACTCTCTACTTTTCAGTCTTCTATTACGCCGTCATGCGGAATGAGGAGGAAGACCTCGGCAAGCGCTTCGGCGCACCATTTCATGAATACGCAAAGCGCGTGCCGCTGTTCTTTCCTTCGTTCACCGCAAAATCTTCCGCCTCAGCCGCGAAGTTCTCATGGTCGCAATACTCGCGCAACCGCGAATATAAGGCGCTGATCGGCACCGTACTAGGTGTTGCAGTAATGTGGCTCCGGATGTACATTCGCTGCCGCTCCGGCTATTGATCCTGTTTGTTTGTCTGTGCCATTAAGGTGGCGCGTTCCATCGAGACAAATGGCTGCACAGAAATCGTGTGACCATCGCTCGAAGCGGTGATCGCCCCACTGCGATCCGTGCGCAGCAGGCGAACCCCGTCCTGAGCGTATCGCTCCACCACGCTATCGGACGGATGTCCGTACGCATTGTTTGCGCCCACGGAAACAGCCGCAAAGTGCGGCTGGACAGCTTCGAGGAATGGCTCAGTTGACGAGGTCTTGCTGCCGTGATGCGGGACTTTCAAAAAGCCCGAAGCTAGCGGCAGGCCCTCGGCTAGAATTTTTCGCTCTTCTGCCGCCTGGATGTCTCCGGTCAACAGGAAGCTCGTCGCTCCATCTTCGATCCGCATCGCGAGCGAATCGTCATTGGAGGCCTCATCGACGGGTTCTTCGACGGGCGGCCATAAGATGGTGCCGTGAACCGCGCCCCAAGCGAGATTTTCGCCCTCCGATTTGTGAATGACAGTTACGCCGCGCTGCCGTGCTTCTGCGATCAGACTACGGAACTCAGCCGTATTTTCGTCTCGACCGATCCAAAGCTGGCTAACATGGAAATTGGAGAGTACGCTGGCGAGGCCTCCGAGATGATCCTCATGCGCGTGCGTGAGTGCCACAATATCCAGTCGCTTGATGCCGCGCGACCAGAGATAGGGCGAGACAACCTCTTCGCCCACGTCGGGCGCTGACCGCATCCCTTTAACCCACTCCGACCCCGCCAGCCCGCCGCCGTCAACAAGCATCGTTTCCCCATTAGGAAACGAAACAAAAATCGAGTCGCCTTGGCCCACATCGAGCACCGTAACTTCAGTCTTCCCGCGAGCGAGCCTTGGCGCGAACGGACAAGTCGCAATGAGCAGCCCTGCCGCAATAAAGGCAAAGGCCGCCGCACATTCCTGCCAGCGTATAGGCGGGGGCAGTTGCCGTCGAGCCGCTCGTCCACGCCGCTGTGACACCACGCGCCTGCCAAATGCCGCAAACAGTGCGAGCGCGATGAAAAAGGCCACGACGAGCCAGAGCGGTGGTCCCGGAATACGGTACGACAGGCGAGGCAGCCCGCTGAACCACTGAATGGAATGAAGGAGCATCAAGGTGAGCCATGCGAGAATTCGTGCCAGCAACACTGCCGCCCGCGCCCACAAAAATGAGGCCCCAAGACATACAAAGCCGAAGGGCACGATAATTCCCGTGAGGAGTACCGCTGGAATGTTGCTGATCGGGCCCGAAATACTGACGCGATGAAAATCGTGAGCGAGTAGCGGCAGCATGCCTAGTTGAATGGCGACCGAAAGGCAGAAAAGTTCGTACACGCGCAGCGCCAGCCGCGTGGGAATTGTAATGAGCGCGGTTGAGCGCGGTCCGATTGCTCGCGGAAAGCGCGTTGAGAGCCACTTTGCCGTGGCACGCGCCTCGATCCGAAATTGCGCTATCTTTGGCGCGTGAGCTACGTCGCGTGTCACGTCCCCCAGATGCGCCAAGCCCCTAAGGTATGGCGCAGTCGTTCGCTCCATCCAGGGCACGGCAAGTGCGGCGATCACTCCGGCCGCCAAAAACGAAAGCTGAAACCCGGAATCCGCGATAAAAGCGGGATTCCAAATGAGAAGGCAGAGCGCCGCGAGCGCGACGACATTCAGCAGATCAATGCGCCGGAAAAGAGGCCTGGCCAGCAAGTAAATCGCCGCCATCAACGCCGCACGAAGAATCGGCGCGCGATCTTCGACGACGCCAACGTATGCCGCGAGCGCTCCGAGCGTGATCAGAATCGTTGGCGCGATGCTCAATCTCAGTCGGCCGCACAGCCAAAGAAGGAAAACCACCAAAGCGCCTGTGTGAAGGCCTGCCACTACGAGAATGTGGTACGCGGCTGTCTTTTGGAATGCAACGACGGTCGCCGTATCGACGAAGCTGCGATCGCCGAGTAACATCGCTCGAAGCAGCGCCGCACTCTCAGGCTGCCGCGAAAACAGTTGGTCAATGTGCGTTAGGAGAGCCCCGTGGATGTGAGCCAACCGTTGGCGCAAGCCCGGCTGCGGCCGGCCAATTAGAGTCAGCAGCTTGGCGTTTCGCAGCGAGCCGGTCAGGTCAATGCCTTGAGCGGCGAGATAGCTTTTCGCATCGAACGCACCGGGATCGTTGAAATCGCGCGGCGGTTGCGCCTTCACCAGCGCTTCCACGAGATCGCCCGCGCGCAGATTGGCATTGTCGGTTGAAGCGTCCGGCGTGTCGCCATAAAGCGTCACGCGCAGGCCGCCATGAACGGCGGTCGCAACGCCCGAAACTTCCACTTGATCGAGATCGATCAGGTACTCGTGTCCCCAAGGCCGGTCGGCCGGATTGGCGCGCAATCGACCTTCCCAACGCAAAGGCGACGACGTATCCAGTCGGCCCGCCGCGATGAGTTGCCCAACGTTAAGCGGATCGGTTTTTCCAGCTTGAACGCGCGCAGCAGTAGCTCCCGTGGCGGCCCAGGCGATCAGAGCGATAGACCACGCAATTGGGACATGTTTGCGCCACAAAAAAATCGCCGCTATGAAGGTCGAAACCGCCGAAGCAATCGCGCATTCAGTCACAGAAAAATGTGGGTAGTGCGCCAATGTAATGCCTGTGGCAAACGCTACCGTGAGCCACAGCAGCGGCAGTTTCACTCGTGTCGCTCCAGCTTGACAACCGTCTCCATATGAAATGTCTGCGGGAAAAGATCGAATAAATCGACGCTACGAACCTTATACCCGCCCTGCAGCATCACGGCCAAATCGCGCGCGAGCGTTGGCGGTTCACACGAGACATACGTAATCCGCTGCGCGCCCATTCGCGCCAGACGGGTGGCCGCGCCAGGCTCAAGTCCGGCGCGCGGTGGATCGAGCACAATCAGATCGATCTTCTCCTTAATACGCTCGATGGCGCGCTCAACTTCGGCCGTACGCACCGTAAGCCCCGCCGCTTGCGCCGCATTCGATTCCAGGTCGCGTACCGCCGCGGGATTCGATTCGACCGCGATTACTCTCTGAAATCTCCGGGTAAGCGGCAGGGAAAAAAGTCCCACACCCGCGTACAAATCACACGCAGTGGTTCCCGACACATCGCCGACGACTGTCTTGACCAACTCATCCGTAAGGAAGCGGTTCACCTGAAAGAACGAGAAATGTCCTACGCGAAGGTGTTCGCCCGCCGCTTCGCACGTAATAAAACCGGGTCCATCCAACTCCATGCGCTCGCGAGATGGCTCGTGAAAAAGCAGACTCTCAATTTCCGGCACAAGCGCGCGGAACTTCGCCGCATACTCATCCGCGCGAGCGGGGAAGCCCGCGAATGTGGCGTTCAGCAACAGCTTAGCGTCTGCTGAATCTGCAAAAACTTCCATTTCGCGCAATTCGCGCGGCAGTTCGCCTGCCACGAGCGCCGATCGAATTGACTTGAGAGTGCGTTCGAGCAGCGGCGAGACAATCGGGCACTGTTCGACCGGGCAAAGAGCCGTGGAATTCGCGCGAAAATACCCAAGTTCGTAGGTCTTCTTTGCGGGCCCGTCCTCGGACTTTTCCCGAGGCCTGATTTTCCATTGTGCCCGATTCCGATAACCGTAAGGCGGAGAGCCATGCGTCGTGATTTCGCCCGTCCAATCCACGCGGCCAATGCGGCGAAGCGTCTCGCGAAGAATTTCCGCCTTATAAGCAAGTTGCGCATCATACGGAATGTGCTGGTAGTTGCAGCCGCCGCACATCGAAAAGTACGGACAGGGCGCAGCAATTCGTTGCGGCGACGGCGCTGCTACGCGTGCAAGGCTCGCACGCACGAACTTTTTCTTCGTTTCAATGGGCGTCGCGACGACCGCTTCTCCCGGAAGCACGTAGGGTACAAAAACCGTCGCGCCCGAGTCATGCCCGAGCCCATCGCCGCCGTACACGAGTTTTTCGATCTTCAGTTCCATGGAACCATACTAGCTGTGCAGGCAGCCCGTCGGCGCGTGGAAATGCGGATCACGCAAGTGCATTGAAATTGCAGGGAGGCAACGGCGCATGGTGAGAACGTCTTTGAGAACACAGTCGCTCCAGCGTTTAGAAACAGAATTCCCGGCCGCGAATGCTACGTCAGGTAAAACAAGCTGAGCCGCGGCACATCCATCAATTCAAAGAGCCGCTTCTGCACATACTGGCGTTCGAGTTGTGCCAATTGCGCCGCGGACATCTTACGCCTGTAAGGTGTCAGCGAGCGATCCATTTCGCGGCGGATCGAAAGCATGGACTCTTCGTCCGCCTCCGCCGAAAGCGCAGCCGAAAGCCTTTCTTCCAGCACGGTCAAGCGCCGTTCAATATCTTCCAGATCAAGCGCACCAGGTGCACGGATCAACAAAACCACATCGTCAAGTCGAGCAGCCGTTTCTTCAAAACGCGCAGCCATCGCCGGCTTGTGCTCCCGGCATTTCTGCGCACTGGCTCGCAGCCGGGCCGCATTGCGCGCAAAATATTTTTCCAACTCCTCGCGTGAGAACGGTTCCTTCGCCTGAGCGCGACCCGCCTCCGGACCCATACCTGCCTGGGCTTCGCGCGCTTCCTCGGCCGCATCGAGCACCGCATCCACGCAATACGCGAGGCTCTTTAGCTGACGCCCGCCCGCTGCGCGCTTCGAACGCGTCCAGCTCTCGAACGCGCGGTCAATTCCTTTCAGCACAGCCGGAAGCGGAATACCTGCCTTTTGCCACGTTTCGACGATCGCCCAATCGAGCGGCGAAACCAGCAGGTGTGCGCCCCGCTTCTTCCAGAAATATTCTTCGATTTCCGTGAAGTAATTGAAGTAGTTGAACGATGCCACGGCTTATTTCTTCTTGCCTGCGCTGTGTTGCGCCGGGGCCTGGTTCCTTTCCCAGATAATGCGCAGGCCGTCTAGCGTCAGGTGCTCATCGACTTTTTCAATGTATTTTGAGGCCGCCGCAATCAGTGGTGCCTGCCCACCCGTCGCAATCACTTTGGCCTTCTCGCCGATGTCTTTCCTGATGCGACCCAAAATCCCGTCGACGAGGTCCGTGTAGCCGTAAAAGAGTCCGCTTTGCATCTGCGACGCCGTCGTTGTGCCAATCACTCTGCCGGGATCTTTCACCTCAACGCGAAAAAGCCGCGCCGCCCTCGAAAACAGCGCCTCCGCCGCGATCCCGATCCCAGGCACAAGTGTGCCGCCGACGTATTCCCCGCGCGCCGAGAAAACGTCGAAATTAATTGCCGTGCCGAAGTCCACCACAATGCACGGCGCGCCATATTTCTCGATCGCCGCGACGCCATTCGCAATTCGATCCGCGCCAACCTCCGAAGGCACATCCACAAGAACCGGCATGCCCGTCTTCACTCCGGGCTCGATGAAGAGCGCCTTCTTTTTGAAGTAGCGCTCCGCCATCCCTGCCAATGTCCCATCGAGCGGCGGCACCACCGAGCTGATGATCACGCCCTCGATTTCCCGCGGTTCCAATCCAGCCAGCGTGAAAAGATCGCGCGTAAGAATCCCGTATTCATCCACGGTTTGATCGCGCGCCGTCGTAAGCCGCCAGTTCGCTGCCAAATCTTTCCCGCGAAAGACGCCCAGCACTGTGTTCGTATTCCCGACATCCATCGCCAGCAGCATCACTCCGCCTCCGCCACGTCACCCGAAAGAATTGCCTCGGTCCCGCGTCCATCATCGCGCGCCACTCGCAGCACGCCGCTTGATTCGAGTCCTGCCGTCGTGCCGGTGAACATCTCGCGCGCCGTCGTGATGCGCACGCGCTTGCCTCGAAAATAGCTGGAAACCTCCGCAAAACGCCGCAAAATCGGCGCGTAACCATCCGTGAGATAAAGATTGTAGTAGCGGTCCAAATTCCGCAGCAACCTGACCAGCAGTTCGAGCCGCGAATGTGTTTTCCCCGTTTCGATCCGCAGAGACGTAGCGATATCGGCAATTTCCGTCGGCATCTTGCTCTGATTCACGTTTATCCCGATTCCGATCACTGCATAATGCAGCCGGTCCGGCTCGGCGTGCATCTCCGTAAGAATGCCGCCGAATTTTCGTCCGCGTACGAGCAGATCGTTCGGCCAGCGAATGTCCGGCGTTGCCGTCAGTTCTTCTGCTGCCGCATCCCTCGCTGCGAGACCTGCTACGATCGTGAGCAGCGGCGCGTGCGCAGGCGGAATTGGCGGGCGCACTAGCACAGAACACGAAATTCCAGAGGATTTTTCCGTGAGCCAGCTTCGCCCGGCTCGCCCACGCCCTGCCGTCTGATCTTCCGCCAACACAATCGCGCCGTGCGGCTCGCCCGCCTCGCCAAGGTGCATCGCAATCGTGTTTGTCGAATCCGCTTTGAAAAAATGATGGATGCGTTTCGCGAAAGCCGTCCCGCTCAGCCGGTGGCTCAGCATCTGCGGCGCCAGAATGTCCGGCACACGCTCGATGTGATACCCGGTACGCGGATGTCCTTTCACGCGCACACCAAGCGTGCGTAGCTTCTCGACCCACCGAAACACCTGCTGCCGCGAGACGCCGATCTCTTTCGCGATCTTCGCGCCGCTGATCACGATCGTCGCATTCTCGGCGAGCAGCGTCAGCAATGCGTCGATGCGCCGGTCGGTCATGCCCGGCAGAGTTTTTGCTTGTTTCGTAGCCATTGGGAACGCTAAGAATACGCGACCACTGCCATGCGAACAAGCGAAGCGGCTAAGAGGCACAGGGCAGTTCACGATTACGCATTAGTTGGATTGATCTCCGCAGCAGTTGCCTTCGATGCAAAGTAACGCCATATGACTCCGGCTGGCTATATGGCGAAGCGAGTTCGCATGAGACCTGATTGGCTCTCGGCGGACCAGGTAAATGACATTTACTCCGTCAGCGGATGCGTATCCAGCGACTTCGATGACTATATTCACGATTGGAAGCACAACGGATTCTGGCTATTCGACTCGCCGAAAATAATTCACGATATCGCGAGAGAAAATTCAATTGACCTCGCCGGAAAGACCCTATTTTATTATGAGGTTTACGAAAAGGAATTTGACGGCGGAAAGTGGCATCCTTACGGTCCCGATCACCAGTTCAAGACGGAGGCATTCGTAGCTGCCGGGAAACAATTGGAGGGCTTCGACGTGGCTACTTTCTTCTGTAAAAACGTGCCTGAGTGTTCGCCTCTTTCCTGTAACTCTTTGGCGCAGGAACCGCCAACAAATTCTCACTGCTTATTAAAATCGTTGGAAGATGCCGAGAAGAACGTAACAAACGGAGCCTTCAACGACAGCGAGCCAGGTCCCTATCGAATATTCTCTGTTTACTCAGTCAAGCGGGATGCAAGACTCAGCGGCGAGTGATAAGGTCTGCTCGGTCGCATCTCAAAACATTGTATTCCGCGATTCGGTGGCGCAGTTCAGAAAACAATCCACTGCCGACTACGCAAACTGCTTCAGCCGTTCCCGCATCTTCTGCAACTCAATCTCGCGTTCGCGCAGGGTATTCTCCATGTTGCGCACGACATTTTCAGGCGCCTTACTCTGAAAGGTCTCATCCGCCAGGCGCGCGCGCTTCGATTCAATATCCTTTTCTAGCCGCTCGATCTCATTTTTTGTCTTAGCGGATTCCGCCGCCTTATCAACGCCCTCGCCATAAGCAATCCGCACATCGAATTGCGCTGTTGAACGAATCATCGCGCCGACTGGGTCCAAAGCCTTATCTGAAATCCGCAACTCAGAGAGAGCGCCGAGTCGCAGCACCAAAAACTGCTGCTCGTGAACCAGATTGCGGACCTCACCATGAGCGCTCGAAAAATCGGCAGCCACTTTGCGCTTCGGATCAAGCTTCATCTCCGCGCGAATATTCCGTACCGCAACGATGATCTCCTGTAACGTTGCGACGTTGGCTTCGGCCGTCGCGTCCGCCCAATTCGCGCTGGCCTCAGGAAAGCGATCGAGCCCAATCGAACGCGCGCCACCCGGCTGCGGCATCCGGTGCCAAAGCTCTTCAGTAAGAAAAGGCATCACAGGATGCAGCAACCGCAGCGCTGCATCCAAAGCCGCGAAAATATTCCGCCACGACGGAATAGCGATAGCACGTTCTGTCGCGCTAAGCTGCGGCTTCACCCACTCAATATACCAATCGCAGAAATCGCCCCAGAAAAATTGATAGATCGCCTGCGCCGCCTCGTGAAAACGAAAATTCTCCAGCGCATCGTTCACTTGCGCAATCACTGCTGCAAGCCGCGAAAAAATCCACCGATGCGGCAACGACGCCGCGCCCGGCAAAGCATAAGGCGCCTTCGCCCGCACCTCGAATCCCGCCAGGTCGTCGAGCGAAAAGCCTTCCGCCTCGCGTTTATCCAGATTCACAAACAAAAAGCGCGCCGCATTCCAAATTTTGTTCGCAAACGCGCGCGCGCCAAGAATGCGGTCCTCGCTGAGGACAATATCCGTCCCCGGAGCGGCCATGCTCGCCAGCATGTAACGCAACGCATCCGTGCCGTTCTCCTGCGTGAGCTGCAGCGGATCGACGCCGGTGCCTTTCGTCTTTGACATCTTTGCGCCTTCCGACGTGCGCACCAACGAGTGCAAATAAAGCCGGCGGAAGGGAATCGTCTCAGCAGGATCAGTCTTGGGCGGCGCGCCGTTGCGAACTCCCGACAGATATATACCCATCATGATC
>JBOGMU010000006.1:0-2485 GCA_050746865.1 Candidatus Acidiferrales bacterium
GGCGGAAAGACTTCAACGGCCGGCAGATTCTCTCGCCCACCACCGGATGCTGCTTCATGATTTTCCATTCGTCCGCGGTCAGTGGCCCCGGTTTGAGGAGGATGTGCTCCGGTACCGCGACTTTTCCAACATCGTGAACAATGCCGCCACGGCGAAGCGCCACTTGCAACTCGTCCGGCAAGCCAATCTTACGCGCCAGAGTCACTGAGTAATCCGAGAGCCGCTCGCAGTGTCCTTCCGTGTACGGGTCCTTCACTTCGATGCTCGTGGCCAGGCTGAAAAGGACGGTCTCCGCATTTTCCAATTCGTCCGTAAACGACTTAAGACGCAGAAGTGACTGAACGCGCGCCAGAAGTTCGTGCTTGTTCACCGGCTTGTTCAGGAAGTCGTCTGCGCCGCACATGATTCCGTGAATGCGATCATCTGTATTCGTCAAACCCGTGACCAAGACCACGGGTGTCAGTCTTGTTTGGTCATTCGACTTGATTTGCTGGCACGCAGAAAAACCTGATCGACCGGGCATTACGACATCGAGAAGGGCGATGTCCACGGTTCCTTCAAGGACAGCGTCCATTGCCTGATCCCCGTTCTTGGCACAGACAACGTGATAACCCGCTACTGACAACATTCCAGAAAGAAGTTCAAGATTGGCGTCATTGTCGTCGGCGACTAAAACCGTGGCGTTAGCAGGCTTAAAATCAGGCATAGATTGCTCCCGAGCATACCGATGGAAGGTATGACAAAGCGCCGCGACAACTCGCAGACTAAGGCGGCTTATATAGGTTATGTCCATCTTTCGAATCGTCGTCGTCAATTCGAGTGGTACTATCACAAAGAGTTAATCACCGTAGTTATGCGGTTAATTTTATGGGACAAGAGCTCGACCGGGGTGATCCAGAACCTCGAAATATTTTGAACGCTGGAAATATTGCAAGAGAGTCTGCCGGAATATCGCGGGGCGCTGGCACTGGTAACACACGACAGCTTCCTGCTGGATCACGTTTCGATGGTGGCGCTGTGGCTGGAATGGATGAGTGTGATTCGCCACAGCTCAAAACAGCGCGCAAGCGGGTAAGAATTCGGTCGAGCTAGACCAGACTTAGAATCCCACCCTCTCCGCCATATCTAAATATACTGGCAAGAGCACGATTTCTAGGGCATGCTGCATTTTTCGAAACCAACGCCAAACGCAAAATCGACGCCCCGAAAACGCCCGCAAACCGAGCTATGAAAGTAAAATCTAGTTCGGTGTTGGCTGCTCGATGTGGTCGATTACGAGCGTGTTGACCTCGCCTGTTTTGGACACCAGTTTTAAGCCGAGTTGATCTTGCAGCGCTTCGAGAAACGTCGGGCCGGGCTCGGCTGATTTGGCATCTGGTGCGGTTGTGCTTTCTCGCGCGCAATCGATGCTGAAATCGTAATTTCCGGTAAGTCCGCTCTCGTCCACTACTGGGCGGTCCAACGCCGGCATTCCGGCAAGAGGGAATGCTCCCGCGATCATTTGTAAGGTCACGTTGCGCGCGCTCGTTTTTATGTGGCCGGTGTCGACCAGACTTAAAAAGACGTCACAAGCCATGGGCGATCCATCGGCCGACCTGGCGGAAGGCGATAGCGTGAACGCGCCGCACGGGGGCGAATCGCTCGATCGCAAATGAAGTTGCGGCCCGACTTCTCCCGGTTTTGCCAGAACGAGCGCAAAGATCGGGCCTTCGTGCGTCTCCGTATGCGCCGCGAATTTGAATCGAGTGGCAAGCAATGATTGCATCATCATTCGCATTTGATCTTTTGTGGCATTTGTGTTCGCTCTGGCCTGAATGTCGAACCGTTCGTCCTTGGCCCATTTGGGCAGCTGTGTGTCGAGTGCGTATCGTTGGTACGTCGTGAGCCCATATGCGAAGCCGATGTAGACCGACACAGGTATATCATTTGCCGAAAGAAGACCGCCATTGGCCGAATAGCTGTTCCCCGGTCCTAGCGGAAAATTCGAATATGGATGCCCGTCCTTGTCCTGTTTTACCGAAGCGACCTCAAACGACATTTTTGCGCCGGGCATTTGTGTCGCCTGCGCCTTACTCAGCGTCACTACAATGAAGGTTAGGCAAATTGCAGCGCATGCGGCCACAAGGAGCGCAACGCGTTTGCGCGAAATTCGAGTGGACGAGCGAGCTTCGATGATGCCGTGAATGCGCTGCGGCAATCGGGGGCCGGGCATGGCGACGCCTATGGGATCGACCCGTAATCGGGTGAGAATTTTGTTCATTAGGCCATTCACTCTTGTTCCTAACAACGTCAAAAGACGCCACCAAGAAACGCGCGCTAAAACCGCGCGCAACGGCGGCCGCTACGACTGCAAAAGCTAATTCGGTGTCGGCTCTTCGATATGGTCGATCACAATTTCACTTACCGGCGCGGTTGTTGAGACCAACCGCAGACCAAGTTGCTCCTTTAAAGCCCCAATAAAACTTGCGCCTTCTGGATCAGGCTC
>JBOGMU010000007.1:0-2703 GCA_050746865.1 Candidatus Acidiferrales bacterium
AGCGCGAGTAGCGCGGACCGGGAAAAGCGAATTCGCGAAACAATGATGGCGGTCAAACAGCCCAGCGCGATTCCCTCCGCGCCTCCGAGGTAACAATACTCCGACCATATTTCATTTCCATGAGCGAACAACGTGCGCCCAGGAGCGCCTAGCACGACAAAAGTGACAAGCATCAGGAGAAACAATTTACTGCGCCCAAAAATTCGGCAAGCAAGCGGAAAAAACAAATAGAACATCTCCTCGACGGAAAGCGACCACAGTACGTCCCAATTTGCCGGGAGGTAGCCGCGCCGCGCTTCAAGAACGTTGACATGAAATGTGAGTGCGGCGAGCAAAGCACGGCCGAGCCCGCCCGTTTTCGCCTGGACGATAAAGCGAGGGACACTCGTGAAGTGTAAGGCCGCAAGGATTGCAAGCAACAGGAATAGGAGCGGCGCAATGCGGGCAAAGCGAAAAACATAGAAGTCTCGCAGATCTACCTTTGAAAGTTGACCCCAGCGCCGCAGAGTAATCGAAGTGATGAGAAATCCGGAAACCACGAAGAAGATTTGAACGCCGAGTTGACCGTTCCAGACAAGGAAATGCACCAACTGCGCCGGCAGGAATTTCGTGTAAAGGACCCCGGCTCCGAGCAGCCGGATATTGACGTGGTTCATCAGGACGAAGAAGATTGCGAGACCGCGAAGCAAATCGATTCCGTCCAGACGCTTCCATCTGCCAATCTGAACGCTCGATTCTGCCGATGCCATGCCGCCCATTCTGCATGAATCCGCACAGTTCGGTAGCGGCTAATTTTTACGAGTCACTCAAAGCGCCACTCGGCATGGCGACCTTGCGAGCGTCGGGATTACTCCACCGGCCCGGAGTGAATAGCGTTCGTCACGGCGTCCACCAGAGGTTTGGATCCCACGAGCATCGATGGCGGATCGTGCCGGTACTGGACCATCTGTTTGTAAAGCGAGTCCGCAATCTGCGAATTGATTCCCCAGCCGGCCAGATAACTCAGCCGCAGATCACCGTCATGGTTAATCGCCGCATCATGAATCCACGGATCAAGATCCGTCGCGTTGCCCGTGTACACCGAAAGCAGGTCCGGAAGAGAGTGCACGTCGACACCGGCGAGCGACTCACGCACCTTGTCGTAGTCCGGCCTCTTCAGGCGATCCTGCACCGCGTCCACATCGATTCTTAACGGCTCGGCTTGACCCAGAAAGACCATGTCGTAGCCTTCGCCGTCGCGATTGTTCGCCCAGATCGTCCCATACGGAAATGCTTTGAAGAAGGTAAGCAGTTCGCTCTTGATTGTCGCTTCGGATGTCTCATAAAGCGGAACATAAAGCGTGAAATAGCCACCGGGATTCAGGTGCTGCTTCACCACGTTAAAGTATTCTTCTGAATAGAGCGCTGCCGTTCCTTTCACGAAAACATCCAAGGGATCGGATGCGATGATGTCGTATTTGTCCGTCGTGGTCAGGAGGAAGTGCCGCGCATCGTCGTAAACGATCTTCGTCCGCGGATCGTTCATCACGCGATAGTTCTGATCGCCGAAGTAATTGGTCGAGTTCGGCGGAATCACGGGCTCGATTTCGCATATTGTAATGCTCTTCACGCTCGGATAACGCGTGAACGTCCCCGCCGAAACCCCCGCGCCGAATCCAATTCCTAAAATCTTCTGCGGGTTCGGATGCAATATACCCGGCAAGTGCCCGACCATCCGCTGCAACTTCATATCCGCCATCTCGGTGGTGGCTTCCACGTGTCCATTGACGTTCACGTAGATCGCGCCATCATTCCACTTTGTATAAGCGACGGACGAATTTCGGCCTTCGACCATTTTCAGATCAGTTGACTGTCCCGCCCAACTGCTCATGAACCTTCCGTAAGCGACCAGTTGCGTCGGAAGTGGGCTAATACTGAATGCGAGGAAAATGACGCCAATCAATGCGAGGGTTGTGGAGACGGCGATCGTTATTGATCGCCGCAAGTAGGGAAGCAAGACGAGCAAACCGCTCAAGGCGGAAACGACCACGAGCAGGCGCTGCGTATTTTGCGACCCGATCCAGGGAATCAACGAGAGACTGACGGCCAGCGCGCCAACAATACCGCCCAGTGTGTTCGCCCCATAAATGCCGCCCGCTACTTTGCCCGAATCTTCGTCAGGCCGCGCGACGGCAGCGCACGCCAGGGGGAAACTGGCGCCCCAAAAGAGCGTCGCCGGCAGCACGGCGTAAAACACGCGCTTCAAATCCAGTGAATACATCCGCCACGCGTCAGACGTGGTGAGAACGTCATCGTTCCACCACGGCAGCGAATGAATCATGGTATAGGCCGTCCACGCAATGCCAAGCGTAAGCAAAATCTGTGACCACCCTAGGGCAACCGCCGGATTCATCTTCCGCAGCACGCGCGAGCCCGCCCAACTACCAATTGCGAGCCCTGTCAGGAACACAGCCAAAATAATCGAGAAGACGTAAACGGTCGCCAGCAACTCCATCGCAAGCGTCCGCGTCCACACAACTTCGGCGCCAAGCGCCGTCGCGCCCGAAAGAGCAATCGTCGCGTAAACTTGCCACGGTCGGTCCTTGATCTCGCCGGACGCCGCCGGCGATGTCTCCGCCGTAGGATCAAGCCCAGCCGAAAATGGCGTCACACCGGCCACCAGCAAACTCAGAGCCGCCACTGCGAGGTTGACAGCCACAGCAA
>JBOGMU010000008.1:0-3373 GCA_050746865.1 Candidatus Acidiferrales bacterium
GCTTGTAGCTTTGCTCCCGTGTGAGCTCCATCAGACGTACCCGCACGGATCGCAAAGCCACCGGATGGACTGTCGAGACTTTTGTAGTGACTCTAGCGACGGACGCCCACATCCGGATACAGCCAGCCACATGCTCCGAAGTGTCTTAAGTGGATTATTTTCTGTGGAAGCGATGACGCAAAATAGCTTATGGCGTATGGCCGCGCTGCTTTGCAAGCAGGGGGTCGCCGGTTCGATCCCGGCCACGTCCACCAACCACTTCATAACGATGAACGCGCGTTCTGTTTTGTGAGCGACAGTGCTGTAGATGAAATTGTAGATAGATTATTTCGACTGAGACTGAACAATGTGTCTCGCATCGAGCTTGCAGCGCCACGTTCAACTGACAGCAGCCTTTTTCGTGAAAACTCGTTTCTAACTGCCTTCTGGTGGGTGCCGTCCGCAGACGGAATCTAAAAGGTTTCTGAGTTGTAGAAGTCGCCGAAGAGTTCGGCTTCCGACGGGCGGTCTTCGGCAATAGGCCGGCTCACCGATGTGACTTGCATATAGTGCTTGAGGCTGATGTTCTCGTTCGTGACATTGCCTCCCCAGATACCGCAACCCATGCTTGAAGTCATCGGCATGCCGTTCGTAAACGCGCCCGAATTTGCCTTCGATTGCGGCTGGCGTACCATTATGCGGCTTACGGGCGCGACGAGCGCCAACCGATGAATGTGATCGTCGTCGAACGAATAAATCCCGCAGGAATGGCCTTTTCCGCCAACCGCATAAATCTGCTTCACCATCTCGAGGGCATTCTCGAAACCGCTGTATTTGAAGATGGCGAGCACGACCGAAAGCTTTTCGCTTGAAAAAGGATATTCCTTGCCGATTTTGTCTTCTTTGACGATCAAAAACGTCTTGCCTTCGGGAACTGTGAAACCAGCCATTTCAGCCATTTTGTGAGCCGAGCGCGCGACGGTATTGGGCGTTCGGTGGCCTTCTGAATCCCACATAATGTTCTGCAGTAATTGCTTCTCTTCGCTCGTGACGAGGTAACCGCCCTCCTTTTGCAGTTGATCGAGAAAGCGGTCGTAGATCGAGGCCTCTACGACGAGATTGCCGTCGGCCGAACAGCCGGAGCCAAAGTCCGAGGTCTTGCTGATGCGCGTGTTGCGCGCGGCTTCTTCAATGTTTGCCGTTTCGTCGATCACCATCGTAGAATTCCCCGCGCCAACTCCGTATGCCGGTTTGCCAGAACTATACGCAGACTTCACCATCGCAGGGCCGCCGGTAGCGATGGTCAGGTCGCAAATGGACATCAATTCCTGCGCGAGCGGGATACTGGGCTTTTCGATGCACTGAAAGACATCTTCGGGGACACCCTGCTTCTTCAGCGCTGCCCGCATGATGCGAACCGTCTCATTTGTCGTCTTCTTGCTGGCTGGATGTGGCGAAAATATGATCGCATCCTTGCACTTCAACGCGAATATTCCGTTTCCCGCTTCCGTGAGCGCCGCGTTCGTCACTGGCACAAGCGAAGCTATTACCCCGGCGGGTTTCGCATACTTCACAATTCCTTTCTCCGGAATTTCTTCAATCACGCCCATGCTCTTTTGCCGCAGAACGTCGCGAAGGATGCCCAAGATCTTGAATCGTTTCGCTGGGCGTCCGTTGCGGTCTCCCAATCCGCTTTCGTCCGTGCTCATATGTGCGAGGCGCGTGAATGTCATTTCGTTTGCCGTGGCCCACGCGACGGCCTGGCAAAGCCTATCGATCTTTGCCTGATCGTAACTTTCGATCGCGCGCATTGCGCAGCGCGCTCTTTTCAGCAATTCCTGGGCATACTGTTTTTCTTCGTCGGTAATTACGCGGGCCATTTTGGCTCCTGATCAGTAGATACCTCTAGGGAATCTCTCTCGGCGGAGGACCGTCATATGCGACGGGAATACGAATGCGCATCGCCTTTTCGCGAGCGAGTTCTTCAGCGACTTCGGCTGTCAAACCGCCAACCCGACCGATGATGAAAGCCATCTTGCCGAAAGTTGGACTGAAACCGAGATCGTGTAAAACGGCAGCAAGCACGCCGTCGACGTTCATGGGCAAGGGCTTTATTTTTTTGGCTGTCGTCTTCTCGACCGCCAGCATAAACGCTACGCCATCGCCAGCAACTCCATATTCGCGCGCCATTCCAAATAAAACATCCTTGCGCGGATCGGTGCTATGCATGCGGTGGCCGAGTCCGGGCAGTCGGTGTTTTTTCGCTATGGCTTCATCTACAGCCTGCTCGGCAGCCGCTTCGATTGAGATAAATTCGGTTTTAACGCGCTGAAGACCAGTCGCTATGATTTCCATGCATGCTTCGCCGGCACCGGCGTGCTCGTCGCCGATCGCCAGAACGCCGGCTGCGATGGCGGAAGACAATCCCCTACGATTCCCCGAACAAGCGAGGCGGGCCGTCGCGGCGGAAGGCGAAGTCGGACCGTGATCGGCCGTTGCAACGAAGATCGCATCAAGCAAACGGCTTTCGCCTTCGGAAGGCAAGCGGCCTTTATGAAGCAAGAACACCATTCCGGAGAACGTCTGCTTTCGCATCAACGAGCCGATGTCATAGCCGCGAATCCAGATATTTGTTTCATCCATGTCCATGATGGATGTGCGCCAGGGTTCCATGCCTTCTCCTTGATCGCT
Organism: Candidatus Acidiferrales bacterium; assembly: GCA_050746865.1. Taxonomy (GTDB): domain Bacteria; phylum Acidobacteriota; class Terriglobia; order Acidiferrales; family UBA7541; genus Palsa-295. Next base: position 2,671 of record JBOGMU010000008.1, read on the forward strand.
CATAGATTGATTCGATGCGCGACGCTCTCTTAGGCTCCAGTGCCTACGCGGAAGTTTTTGATGATACCGTAAGCGTGAATCTCGCCTATATTTTTAACTTTACGGTTACCGTAAAGGGAGTCGCGGTCCTCGAGATGCGGCCGGAAGCAGCGGTGCAGTATCCCGTAATCATTACGCGGCGTGTTCTATGCGAGCGGCTATTGCCCCTTGCGGTAGATGTCCATTATGTTCCAATAGCCCGGTGTGGGCGTCGGGACATTTTCCATAGGAACCTGAATAACCGTGGGCACATTCGACGCCAGCGCGTGCTTTAACGCGGGACCAAGCTCGCTTGCAGCCTTGATCGCGATGCCCTGGGCACCGCATGCACGCGCGACGGCGGCATAATCCACGCTATAGGGCTTGCCCTTGCTTTCAAACAGGCACCCAAAGCTCCAACCGTAATGTATCTCTTCAAGTCCCGCGATGGTTCCGTAGGCCGAATTGTCCATTACGACCCACACGGCAGGAATCTCCGCCTCGATCGCCGTGGCTACTACGGACATGTTGCTCGAAAAGGCGCCGTCTCCGATCAAGGCGACCGCCGCGCGCTTTGGCTGTGCGACTTTCACGCCGAGCACCGCCGCAGGGCCAAAGCCCATCGTTGCCAGACCGCTCGGCGTGATGAACGTGCCTGGGACGGTAAAGCGAAACTGCTGTGCCA
>JBOGMU010000009.1:0-5226 GCA_050746865.1 Candidatus Acidiferrales bacterium
GTCATTAGCCCTTCGGAAGTGTCTTCTCTGTGCCTCTGAGTCTTTGTGGCAAAAGGTCGATTACGGTTTGCGCTGCCGAATAAGATTAATCGTTTCCGAAAGCGCCGAGCCGCCGCCTGAACCATTCGCCGCCTTACCATTCCCATTACCCGCGGATTCGTCGCCCTCGGCCTTATCTCCCTCGCCCGGCGCAAGAAAAAGATTGGTCTCCACGCCATGCTGCTTCGTATAGAGGTCGTAATAACGCCCGCCCTGCGCATAGAGCGACGAATGCGTCCCGCGTTCGATAATGCGCCCGCCCTCGACCACCAAAATTTCATCTGCGCGCCGCACGGTGGAAAGCCGGTGCGCGATCACAAACGTCGTCCGCCCGCGCATCAAATACCGCAGCCCCTCCTGAATCAGCGCCTCCGATTCCGAATCGAGGCTCGACGTAGCCTCATCGAGAATCAAAATCCGCGGATCGGCCAAGATCGCCCGCGCAATCGAAACGCGTTGCTTCTGTCCGCCGGAAAGCTTCACGCCCCGCTCGCCGACCACGGTGTCATATTTCAGTTCAAAATTCTCGGCGAACTCATCCACGCGCGCGATCCGGCACGCGGCCAGAATCTCCTCTTCGGTCGCCTGCGGACGTCCAAACGCTACGTTCTCGCGAATCGTCCCATCAAAGAGAAAAGTCTCCTGCAGCACCACACCAAGTTGCGACCGATACGAATCCAGCCGCACCGTCGAGAGATCGACGCCGTCCACCAGCACTCGTCCCTTCGCCGGATTGTAAAACGCCGCGATCAAGCCGATGATCGTCGATTTTCCCGCGCCTGACGGACCCACCAGCGCAGTTACCGTATCGGGCTGGGAGTCAAAGCTCACATCGAACAGCACTTGCTTGCCCGTATCGTACGAAAAATCCACACTCTCAAAAACCACGTGCCCTTCCACGCGATCGAGCCGCACAGTGCGATTCGGATCCACATCTTCAATCTGTTCACTCAAGACCTCGCGCGTCCGCTCCAATCCCGCCATCGCCTCTGTCATCTGCGGCCCAATTCCCACAATCGACATCACAGGCGCCATCAGAAACGCCATATATGCCATGTACGACATCAGTTCGCCACCGGTCATAACGCCCGTATGGATGCGCCGCGCGCCCATATACATGATTACGGCGCTGACGATTCCTGTAAGAACCGTGCCGGAAAGCGTCATCAAAGAAGTAGCCGTAAGAGTTTGCAGCACATTGTCGAGCAGCCGCTTCACTCCGGCCTGAAACACCTGTTCTTCGCGTTCTTCGGCGTGATAACCCTTCACCACGCGCACGCCGCCGAGCGATTCAGTCAGCCGTCCTGTAACCTCCGCATTGATCTTCGGCCGCGCGCGGAAAATCGGCCGAATCGTCTTGAACGCATAAAACATTCCGAAGCCAAAAATGACTAGCGCCACCGCCGCTGCGCCGGTCATCGCCACACTCGTCCGCAGCAGAATAAAGAGAACAAAAATTGCCGTCAGAATTCCGCCGATAAAGTCGACCAGGCCCGTCCCGATCAGGTTCCGCACGCCTTCCACATCGCTCATGATGCGCGAAACGAGCACGCCCGACTTGTTCGTGTCGTAATACGTAACCGGCAGCCGGCCGATATGCGACTGCACTTTGACGCGCAGCTCGTTAATTAACCTCTGCGACGATTTGGAAAGCAACTGCGTCAGCGAATACGAAGTAATGCCTTGCACGATCGTCGCGCCCGCAATTGCGAGCACCAGCGGTCCGAGCAGCCCGTACTGCTCTTTGTGCACCACGTCATCCAGCAGGTATTTCAATGAACCCGGAAGCACGAGCCCAGCCAGTCGGTTGATAAGCATGAGGCCAAAACCGACCGAGAGCACGCCCCAGCGCGGCGCAATCAGTTTCCACGCCTCGTGCGAGAGCTTATAGACTCGTTTTTTCTGTTGCGACTGTAGATCCACCGCGCCGCCGCGAGATGCGCGGCCAGCGCCCATGTAGCGCGGAGCGGATCGGACTTGTCCTGAGCCGGAAATTCTCATCAATGAAAGTTCACATCCCCTGAAAATTAGGCCAGTGCGGCCGCGAGGTGGAGGACTCCCAAGAGTCTACAGAATTCGATGTGGATACGCGATGCTGGGTGCATTTATTTCGTCGCCGTCAGCTCGCCTACGTCGGTGGGCTTGCCGTTCGGCGCGATATCCAGGTACTTCACGAAAACGACTTCGTTTTGGGCCTCATTGTAAAGCAATTCGTCCGCCTTCGCCGTCGCCAATACCAGCCCGAAGCCGCCCGGCCGCAGCCCCTTGCGCTGCCGAATGCCTTGGTGCTCGGTCGGCTCACCATTGTGTGCAATCGCCGCGTGGCGCAGATCCGCAAATCGAAAACCGCGGCCGGGGTCTGCAATGCGATAAAGCAACATGTGTTTCGCACGCAAATAAGAGACGTGAACCTTTCGGTGCGGATCGAGCCGCCCGCCCCATTCGATCGCATTGAGCAAGAGTTCGTGGAATACCTGCCCAACCGTCGCCCTCGTCTCTGCCGGCAAATCCGCCTCGAGCGAATTCATAAATGACTCAATCAGCTCAGCCGCCTCCAGCGTACACGGCAGGCGAAGCTCTATCCATCCGGGCGTTCCGGATAGCACTTCGATCTTTGGCGGCTGCGATTTTCTTGCCAGCGCCTCGCGCACCACTTCAACCACCGCCTGTGGATCGACCGGTTTTGCGAGGCAGCGGCACGCCCTCTCATGAATCGCGCGCAGAATCGCGCTTGTTTCGCCGTCGGACGTCACCACAATCACCTTAGGTGGCGACTTCTTTCTCCGCAGCGCCTTCAGCACGTCCAGGCCGTTCATCCGCGGCATCCACACATCCAGCAGCGCCACATCAAAGTTCGATTTCTCCAGCCGTTTAAGCGCCTCTTTCCCGTCGGACGCCGTCGTGACGCAGAAGTGTTCGTCGCGCAGCACGCCGGCAATCAAATCGCGTGTAGCCGCATCGGCATCCGCGACGAGGATGCGCTGATTCCCGTTTCCATTAGCGCCGAATTCAGGCAATGCCCCTCCTGCTCTGCACGCCGCGGTTTTTAGGGGGTCGGAGCTTCAGCTCCGACGTAATGCGCCCAGTCAGAATGGGCTTTAGCCCCTGAGGTAATGATCCGCGCTCCTGCAATTGTTTCAGCCTCCGGCGGCGCATCCGCCTGACACTCCATTTTACCGCCATTGCGCAGTGTCACAGGTACGCTTACACAAGCGACTGCCGACGGGTGGTAAACCCGCACGCGGACCCGCCGAATCGGCTAAAATGTCGTGTCACGCAAAATCAAGAGGAGAGTCGCTTGCGCAAAGTTGAGCCGATTCTGTGGACGAGCGAAGGCGTCGTCATGCTTGATCAGCGCCGCCTGCCCAACGAGGTCGTCTACCACACCTACACTGACTACCGCGACGTTGCCAAAGCGATCAAAGATATGGTCATCCGCGGCGCACCGGCGATCGGCGTCGCCGCCGCAATGGGTGCCGCCATTGGCGTCGAACGCTCCAAAGCCGACAGCCTCGACGACTTGCGCGCCGAATTTGCGCTGATTTGCGACACTCTCGCGCGTACGCGGCCAACCGCTGTCGACCTCTTTTGGGCTATCGACCGTTTCAAGCGCCGCTTCACAGAACTCGCCGGCGAAGCAGTCAGCGCAAACGGCTCAGCATCTCTTGCCCGAATTCGCACCGCTCTCGTCGAAGAAGCGCAAAAGGTTCACGAGGAGCGACGCGCAGCCGACCGCCGCATCGGTGAATTCGGTGCGGCCCTTCTGCCAAAATCCGGCCGCGTGATGACTCAATGCAATGCCGGCGCGCTAGCGACGGGTGGCATCGGCACAGCACTCGGCGTGATCCGCGTCGCGGTCGAAACCGGTAGCCAACTCGAGATTTTCGTCCCGGAAACTCGGCCCTACTTGCAGGGCGCTCGCCTCACCGCCTGGGAACTCCGCGAAGAAGGCATTCCGCTCACGCTCATCACGGACAACATGGTCGGCCATTTCATGAAGACGGGCACCATCGGCGCCGTAGTCGTCGGAGCCGACCGCATCGCCCGCAACGGCGACACCGCCAACAAAATCGGCACCTACGGAATCGCCGTCCTCTCCCGCGAACACGGCGTCCCGTTTTACGTCGCCGCGCCCATCTCCACGCTCGACCTCGCAATTCCCTCGGGCGATCACATCCCAATCGAAGAGCGCTCGCAGGAAGAAGTAACGCATGTAGCCGGCGTTCGCATGGCCGCAGACGTACGCGCCGCCCATCCCGCCTTCGACGTCACCCCCGCCAAATTCATCGCCGCCATCATCACCGAAAAAGGCCTAGCCCGCGCCCCATTCGAATCCTCACTCCCCGAGCTCGCCCAGCAAGCCGCAGGCCTTAATTTTCAGCATTAAGTTAATGGAGTCACGATTTGCAGGAACCAAGGTAAATCAACGGGAAACACCTAGTTTGATCGTTTCTTCCGTAAGAACTGTTTACGTCGCCGTCCATCGGGAAGGCGAGGCCATTAGCCGCGCACCTTCCCAATAAGCGAGCCCTGGCCCAGCCGAACACCAGATAGCAATGAGCGAGAGTCTTTGAGTTCTATGTAAAGCCAGACCAATGACGAAGTGTTCGTACGTATATTTTCTCGCCATCTTCTCGCCACAATCTCGCCAGTAATCGGCGGATGGAGCACCCAATGGAGCGGTGAGCAGCTTGAGGGTGGCAGCCCCAATCGAAGCGTAGTACCGTGCACCTACACCGGATCGACGCTACACCTCACCCTTCGCACGAGGGTGCCGCGTCCGTTGCGGTGTGTGCAACGGGTGCGGATTTTCCCCGCCGTACGTTCCCGGCGGGGTCGACACGCACGCGCCTCCCGCAACCTATTCGTACCGCAGCGCTTCGACGGGATTCAAACTCGCAGCTTTCCAGGCGGGGTAAACGCCAAAGAAGATCCCAATAAACGCGGACACGGTGAATCCAAACACCACCCAAAATAGTGACACGCTCGCCGGCAGCGACGACACCAGCCTCACCGAAAGCCCCAGCGCCGATCCGAGAATCTCCCCAATCGCGCCGCCGATAATGGTCAGCGTCACCGCCTCGAGCAAGAATTGCATCAGGATATTCACGCGCGTCGCGCCGATCGCCTTGCGTACTCCGATTTCGCGCGTCCGCTCAGTCACGCTCACCAGCATGATGTTCATCA
>JBOGMU010000010.1:0-17311 GCA_050746865.1 Candidatus Acidiferrales bacterium
GCTGTGGCCGCGGCGCTGGAGAAATTGCGTCAGCATCCGGAGCCGGAAGCGCGGTTCATGCGGACCAGGAGCGGAAAGGTTCCGGCGTACAACGTGCAGACGGTAGTGGATGCTGAGCACGCGCTGATCGTGACGCACCAAGTGAGCGACGAAGCGACCGACAACCGCAGTTTGCAGCCGATGGCAGAGACCGCGCAAGCCGCGCTGGGCGGGCGTGGAACGCCGATTCACGTGGTGGCTGACGCGGGGTATTCGAACGGCGAGCAAGCCGAAGCGTGCGAGAAGCGCGGGATCGTCACGCACGTGCCGGCAGTGCGCGGTGTGAACAATCGCGGGGACGGAACGTTGTTCCAGCGCGGCGATTTTCAGTACGACGAAGTGACCGACACGTTTGGCTGCCCTGCGGGTGAGCGTCTGTATCGTCATCAGCGAAAAGAGCGCTGGATGGTTTATGCGGGGCAGCCGGGAGTGTGCGGGGCGTGCGCGTTGCGGTCGCGGTGCACGGTGGGTTCGCGGCGATTGCTGAAAAGGCATCTCTACGGTGAAGCGCTCGATCAAATGCGCGAGCGGGCCACGGGGGAAGCGATGCGATTGCGAAGATCGCTGGCCGAACATCCGTTCGCGGCATTGAAATACCAGATTTTTGGGCATCCGCGATTTCTCTTGCGCGGATTGCGCGGAGCAAGGACAGAAATAAGCCTGGGAGTGATGGCCTACAACCTCAAGCGCATGATCAACGTTGTAGGCGCGATGCGGCTCACGGCGCAATTAGCCTGAGGCATCGACTCAAGATTCCGCGTCGATGCCGTTTCGCTCGCCGCTGCCTGCGCTTCAACAAAATATCGGCCCGCGTACTCCCCAGTTTCGTAACGGACTCGGAAGCGCTGGGGAAAGCGCAAAACGAAAAGAGCGCCGTAGGCGCGGCACAGACCAAACCTGAAAACTTTCGCTCGCCATCAGGGGCAACCGGTTCTAAATGCGCGAGGGAATTACGACGCCTCCGGAACCGGCGGGCATCCGGGAAAACTCGGCCGAGGTACATTGCCGATGTATTGCAAATCGTCGATTCCAATCTTGCTTGTGTAGAAGCCGTCGCAAGTCATCTTGCGCAAGAATGCAAAAAAGGCCACGCCTTGGCTTAACGTCGCGTCCTTTTTCGCGCTCGCGCGATACGCGATCAAGTCGAGCGTCTGCTTCCGCTGCTCCGGAGTAGCATCCATATAGGAGCCGCCATAATGCTCCGCACAGTAGTTATCTAGCCACATCAAACCGCCGCCCAGCCGCAGCGCGTACTCGTCATTCTCGCTTGTGAGCAAATCGATAAATTCCGGAGCGCCTGCCTCGATCGCCCCGCCGGAATGATCGTCTTTGGGAATAATCGAATCGCACAATGAGATAACCGTCGCATATTGCGCTTGCGAAAAGTACTTCGGCGTGTACTCGCCATTTGGCGCGGAGGCCTTCTCCTGCCGAACCATCGCGTGTGCAAATGCCGCGGCTTGCGCCGGAATCACTTCTAATACAACGCCCCCCGCCACACCTGCCGCCAGCGTCCTTAAAATATCTCGTCGGCTGATTCCACTCATGACAAGTTCCCCTTTCTTGCTTCATCCAGCAGGTATTCGGACGCACGCCACGAGAGAGCCAAGATCGTGAGCGTTGGATTCTTGTCCGGGTTCGTCACCAGTGGGCCGCCATCCGTTACGAAAAGATTCTTCACGTCGTGCGCTTGGCAGTAGCCGTTCAGCACAGAGGTTTTCGAATCCGGCCCCATTCGCGTGGTCCCCACTTCGTGAATGATGCTGCCTCCCGTGTGAATTCCATATGGCAGTTCGCCATCGATCGTCGTCTTCGTCATGTAAGTGCCGCCTGCCGCTTCCACAATTGAGCGGAACGTCTCTTGCATGTCCCGCGCCTGCCTCAGCTCATATTCCGACCATTTGAAATGGAAGCGCAGCACCGGAATGCCCCATTGATCCACCGTATTCGGATCGATCTCGCAGTAGCTGTCCGGATTCGCAACCATCTCACCGCGTCCGGCAAAGCTAATCGTCGTACCGTAATTCCGTCGCGCGCGCTGCTTTAGATCGAGGCCGTATCCTTCCTCGCGATCGCAAAGCCCATCGAACATTCCCACGCCGGGCATATTGCGGCCGCCGCCCAGTTCGATGTGATATCCGCGAGGAAAATCGTTTTTGCGGTCGAATTTCCACCATGGGACGTAAAGGTGCATGCCGCCTACGCCGTCATGGTTGTGCGGCTTCATCTTTTCGAGATACGGAACATATCCCGAGCCATCGCTGCCCACCGAATCCATCAAATTGCGGCCCACCTGGCCGGACGAGTTGGCCAAGCCATCGGGGAAAAGTGATGATTTTGAATTGAGAAGCAACCGCGCCGATTCGCAAGCGCTAGCCGCAACCACCACAGCTCGCGCATTGATCCGCTTTTCCGTGCGCGTGGATTTGTCAACATAAATGACGCCCTGTGCTTTGCCATCCGCGCCGACCAAAATCTCGCGCGCCATCGCGCCATTGATCATGGTCAGCTTCCCCGTTGCCATCGCAGGCGGAATGAGCACCTGGCTCGAACTGAAATTCGAAGCCTGTGTGCAGCCGCGTCCGCACTGCCCGCAATAGTGGCAGGGCAATCGTCCGTTCACCGACTTCGTGATGATCGCGAGGCGCGAAGGAACGCAAAGGATATTCAGCTTGTCGCAGCTCTTCTTGATGATCGTCTCGGTACAGCGAGGAACTGGAGGCGGCAGAAACATTCCGTCAGGCGCGCTCGAAATGTTTTCGCGCGTGCCGAAAACGCCGATGTACGATTCGGTTTTGTCGTAGTAAGGCGAGAGATCTTCATAAGTGATCGGCCAGTCCGCACCCAACCCATCGCGTGTATACGACCCGAAATCGACCGGCGCGAAGCGTAGCGCGATCCGGCCCCAATGGTTCGTGCGGCCTCCTTCGATGCGCGAGCGAAACCAGTTAAATGTGGAGCCCGGAGCATTGGTGTACGGCTCTCCTTGGATATGCCATGCGCCGTTGGGCGCAAGAAATTCGCCGAAGTTCGACCGTGCCTTTCCGCCCACGCCCTCACCGCGATGCTCCAGATCGTACGGCCACATCATCATCTTGAAATCTTTTTCGGGATTGAGCTTTGGACCCGCTTCGAGCAGCGCCACATTCAGGCCGCCTTCGGTGAGAACCTTGGCGGCCATTCCTCCGCCCGCGCCTGACCCGATAATTAGAGCGTCATACGTCGTCGGCGAAGTTATGATTTGCGCCATTTTCAGTCCCCTTTTCGTTCACCTAACAAAGCGAGTGTGTCCTGTCCGGCGGTAAAAGTACGCTAGCGACATCGCACTCTACGAAAACCGGTAACGTTCACGTCGGAATCGGCGCCATTATATGCCCGTTTCCATCCGCAGGTGCATCCCGCATTTAAATTCATTAAGGGAATTTCTGTATTGAGACTGAGGCGCGCAAAAGCGCTAACTGGATCTAGGCCCTCCCGAATCCACTTGGTGGTGTTCGGAAATCTGAGCCTCTAGACAACAACGTGCGGACACTCCTTCCAATCGCGGCGCTCGTGCTCGCCATATTCGCCATCGGCGAATTCACTTTTGGTGCCGCACGTAACACCCATGAGGATAAATCCAAGGATCACAGCATTTCAGCGCAGCAGCTTTTGAAAAAAGTCGTCGACAATGAACTCGCAGCGGATAAGAACGACAATTACCTTTGGAAGTACACAAGTGTTACCGGAAAAGCCGGCGAGAATACCAGCGAGGAGGTTGTCGAAACACGGCACGGTATTCTCACGATGAAGCTGGTTGAAAATGGCAAGCGTTTGAGCAAAGACGAAGAGAGAGAGCAAAGAGAGCACATTCGCGACCTCGTCTCCCATCCCGACGAAGCAATGAAGGCGCAACAAGATCAGTCACAAGACGCCGACAAGGCTGAGGTAATGCTTCGTCTACTCCCCCAAGCATTGCTTGCAGAGTACGGCGCTAAGCGGGGAGGCCTGCAAGGGTTAGACTTCCGGCCGAATCCCAATTTCCATCCATCCTCTCATGAGGCTGAGGTTTTTCAGGCAATGTCCGGCACGATATGGGTGGATACAAAAGAGGATCGGCTCGAGGAAATCGACGGCCGCCTAAGTCACACAGTCGAATTCGGTTGGGGCGGAGTTCTGGGACACCTTGATAAAGGTGGACGCTTCCACGTCGTTCAAAAGGAAGTCGCCCCAAGTCACTGGGAAATCGTCAGGCTATTCGTCGATATGAGCGGCAAGGCCTTGTTCTTTAAAAGCATCAGCGTCCACCAGGACGAAACGCGCAGCGACTACAAACTCCTCCCCCCAAACATGACGCTAGCCGACGGAGCCAAACTCCTCAACGGCCGGACCTGATCGTCTGCCACCCTTCCGTGGAGCCTAATCGAGCGTACGCGGATTTCGTGTGCGCCTTCAGCCTCGCCGGATTTTTCCGTCGTCTGCCGCAGAAAGATCGCCTGGTCCCGTCAATCCCACACAGTCTGCTGGCCCTCGGTCGTACTTTGATCTCGGAGCCTTCGGCTTGTGTCTGAACTAGGAGACCTTTGCGAAAAGCCAATTTAGGCTATTTTAAGGCGGCGAGTGCGCCAAAATCGGCATTTTATGGGGCTTTTAAGTGCACATGTGCGCAAAGTTGACGATGTATTTACGGCAATTTTGTCAGCGGTAAGTGCGGCAAACCTGACGATGTATCTGCAGCGAATTTTGGACCAAACTGCGTCCATTCTGATCGCTGAAGACACACGCGAAACCGGAGCGGTCGTCTTAACGTTTGCGGCGCGCCGGCTTGGAGCTTTTTGAACGCGCCATTTCGGCGCGCTTGGCTTTGGCCCAGCCCTCCTTGTTCACTTGGCGGCCGCGTGCAATGGCCAGGGCGTCGGGTGGGACGTTATCTGTAACTACTGATCCCGCAGCAACATAGGCATTGCTTCCGATTCGCACCGGTGCCACTAGCGCCGAGTCGCTGCCGATGAAAACGTGATCGCCGATCACTGTCCTGTGTTTTGCTACGCCGTCATAATTGCACGTGATTGTGCCCGCGCCGATATTTGATTTTTTGCCGACGCTAGCGTCGCCTATGTAGCTGAGATGATTTGCCTTAGAGCCTTCACCGACGACGGAGTTTTTCACTTCAACGAAATTTCCGAGGTGCACATTGGCGCGCAAATCGGCGCCGGGGCGCAGTCGCGTAAACGGGCCAAGGTTTGTTCCTGACCCCACGCGGCTCGATTCGAATACGCAATGCGGCAGAATATTCGCGTCATCATCCACTCGCATGTCTTTCAAAACACAGCCCGTACCGATGTGGCAGCGCGCGCCGATACGCGTGTTCCCGAGCAGATGCACGCCCGGCTCGATCACTGTGTCCGTGCCGACCGTAACGTCCGCATCGACGACAACGGTTTCCGGAAGATAGATCGTGGTGCCCGCGTCCATCAGTTGCTCCGTCTTGCGCGCGCGCAGGATCCGATCGATTTCTGCGAGCTGCATCCGGGTGTTGCAGCCGAAAATCTCTTTTGGATCGGGAGCAATTTCCGCAAGCACGCGCTCACTACGTTCTCGTAAAAGGCCAATTGTATCAGTGAGATACAGTTCCTTGTGGGCATTGTCGGGGCGAAGCGCGTTCAGGCAGGGCCAGAGTTTCGCAAGCGTGAAGCAGTAGAGGCTGGCATTCACCTCGCGAATCAGTTTTTGCTGTTCGGTCGCGCTTTTCTCTTCGACGATGGCTTGGACGCGGCCTTCGGAATCGCGAACGATGCGCCCGTATTCGCGTGGATCGTCAAGCTCGGCAGAAAGAATCGTCGCCGCGGATTCCCCACGGCGATGCGTATCCAACAGATTGTGAAGGGTTTCCTTGCGCACCAAAGGTGCGTCGCCGGGAAGCACAATTGCAAGTTTCGCATTGCCGCGAATCGCGCGCCGGGCAATCTGGAGGGCGTGGCCAGTGCCGCGCTGCGGTTGTTGAACGACGGTCTTTGCACCGAGTCGCTCCGCTACGGGTCCGACGACGTCGGCCTGATGTCCAATTACTGCTATGATTTGCGCAGGCTTCAGCGCGTGGCAAGCGCGGACTACATGCTCGAGTAGCGGCAATCCGCCGGCGAGGTGCAGCACCTTTGCCTGCTCGGAACGCATCCGCGTTCCCTTCCCAGCCGCTAAGATGATGACTACACAATCGCTTGCAGCCATTCGCCTCTCACACGAAATCTAAGCACCGCAGTATCGACAGCCAACCTGTCGTTAAATTCGCCAAAAAGTCGACAGGTAGCCTGTCGACAAGTGCCACGTAAAATTGCTTAAAGCACCCTTAAAAAGCCAAAAAAAGCCAATTTCCGCCGCCCCCCGCACTTAAATTGGGTATTGTTGCGCGACTGCTCCTCTTTCGCAACCAATACTCCGGTGATTCGTTGACATTGCTCGCCGGAAGCGATAACTACGGAGAATCGATTTGAAATTTTGAGGAGGGCGCATGTTTTGCGGCCAGTGCGGTTCGCTGAACCCAAATGAGGCGAGGTTTTGCGGGAAATGCGGCACCGCCCTGCAAACGGGAGGTGCCCCAACGGCCCCGCCGATCGCAGCTGGCGCTCTGGTTTCAAAAAGTGCAACGGTTGCCGCCGCTTATGTGCAGCAGGAGGAGACAAGCGGCAAGGCTGTCGCCAGTTTGGTTTGCGGCTTTCTGTTTTTCTTTTTCCCGGCGGCCCTTGCGGCGATCATCCTTGGCCATATTTCGCTGGCAGACATTCGCAAATCAGCCGGACGGCTTAAGGGACACGGAATTGCCGTGGGCGGTCTCGTCCTTGGCTATCTGGGCATCGTAATGATCCCCTTGATTCTTATTGTTGCCGCGATTGCCATTCCCAAGTTCTTGCATTCACGCGTGGCACTGAATGAAGCTTCGGCTGTTGGGTCGCTGCGTACGATATATCAGGCGTCAGTCAACTATTCCGAAACCTACAAGAACGGCTATCCGGCGAATTTGGAGGTGCTGACTGGGATGGGTATACCCAGCTGCGATCATGCGGGCCTAATTAGTGCCCAGCTCGCAAGTGGCATGCGAAACGGATATGTATTCACATATGAACCATCGACCGGTCCGGTGCCACAATCAGTAGCAAGGAAGCTTGAAGGAAACGGCTGCAGTGTTCCAGGTGTGGCCGGCTTTTCGGTGACCGCCGATCCGATTACCCGCGGAACTACGGGGCGGCGAAGCTTTTTCATCGATCAGACCGGCGTGATTCGATACGACACAGGCGACAGCGCGACCGCGGACAGTCCGCCGCTCGAATGATTCCGGTTAAAGTTGGAAACCAGTGGACCTGAGAACGCAGGATCTGTTCGCTGACAAGCGCCCGCCTGGAACAATGCGCGGCAGATTGCAAAAGGCGGCGCCTCAGGGGCTAAAGCCCATTGTAAATGGTCGCCTTATGTCGGAGCTAAAGCTCCGCCCCCCTGAGAACCTTCCTGTTTCCGCAAACTGTGGGAAGCGAGTCGGCCGGTACAAAACCAATAGCAAGGGCGCCCATCGAGAAGCGCGCGCAGACATCGCGCGCAACGGTGGCCGCTGCAAAACCGTCATCGCATCTGCGACAATTGCCATGCAAATTGGAAGAGCGGCGGGCAATTAGGAGCAATCGAGGACGGCGGAGCCGTTGATGCGGTCGGCTTTCAAATCATTGAGAGCGATGTTGGCTTCGTGAAGCGAGTAGGTTTTCACTTGCGTGCGAATCGGGATCTCGGCCGCGACACGCAGAAATTCGTTGCCGTCGTCGCGCGTGTTATTGGCAACACTGCGAATTACGCGCTCCTGATAGAGCAGGTCGTAATCGAACTGTGGAATCGGGCTCATGTGAATGCCGCCTAGGACGAGGACGCCACCTTTTTTGAGTGCCTTCAACGCGGGCGGAACGATTTCGCCGGCCGGAGCAAAGACGATTCCCGCGTCGAGCTTGACCGGCGGCATGGCGAGCGCATCACCGGTCCAAGCCGCGCCGAGTTTTTTGGCGAGTTGCTGATGCTTCTCGCCGCGCGTGGAGGCATAAACTTCCATGCCCCAATGCAGCGCCACTTGAATTGCCACGTGAGCGGCTGAACCAAAACCGTAGAAACCGAGCCGCGAGCCCTTCTTCACGCCGGAAAGACGCAAACAGCGAAAGCCAATGATTCCGGCGCAGAGCAGTGGCGCGGCTTGCTCATCGGGAAACCCTTCTGGAATCGGATAAACGAAGTCTTCGGGCGCAACGGCGTATTCCGCATATCCGCCATCGACCGTGTAGCCGGTAAAAGAGAGGTTGTCGCAAAGATTTTCCATACCGGCACGACAGTACTCGCAAGTACCGTCCGCCCGATGAAGCCATGGGATGCCAACGCGCGCGCCGGGACGGAATCGTTTTGCACCCTCGCCCAATCCCGCAACCTCGCCGACGATCTGATGGCCCGGAATCACGGGAGATTTGCGCGGGACGAGTTCGCCCTCGATTACGTGCAAATCGGTTCGGCATACGCCGCACGTCTTCACGCGCACCAGCACTTCGCCGAGCCCCGGCTTAGGATCCGGCACTTCGGTATAGACGAGCGGGTTCGTGCGGATATCGGCGGTCGCGCGGAGGAGACACGCTTTCATGGGACGTTTCCCATTGAGCTACGTTTCAAGGCCTCAGAACTTGATGCGATTGTGGATGCAGCAGGGCCGGAGAACGGCTCCACAAGCCACTTTCGCAAACCTCTAATCCCAAATTTGGTGGCGTAGTCCACGATGTTGAGAGGCGTTCGATCGATGACCGGCTGAAAAGAAAGCCGGTCGCTACGAAACCCGTCGTCCGTTGCGGGACAGAGCCTGGAACCACACCCTTCCATATCCCCAAGTTTCGGCAGCATAAGAAGCAGTCCTTTTAGTGACCCCCTATGTGGCGGCTGCTTTACGCAAGCCTGCATCTTCGGCAATGTCCAACATGATCGCAGTCCAATCCCACTCGCCACGCCCCTTCGCGACGGAGGCAAGCAGTCGGTCACGCACCAAACTTCCCAATGGCAAAGGCATCGCGCTCGCTTCGGCGGTATCGACAGCAAGGTTCACGTCCTTCAGGCCAAGCAGGAGACGAAAGCCCGCCTCTTGAAATTTACCGTCGTTAAGCAATTTTGAGTAAATCTGGTAGATGGGGCAGGCAAAAAGAGTGGAGCCCATCATTTCCGCCAGCGCCGCGGAATCGACGCCGTTCTTCTCTGCCAGCGTGAAGGCTTCCGCCATCCCTTCAAGAGCCGAAGCAATCATAAAATTACCGCAGATTTTCACCACATTGGCGGCGCCGACGTCTTCGCCGAAATCGAAAGTGCGCTGGCCAACGGACGCCAGAAGCGGGCGAATTCTTTCGCGAGCGGCGGCGGGACCCGAAGCGCAGATCCAGAGTTTCGCAGCGGCTGCGGCCTGGGGCCGTCCAAAGACGGGAGCGGCGACAAAATCAACGCCATATTTGCGATGTTCCTCGGCAAGCCGCTTCGATGTGGCCGGCGAGATCGTGCTATGCGAGACGTGAAGGCCTCCCTTACCGAGCCTTTCGACGAAAGAAGGCTTCTCTGAGCAGAGCGCGTCAAGAGCGCGATCGTCTGAAAGCATGGTGAAGACGATGCCACCCGGCGTGGCAGCGTCAGCAGCAGTTGCAGCTATGGAGGCACCTTTACTTTTCAGAGAGGCGGCCTTCGAGGCAGTGCGGTTGTAGACCGTTAATTTGTGACCTGCGGCAAGCAGATTGGCGGCTATCGGTTCGCCCATGCTTCCTAGACCGATGAAGGCGATGTTTTCCGGCATTTTCTCTCCTGATGGATGATCTTGAGAAGGGTTCGGCGAATGGATGAAAGCTCTGTGCCGCACCTATGGTGCTGGTTCTTGCGCGCGATAGCGTGATTTTCCGATAGATGTGAGCGATAAGAAGCCATTGCGTTCGCGCACTGCCTTGCAGCGCATCAAGGGCGCAGCAAGCATGCGCCCCTACGTCCAAGTTAAAGCTGTGGTTTCCCTAAAAACTACTTTTATTTATTCCGTTAACTGCGCTCGCGCAGACAGTCTAAATCTAAGTAGGCGTCAAAATTTCGGGCTGCGCGGCTATAATCGCAAGCCTGACGCTCGCCTACAGGAAGGATACTCGGAGCCATGCCGAAAAAGAACTTCAAAGACCTGACCGAACGCGAAATCCTTGCGCTCGCGGTTCGGCTTGAAGAGGAAGACAGCCGGATCTACGGCGACTTTGCGGATGGTTTGCGAGAAGCCTATCCTTCGACCGCGAAAGTCTTCGAGGAGATGCAAGTCGAGGAACATAAGCACAGCCAGAGCCTACTGGAAATGTATCAGCGGCGATTCGGCGATCACATTCCACTCGTTCGTGCACAGGACGTTCGTGGATTCGTCGAACGCCGGCCGGTTTGGTTAGTGCGGCCGCTCGGCATCAATACGGTGCGAAAGCAAGTGGCCATTATGGAAGCCGAAACGCGCCGGTTTTACGAACGCGCCCTCGAGCGCGTGACCGATGCACCCACGCGAAAGCTTCTGAGCGAGCTTATCGAGATCGAACGGCAACACTCGGCATACGCGGAAACACTAGAAGAGACACACCTGACGGGCGAAGCGCGCGCAGAAGAGGAAAAATCGCAGCGCCGCCTTTTTGTGCTGCAAGTAGTTCAGCCGGGACTAGCGGGCTTGATGGACGGATCAGTTTCGACGCTCGCGCCGATTTTCGCGGCGGCCTTTGCGACGCGCGAAACGCACGCGGCTTTTTTGGTCGGACTTGCGGCGTCGCTCGGCGCTGGAATTTCAATGGCGTTCGCGGAGGCGCTCTCCGACGATGGTTCGCTCACGGGACGCGGCAGGCCGCTCTTCCGCGGAATTGTTACGGGCGCGATGACCGCGGCTGGCGGGCTGGGACACACGCTGCCCTTCCTGATTCCGAGTTTTCATGTAGCGTTTATCGTGGCTGTGCTCGTCGTAGCGGTCGAGCTGGCGATCATCAGCTACGTGCGCCATAGATATATGGATACGCCGTTGCTCTCTTCGACGATGCAGGTGATGGTGGGAGGAACTGTTGTTTTTATTATCGGGATCTTAATCGGGAGTTCTTAACCACCAGCTCTCGACATAAGTTCCAGGTCTTCGCATTTCCCGATCTGGCTGGCAGGGACGAACGTGGGACCCGCAGTCTCGTCGCGAACCATCACACCGCCGCCGTATTGCTTCACGAACCATTCCGTTTGCGAGTCGCCCAACTCAGTCGCCACGAACTCAATGACGCCGGCCGCTCCGTGGTAGAGCACGCGGTCGCCCTTCTTTATTTCTTCTCCGGATTGATATCCGAGAAACATGTCGATTGGTCGCCGCTCTTCGGTACTTAATCCGTGCTGAAGCGCTGTTCTTTGAACGGGTCGCCGTAGATGTGGTATCCGGCAGATTCCCAGAAGCCCGGCGTTTCGTCCGCCATGAATTCGACGCCGCGCACCCACTTCACGCTTTTCCACGCATAAAGATGCGGCACGACGAGGCGCAACGGATAGCCGTGATCTGCGGGAAGCGGCTCGCCGTTGTGTTTCAGCGCGAAGAGGGTCGTAGCACGCATCAAATCGACGAGTGGATCGTTAGACGCATAGCCCTGTTCGGCAAGAACCATGGCGTGTTTGGCTTCGGGCCTGATTTTCACAAGCTTCGCGACTTCGGTGAACGGCACACCTTGCCAGCGCACGTCAAAACGGCTCCAGCGCGTAACGCAGTGCATGTCCGCAATGATTTCTTTCATCGGGAGGCGCGTGAATTCGTCCCACGTGAGACGAACCGGCTGCTCGACCAATCCTTTTAGTTGAAAATCCCATTTCGCCGGATCGAAGCGCGGAACCGATCCGGCGTGCAGCACGGGCCACTTCAAGGTGAGCGATTGGCCGGGAGGCAAGCGTCCGGCGTCGCGCATTTCGCGCTCGATTCGCTTCCGCTCGGAAATTTCCCCGAAAATCATGGATACCCCGCATCAGTATACGTCAGCCGACTTGCGCTGACGCTTCGTGAGCTGCCGGCGAGCGCGCTGCAATCGCTGCGCTAGCGCGTGCTATCATTGCGCTTTCAACGATTTCCGCAACGTGGGAGGGACATTTGCCTGCGCGCATTCTGAACGGCAACGCAATCCGCGACCAGATCTACGCAGAGCTAAACGGCGAAATTGCGGCGCTCGCTGCCGGCGGAGTGCGACCGGGGCTCGCCGCAGTGCGTGTGGGCGACGATCCGGCGTCAAGGCTCTACGTGACGAGCAAGATCGCGGCATGCGAAAAGCTGGGTCTCGCGAGTTTCCACATCACTCCTCCAGCGACGATCTCGACGGCGGACTTGCTGGCGCTCGTCGGTGAATTGAACGCGCGCGACGAAGTGGACGGCATTCTGGTGCAAATGCCTCTGCCGCGCGGCATCGATTCGAAGCAAATTCTCGACGCCGTCTCGCCTGAGAAAGATGTGGACGGATTTCATCCAATTAATGTGGGTCACTTGGTGGCTGGGCGGCCTGGGCTCGTTGCGTGCACTCCGGCAGGCGTGATGGAAATTCTACGGCGAAGCGGGATTCCAATCGAAGGCGCGAACGCCGTGGTGATCGGGCGCAGCGACATTGTGGGCAAACCGATGGCGCTGCTGCTGCTGCACGCGAATGCCACCGTGACCGTTTGCCATTCGAAGAGCCGGGATCTGCCGGGAATCGCGCGGCGCGCGGATATTCTTGTGGCGGCAATTGGCCGAGCCGCCATGGTGACGCCGGATTTCGTGAAGCCGGGCGCGACGGTGATCGACGTGGGGCAGATCGTGGTGAAAGATGCTGCCGAAGCTGAACGGATTTTTGCGAAGTTCCCAGCGAAGCTGGAATCGTTTCGGGCGAAAGGCTCTGTGCTCGTGGGTGACGTGCATCCTGAAGTAGCCGAGATTGCCGGTGCGATCACGCCGGTGCCGGGCGGTGTGGGCCCGCTGACAATCGCGATGCTGATGAGCAACACCGTGCGCGCCGCGCGGATGCGTCGCGGAGTTGAGCTGGCCGGGGCCGCCGGAAGAGTCTGATGCTGCGCGTAGGGCTGACCGGCGGAATCGCATCAGGGAAAACTGCGGTTGCGGCGCTGCTGCTGGCGCGCGGCTACGAAGTGCTGGACGCGGATTCGCTCGGCCACGAGATGATGCGTCCGGGACAGGCGGCTTACGATGACATCGTGCGCGAGTTTGGGCGTGACGTGCTCGCGGCGGATATGTCCGTCGATCGCGCGAAGCTCGGCGCGATTGTTTTTGCCGATGCGGAAAAACGCGCGGCGCTGAACCGCATTTTGCACCCGCGCATTCTGGACGCGGTGCAGCGCTGGTTTGCGGCGCTCGATCGCAGCGGCAGGCCGGCATTTGCGTTTGTGGAGGCGGCGCTGCTCGTTGAGGCGGGATATCGCGGCATTCTCGACCGGCTGGTCGTCTGCTGGAGCAAGCCTGAGCAGCAGATGGAGAGGCTCGTTGCGCGCGGGCTTTCGGCCGAGCAGGCGCGTTTGCGTGTGGCGGCGCAGATGCCCGTAGAAGAGAAACGTCGCGCGGCCGATCATTTGATTGATTGCTCCGACTCGCTGGCGGAAACGGAACGGCAGGTAGAAATGCTCCTCGAAGCGCTCAAGCAAACGGCAGGCACGTCACGCAACATTTCCTGACTCGATTACGTAGGACAAAATAGAATGGTCGTGCTCACAGTTTGGCGTGTGGCTTGAGAAGGAAGGAAGGTTCGCATGTCGCGGCGTCATAATGTTCGCAATGCTGTGCGGCTGCTCGCGATCGGATTGATCATCGGGCTCGGCTCGTATTGGATCGGCTCGCACTATGGTGAGCGGCCACCGTCCACCGTGGAGGCGCTGCGATTGCCGGCCGCCACGGCTGCGCCGACGCTCGACACCGAGGAATCGGAGAACGTGAACATCTATAGGCAGGCTGCCCCCTCGGTGGCAAACATCGTGACGCGCGCGGTGGAATACAATTTTTTCTATGGCGCTGTGCCGACGGAGGGCGCCGGGTCGGGCTTTCTGATCGATGACGAAGGCCACATCCTTACGAACAATCACGTGGTCGATGGAGCACAGACGATTGAAGTTACGTTTGGCGGGCCCGACCACACTACGTATAAGGCAAAATTTATTGGCGCAGATACGCGGAACGATATTGCGCTGCTGAAAATCACTTTGGGATCGCACAAGCTTGTGCCGTTAACGCTGGGCGATTCGAGCGGCCTGCAAGTGGGCCAGCGCGTGCTGGCGATCGGGAATCCATTTGGGCAATTCTCGAGTACGCTGACGACGGGCGTGGTGAGCGCACTCGGCCGCACTGTGCAGACGAGCGACACTACGTTCATCGATCAGGCGATTCAGACGGACGCGGCGATTAATCGCGGCAATTCGGGAGGGCCGCTGCTCAATTCGCATGGGCAGGTGATCGGCATCAACAGCGCGATCTTCTCGCCTACCGAAAGCGAGACTACCGTGGGAATCGGATTCGCAATTCCGATCAATACGGCACGGCGCGTGGCGGAAGATCTGATTACCACAGGCCATGTGCAAATGGCCGTGTTGGGAGTTCAAGGGCGCGCCTTGTGGCCGGAACTGGCGAACGCGCTGAATCTTCCGACGAGTCAAGGCGTGCTAATCGAACAAGTTGTCTCGAATGGTCCTGCCGCCCAGGCCGGAATCCGCGGCGGATCGCGTACGATATTGGCGGGACTGCAGGAGTTGCGTATCGGGGGCGACGTGCTGACTGCGATTGATGGGACGCCTGTCACGAACAATTCGGATTTGACCATTCTGCTCAACCGGCATCGGCCGGGCGACACCGTTACTGCGACGATTATCCGCAACGGGAAGAAGATGAATATAAAGGTGAAGCTCGGCAGCGGACAGTAAGCCAGATCGTTATTGATTCGATTCGCTTTCGCGCTGCGTCGCATCCGCAGCGAATGTGCTCCACTCTTCGCGCAGCCTGTCGCGCTCGCGCTCTGTTAACCCAAACCACGATTCGGCTATGTCGCGCACGCGTTCGAGCACGGACTGCATTTCCTGCTGCTTCTGCTTCATCGCTTCGCTATCGGCGTCCATCGGCACGCGAATCGGCGGCGCGATCACCACAATGGAGCGCGAGAACGGATACGGCAATTGAAATAAGTCCCAAGACTTTCGGAACGTGCAGGCATGTTTTAAAGCCATATGAAACACGGAGATGGGCTTGCCCGTGCGCCGCGCAAGGATCACCGCACCAGGCTTTGCGATGTACCTGGGACCCCGTGGTCCATCGATCGTTAGAGCCACGTTTCGGCCCTGGTCCAAGCACTTCGCCATGGCAGTGATTCCTTCGATTCCTCCGC
Organism: Candidatus Acidiferrales bacterium; assembly: GCA_050746865.1. Taxonomy (GTDB): domain Bacteria; phylum Acidobacteriota; class Terriglobia; order Acidiferrales; family UBA7541; genus Palsa-295. Next base: position 15,438 of record JBOGMU010000010.1, read on the forward strand.
GCGTCGAACTGCCCTGCGCAGTGCCGAAGCCCAGACGCTCGATCGCCCGCCGCGTCCATTGGCCGTCGAAGTTCACGGTATTGAGCACCACGATGCCGCGGTTTCTCCAAAACCAGATTGCAGCGAAAATGCAGCGATGCCAGAACACACCAATGGCCGGCTCACCGCGATCGCGAATCTGCACGGCGTTGTGGACGCCGATCACTTCCGTGCGCAGCGTCGGCCCTATCAACCGCACTAGCCAATATGCTGCCGCTGCGATCACTGGAATTTGCATTCGCCGCCAGCGCGAGAGCTGGGGCATCCGCGCTTCGAACGGCGAATTCGATGCCGTGCCGGACGGCGGTTGGCTCGGTGTAGTGGGAGAAGTCACTGCTGTATATTATAGGAAGCTTCCGTGAGGGCTCATTTCCATTTCGCGGCCGGCGGGTTTTTATCGCGCAGTTTGCGAGGCGTGCTTTGTGCAGCCGCTCTGGTAGCCCCGGTTCTCGTTTGCCCTTCTGCTCATGCAGCCAAGCAAAATTCGGCTTCCGATGTCATCGCGCGCATCCAGGGCAGCAGTATCTCGATCAACGGCCAATTGCTCACGCCTGTATCGACGCTCGTCTCGGTGATGAATGGCAACGTGGTTACGGTGCACTCCGGCGAGGCGAACATGCGATTGGTCGACGGCGGCGAGGTCTCCGTCTGCGGCCCTGCGAGATTCACTGTGTTGGCGAATGCCGACGGTGCAATCACGCTGGCGTTGGATTTCGGGCGCATGCACGTGGAGCTGCCCACAACCGTGAGCCTGCGCGTGCTTACGCCGATGATCGTCGCCACTCCGATCGAGATTGAAGGCGGCAAGCGTGACGTCATCGTCGGCCTCGATCAGAACAATTCGCTGTGCGTGCTTGCCGCGACAGGCGCGGTGCAGCTCGAGCAACAATTTTCGGGCCAGCGCATGATCGTGCCGCAATCCGGCGACTTCTCTTTGCAAAACGGGCAGCTCGTTCCGGTCGTCGATGTGGGCGGTAGTTGCAAGTGTGCTCAGGTGCCAATGGTCACGCCGGGTCAGGCGTCAGGCCCGGCATTAGAAACCGCTATGGCGATCCTGCCGGCAGCAGATACGCATCCCGTTGCCCAGCCTGGGCCGCAACAAATCCCACAACCGCCCGCAGTTGCCGAGCCTGCTTACAAAATCGAACTGCCGCCAATGGTGTATTCGTCGGCTATGCCCTCGCCGCCCGATGTCCCGACGGAAGAGACCGCCGTTCTAATCCGCGAAGTTCACGACCAGGCTGATTGGGAATTTAGCGGCCGCGTGGAAACGCCTGATTTCGCGCGAGCGATGAGCCGTGCTCTAGGCGAAGCCGGCGAAGCACCCAATTCCGACAAATCCGCGAATGACGCCGATCCCCAAAAGAAGTCCGGCGGCTTCTGGGCAACGCTCAAGAGACTCTTCATCGGCTAGACCGACTGTTCAAAGTACCGGTTTCGAACTCGCGCCAAGAAGGGCGCAGCAAGCGTGCGCCCCTACGGGCACATTCTGATTTCGAAGCTGACGTTTTACATCCCGTCGTAATTCGGTCCGCCGCCGCCCTCAGGTGGCACCCAGTCGATAATCTGATACGGATCGGCGACATCGCACGTCTTGCAATGGACGCAATTCGCGAAGTTGATTTTCAGTTTCGGCACGCCGGCTTCCATCGCCATTTCGTAGACGGCCGCGGGGCAAAAATACTGGCAGGGATTTCCGTACTCGCGCACGCAGCGATCGCTGCAGATATTTGTATCGAGCACGTGCAGATGGCACGGCTGATTCTCCTCGTGGCGCGTGCCGGAATGATAGACGTCCGTCAGCCGGTCGAACGTTAGCTTGCCATCGCCTTTGA
>JBOGMU010000011.1:0-2781 GCA_050746865.1 Candidatus Acidiferrales bacterium
CCTGAAGACATTGTTTTGCTAACATTGGGGCGCAGTAGTCCGTCCTTGGCTTTCCTTGTATCTCTACGCGCCGCTGTATTGCGCGGCGACGGCATATGTCGTGGACGAGCCGACTCCAAGAAGCGGCCAATGGCGCGACGTATAACGGAGCTATCTCCGTACGGCTCTCCGCACCGAGCCAAGCAGCAGACCGATTTTGGAAGGCGCTGTCCATCAATCCTAGGCTGACTTGCTAGCGGCGGAGAAGGACACATTGACAGCAAGCAGAACGCTAGCCGGGTTCTATCGCGCACACCTGCACAATGAGCCTTCATCTCATGAGCAGAGAGTGTGCGCCAATAGCCGATGAAGTGAGCGTGAAATGTTCTAGCGTCCGCTTTCGCCCTGATGCGGGTCTACTTCAAGTCCACTCGTTAGCGCATTGTGAAAAGTACCGGTTCGTAAGTGACCACCGCAGGCACGGTTAAAAAAAATCACCCCCGATTTGCATCAAATCGGGGGCGAGTGTCGAGGTAAACAGAGGCCGGAGCTAGAACCGTAGCGTCGGGCCGATCGCGATACGCAGGTTATTGTGCGGACCGTTGGTAAAGTAAATCTCGTCGCCCACATCTACGCGCAAGCCGATTGGGCCCCAAAACGCTTCGGCGCCGGCACCGGGGTAGAACGTGGCGTCAAGATTACTTGCCCGCAGGTGCCCGAATACGTTGCCGACGGTGCCAAAAGTGGCGGGCGCGTTGCTGAACATGAAATCGTCAAACCCGCCCTTCGCCGTTATGAAGAGGCGAACTGGCCCGCGATTTGTCTGGAATTTCGGACCTACCATAAAATGGAGAACTCGCACGTTCGAATTCGTTATGGTTCCTCCGCCCGTGCCGTTGTTTGTCGTCGTCGCATAGCCCTGCCGGAAATCGTAAGCCGATTCGACCTCAAACGGAATGTACGGCGTGATATTGACCGCCGCGCGCGCGCCGAGACCGAAGAAATTAAGTCTGCCGTCGTTGAGGCGGAAGAAATTCCCGAAAACGCCGACCGAACCATGATCGCCGGGAGTCCTCTCCGCGTACGTGCCTTGCGCAAAGATTCCAGGCGCAGCTATCAGAAATAGAACTAAAAGTGGCAGAAAACGTTTCATGCGTGCTTCTCCTCGTTGTCGAATTGGCTGGTGTGATTCGTGTTTGTCAGCTGCTGTAAGACTGCGAAGTCCAAATGCCGGCCCTTCCTGCGGGGGAGAATGCTGTTTGCTTACAGAACTCCTTGTAGAACCGCTTCTATGACTACTTCGGTCTGGCGCACTCCAGACCACGCCGGGTGAACGTGGGTATGCCCGCAGGCGCATTCGTGGCGCGAGCTTTCGGTTTCGAAAACCGAATCGCAGCAGCAAGCTGGTGCCGTCACCGAACAGCGTTGATGTGAGGCCACGTTGCACGATGTGTCTTGAAACACCGAATGCGCATAGCGCTTCCGCGTACTCATGCCTGCTTCACGCTCAAAAGTCCTGCCGTCAATGCTTTCGACTGTATTCACTTCAATCCCCTTTGCTGGTGTTCGGAGGCTAGGGGAAAGGGTCTCGCAAGCAAATCGGCGGCTTGCTGTATAGGCGCCCACACGTGTGATGTACGGCATATCCCTGACCACCTGGTCTAGAAAGCGCCGTTTTCGGCAAGTGAAGGAAATATTTGCCTTTAACCGAAAATGCGGTTTCAGGCCGCGCCGAAATACGAGGGAGCCTGTATTGAGGCTTAGTCGGAGTTTGCGTAAACAGGAAGTGTCAATCGCGGCGTGTAGTTGACGCGGCGGCGGGCACAAGGAGGACGACATGCTTCGTTGGGCGTTGGCATTTTTCGTGATCGCAGTGATCGCCGCGATTTTTGGCTTCGCAGGGATTGCCGTTGCGGCGGCGGGTATCGCGAAGCTTCTGTTCTTCGTATTCCTGGTGCTGTTCTTACTCACTCTGTTGGGTGGTCTAGTTAGACGAGCCTGAGGACGTTTGAAAGGTACCCGGCCGCCTAAGCGGCCGGGGCTTTCTGGAGGCAGTATGTTCAAGAGAGCGATGGGTCTGCTCGCGTGTGCCGCAATGCTGGCTGGCACGGTTACGGTAGTAAAGGCCGCGGACAAGGAAGACAAGGCAAAGATCAACGATCGGCTGCAGGACTCCGCGAACGTAATCAAAGAAGTTTTGAATATGCCCGACGGCATTCCGGGCAATCTACTCGATAAGGCGCGCTACGTCATCGTGCTTCCGAACGTGGTGAAGGGGGCTTTTGTAGTGGGCGCCAGCTATGGCCGGGGCGCGATGGTGTGCCGGACCGGTCCGGACTTTAGCGGAAAATGGGGCGCGCCTGCGATGTATCAGCTCGAGGAAGGAAGCGTCGGCTTCCAGATCGGCGGCCAAGCTACTGACTTCGTGCTGCTCGTAATGAACGACCACGGCATGCGTAGTTTGCTTGATAGCAAAGTCAAGCTCGGAGCCGGCGTAAGCGTCGCTGCTGGTCCTACTGGCCGCAATGCTGAAGCGGCAACCGACGCGCAGATGAACGCCGAGATCCTAACGTATTCACGCGCTCGCGGCCTTTTTGCAGGCGTATCGCTCAACGGAGCTTCCCTGCGGCCCGATAATGACGCCAATGCCGCTTTGTACGGCGACGGCGCAACTGCCCACAGCATCGTCACGGGAACGGCTTCCCAGATACCGAGTTCCGCGCAGCAGCTTGACACCACCCTTGATCAGGCCTCCCCTCACCTAAAGTCCGCGTAGTCCTCCTTCCAGCGCGAGGAGGGTGT
>JBOGMU010000012.1:0-7962 GCA_050746865.1 Candidatus Acidiferrales bacterium
CGCACCTGCTGGTGAAGTGCCTCGCGCTGGCTGTCAAGCGCCAGAAATTGTGGGTGCGTGTCATTGTAAATCGCGTCCAACTGCTTCTGCTGATCCGCCGAAAGCCCCATGCGCGCGCTGAACGACCCCGAAGGTGGCGGATGTCCTGGCCCCGCATGGTCCGGTCGCGTGCTGCCCCAGACGTGCGCACCCCAAATGTGGTTCCCCACACCCCCGACGAGTAGGCCTAGGATGAATACCACCAGCACAAGCAGTCCTGCTTCGCCTTTTGTCTTACTGTTCTGCATCATCTGTTTCCGTAACCATCCTCACCAAATCACTGCGCGTAGCGGGGACCATCGATTGCCCCGCCGTCAGCATCTGTTGCACTTCGCCTTGCGGCGCCGCTGTCGCCACCGTAGTGTTCGCAGCCGAGTTCGTGCCGTGCGTGGCGTACGCGAGCATCACCACCAGCGCCAGCGCCGCCGTCGTTGCAAACTTCCACGCCAGCGAAACAAACGGCTCCCAGAAGCTCGTCCGCGACTCAGACTCCGCCGTCCGTACTCGCGCCATCACCATGTGCGTAAAACTCGGCCCCGGATCCGCCACGCGCTCCATGCCTCGCAGTATCTCAGACGCTGCTGCGGCATCTTCAACCGCACGGCTGCATCCCGCGCACGACATCAAATGCTGGGTTAACTTGCGCGAAGCGCCGTTCTCAAGCGCGCCGCCAAGGTAATCCTCCAACATCGCCTCGTATTCCGGGCACGCACAGCTTGCAAAACCGTTCTCAACGTTCATTGTGCTCACGGTTTCCTTTCCGTCGCCGAGGCTCCTTTTCGGAGTCCCCCGGCTCCCGAGCGGCGTCTCTGTGCTTCCACGATTCTCCCCCGCGCCCGGAACAGCCTGACTTTAACCGTATTCACGTTGAGGCCGAGTATTTCCGCCAGTTCCTGCACGGAAAAGCCTTCGACCTCCTTTAGCAACAGCAACTGGCGATCCTGTTCAGGCAGAATCTCCAGCACCCGTGCCAGTGTGTCCCTCGTCTCGGCTTGCTCGTCAAGCCCTTCTCTGGGCCGGCCGAGCGCCGCGATACCATCCAGTTGCGAAACCTGCTCTTCAGACAAATCCGCCTCGTACAGCAGGGGCCGAACCTTTTTCTTCCGCAAATGGTCCCAACACTCGTTCACTGCTATTTTATATAACCAGGTCGAAAATGCCGCTCGCTGATCGAAACGGTTTAGCGAGAGATACACCTTCAAAAACACCTGCTGTGCAATGTCCTCTACGTCATCCTGCCGGTGAAGCACCCTGGCAACCAGCCCAAACACCCGCTGCTGATGCTGTCGCACGAGCTGTTCAAACGCGCGTTCATCGCCCCTCTGCGCACGCTGCACAAGGGCGCGCTCTTCCTGCCCCTTCTCGCGGGCTTCCAGCGGGAGCGGCATCGCCGAAGCGGTGGCTGCCATGTTCTTTGGGACGTTTGCCATCTCGTTTTGGTTACGTGTCATTCCACCGAAAAGCTAACGCGTTCCACAGGCCTATTTTACTTGCCGTTTACCCGATTCGTATGTAACAATAGAGTCATGATTATCGGCGACCGCATCCGTTTACTCCGTGAAACTAAAAAACTTTCCCAGGGCGACATTGAGAAGCGCACCGGCCTGCTTCGTTGCTACATCTCACGTGTGGAGAACGGTCATACCGTTCCCGCTATCGAGACCCTTGAAAAGCTGGCGCGCGCCATGGAAGTGCCGCTCTACCAAATGTTCTACGATGGCGAAGAGCCGCCCGAGCTTCCCAATTTGCCAAAGCGGAAAAGCGCGGACGACATCGCCTGGGGCAGCACTGGGAAAGATGCGCGTTATCTGGGTCGTTTTCGCAGGCTGCTTGGCAAAATCGAAGAACCTGACCGCCGGCTCCTGCTCTACATGGCCCAGAAAATGGCCAACCGCTAGTCGTTGGCCCGCGAATGCATCGAGCACTGGCCGGGGGTGTCGCTTGGCCCCATCATAGCTCTTCCGGTGCTTCGTTGCGAGCGCTTCATTCATTCCTTTATTCCCACTCGATCGTACTAGGCGGTTTGGAACTTATGTCGTAAACAACCCGGTTCACGCCCGGCACTTCGTTTACGATCCTCACAGAAATCTTTTCCAGCACATCCATCGGCAGCCGCGACCAATCCGCCGTCATTGCATCCTGCGAGTCCACCACGCGAACCGCTATCGTATGCCCGTAGGTGCGGTCGTCGCCCATCACGCCCACGCTCCGTACCGGCAGCAGCACCGCAAATGCCTGCCAGATCTTCTCGTACAGTCCAGCGCGCCGGATTTCGTCTACAACCACGGCGTCCGCGCCTCGCAATGTCGCAAGCTTCTCTTTCGTTATGTCACCTAAAATTCTCACTGCCAGCCCCGGACCAGGGAATGGATGCTTCACCAGAATTTCCTTCGGCAAACCCAGTTCCCCGCCGATCAATCTCACTTCGTCTTTAAACAGATCGCGCAGAGGTTCGATGAGCGCAAAAGGCATTCTTTCCGGCAATCCGCCCACATTGTGGTGAGACTTGATCACCGCCGACGGCCCTTTCACGGAAACCGACTCGATCACGTCAGGATAAAGCGTGCCTTGCACCAGAAACTTCACAGGTAGTGCGTTGGACGCCGTTGCCAGCTTTTCGGCTTCCTCCGCAAACACATCGATGAATTCGTTCCCGATAATCTTGCGCTTTTTCTCCGGGTCCGTAACGCCGGCCAACTTACCGAGAAAACGCTCCGACGCATCCACACCGATGACGTTGAGGCTAAGCCTCTCACGCAACATTTCCAGCGTTTCTTGAAATTCATCGCGCCGGAGCAGCCCGGTATCCACAAAAATATTCGTCAGTCGGTCGCCCATCGCACGGTGCACGAGCACAGCAGCGACCGTCGAATCCACGCCGCCGCTCAAAGCGCAAATCGCCCGCGCGCCGTCCGCCTTCTTTCGAATCGCATCAACTGTGGAAGCAATGAAACCCGCGCGATTCCAGTCCTGTCTCGCGCCGCAAATCTCAAACACAAAATTCTTCAAAATATCCGTGCCGCGCTCCGTATGGTTCACTTCGGGATGGAACTGCACACCGTAAAATCGCGCGCTTGGATGTTCCACGGCAGCGACCGCATTATCCGTCCTCCCTGCCACCTGAAATCCCGCAGGCAATCCGACCACATGATCGCCGTGGCTGCTCCACGTTTTCATGCGGCCTGAGATGCCGCGAAAAAGCGTTGCGCCATTTTCTATCTCCAGATGCGCGGGCCCATATTCTCGCCGCTCAGCGCGCTCCACCTTCCCCCCAAGGGTGTGGCTCATCCATTGCATACCGTAGCAAATTCCAAGCACTGGAATGCCAAGCTCCAAAACCTTCGCATCGCAAACGGGCGCATATTCGTCATAAACCGAGCTTGGTCCGCCAGAAAGGACAATGCCAACCGGCTCCTGCGCGCGAATCTCGCCAAGCGAGGCAGTGCAAGGCAGCACGGCGGAAAACACCTGCTGCTCGCGGATTCGTCTCGCAATCAGTTGCGTATACTGCCCGCCGAAATCGAGCACCACGATGCCGTGCTTGGTCGCCACCGTCCCTCCAGACTCTTTTTCAGCCGCCGTCGCCGCATTCGCAGACATTTTTCCTCCCGCCTTCACCAATTCTTCCGCGCATTCCTGAAGAAAACCTGATCCCGCCCTTGTGGCCCGACTGGCAGGCGCTTGCTTGCTGCCCCCCCGCCGCGTCACCTATGTCGAACCACGGCCGCCGGTTTCGTAGCGACCGCCTTTCTTTTCAGGCGGTCACGGCGCAAAAGCCCCGAACCGTCGCGGAGCCACTGCCGCGTCTAATCGCAGATCCTGCTTTCCTCTGCCTCTTTTTGCCAGCCATCCTCGCCTCCAAAAGCGCCATCTCGCTTCTCGCCGACCCCCACGCCTACCTTAAAACAATATTCACCAGCTTCTTCGGCACCGCAATCGTCTTCACCACCTGCTTGCCGTCCAACAGCATCTTGATGCGCTCATCCACCATCGCACGCTCGGTCAATTCATCTTCGCCGAGCTCCGCATCCACAAGCATCTTCCCCCGCACACGCCCGTTGATCTGGATAATCACCTCAACCTGCTCCTCGCGCGCCAAATCCTCGCGATATGCCGGCCACGGCTGCTTCGTGAGCCCGCCTTCGTTCCCGAGCATCTCCCACAATTCCTCGCCAATGTGCGGAGTTATCGGAGACAACATCACAACAAGCAGGCTGAACACAGACTTAAGAATCTCCGGCGAAATATCCTGATCGAGCGGCTCCTGCGCGCTCAGCGCATTCATTAATTCCATGACGAGCGCAATCGACGTATTGAAGTGCCACCGCGCCTCGAAATCGTTGGTCACCCGCTTCAGCGTCTGTTGCGCCCGGCGGACAAGCAGCTTTTCCTTCTCGCTCGCGTTGGCCATGTCCACTTGTGCATCGAAATTTAAAGGAGCATTTTTCAGGCGAAGCGAGTGCTTTTCCACCAGCCGGTAAAGCCGATTGAGGAATCGCGACGAGCCTTCGATTCCCTGCTCGCTCCATTACAGATCTTTTTCCGGCGGCGCCGCAAACAGCGTGTACATGCGGCCGGTATCGCATCCATATTTATCCGCCATATCGATCGCGCCCACCACGTTCCCGCGCGACTTCGACATCGCCACGCCGCCTTTTTGAACCATGCCTTGTGTGAATAGCCGCGCGATCGGCTCGTTGTGTTTCACCAGGCCGATATCGCGCATCACCTTGCAGAAAAATCGTGAATACAGGAGATGCAGAATAGCGTGCGTGATTCCGCCCACATACTGATCAATCGGAAACCAATACGCCGCCTTTTCCTTATCGAACGGCGCGCGATCGTTCTGCGGATCGGTATAGCGGTAGAAATACCACGATGAATCGACAAAAGTGTCCATCGTGTCCGTCTCGCGTCGCGCCGGCCCGCCGCATTTCGGGCACGTTGCGTTCACGAACTCCGGCACACCCGCCAGAGGTGATTGCCCCTGCCCCGTGAGCTTCACATTCGCGGGAAGCCGCACAGGTAGTTGGTCATCAGGGACGCCCACGATACCGTCCTTTTCGCAATAAACTACCGGAATCGGCGTGCCCCAATACCGCTGCCGCGAAATTCCCCAGTCTTTCAGCCGGTACGTTGTTTCACCTGAACCGAACGTCTTGGCCGCCGCATCCGCCGTCATTTTTTCGCGCGCCTGCTCGGACGCAAGCCCGCTATACGCCCCCGAATCCACCAGCTTGCCGTATTCCGTAAACGCCTCGCTCATGCGATCCGCGCGCACTGGCGCAGCATGCAGCGGCTGAACTACTACCTTCACAGGCAGATGGTATTTCTCGCAGAATTCATAATCGCGTTCGTCATGCGCAGGAACGCACATCACCGCACCCGTCCCGTATTCCGCAAGCACGAAATTGGCGACCCAAATCGGCACGCGCTCGCCCGAAAAAGGGTTCACGGCAAATCGCCCTGTAAAAAGTCCCTCTTTTTCGGCCGTCGCGACATCCGCGGCCTTCACGCTGGATTGCCGCATCGCTTTGAGCTGCGCGTCCATGCCGGCGCGGCCCGGCACGCCTTCGAGCAATCGTCCAAGTTGCGGATGGCTCGCCGACACCAGCAGCGCCGAAACGCCATAAATCGTGTCGATTCGCGTCGTGAATACTTCCAGACCGATCCCGGCGATGTCCACAACATCGAAACGCACGCGTGCGCCGCTCGATTTGCCGATCCAGTTCCGCTGCATCACCAACACACGTTCTGGCCAGCCATCCGTAAGACTCTCCATGTCGGCAAGCAACTCATCGGCGTACTGCGTGATCCTCAGAAACCACTGATCGAGTTCTCTCTGTTCCACCCGCGTCGTTTCGTGACGCCAGCAGAATCCGTCGATCACTTGTTCGTTCGCCAGAACCGTCGCGCAATCCGGACACCAGTTCACACGGCTCTTCTTGCGAAATGCGATTCCCTTCTCGAGCATCCGCAGGAAGAGCCACTGATTCCATCGGTAATATTCCGGCTCGCACGTCGAAATCTCGCGCGCCCAATCGTACGTAAAACCGAAGCGCCGCAACACTCTCCGGAATTCCTGAATATTGCCCTTGGCCCACTCGCGAGGATCGGTCTGATTTTTAATCGCCGCATTTTCGGCCGGCAATCCGAACGCGTCCCAGCCCATCGGATGCAGCACATTGAATCCGCACATCCGCTTGTAGCGCGCCACCGCATCGCCGATCGTGTAATTGCGCATGTGGCCCATATGCAGCGTGCCGGAGGGATACGGCAGCATCTCAAGCAGGTAATATTTCGGTCGCGACGCATCGTTATCGACCGCCCGCGAGAGGTTCTGCTCCTGCCAGACCTTCTGCCACTTTTCTTCTACCTGTCTAGCGTCGTAATCCGCCAATTCCGGCTCCCATGCGTCTCATTTACAGCACTCACCCAAATTCAGCCCAAAAACGAAAAACCGTCATCCCGACCGAAGCGACGCAGCCTTTGCGTCCCGACGGTCCTGCGGGAAGAACCTCTCTTGCTTTTTCGTATCGCTCAAGACCACCACATCAATTGCGACTTCGCGCCTTGCTCTTGCGCCGCGGCTTCATTCCTTCGCCCTTCGCGCGAACGACTCTTCCGGTGAGCCGCCACAGCATCGCCACATTCCGCCTGTCGTCGCCAGGCTTGTCCACAGGCGTTTCCAAAAGAAATGCCTTCCCTATCAGCCGCGGATGATGCAGCACCAAACGGAAGGCATCGCGTCCGATCTTGCCCTTGCCAATATGATCGTGCCGATCCAGCCGTGATCCGAGCGCCGCCTTCGAATCGTTCATATGAAAGATGTGAACGCGGTCCAACCGCACGACACGGTCGATTTCGTCGAGCGTCTTTTCCAACCCTTCCGCTGTTCGGATGTCCCAACCCATCGCAAAAAGATGCGCCGTATCGATGCACACTCCCAGCGCAAGATCGGGACACAAATCGAGAATCCGCCGCAACTCATCGAAATGGCACCCAATGCAGTTCCCTTGCCCGGCAGTATTCTCAAGCAGGATTCGCAAGTCTCCCAGTCGCAACGCGCGCGCCGCTTGCTTAAGACTCTGCGCAATCGCTGTAATCGAGGATTCCCGCGTGCCGTCCATGGCGCTGCCCGGATGCACAATCAGAAAATCCGCGCCCAGCGCCAACGCACGCACAATTTCTTGGTGAAACGCCTGAGCGGACTGCGCCCGCAGCACCGGATTCGGCGATCCGAGGTTAATCAGATAATTTGCGTGAATGGCCAGCGGCCCAAGCCTCAGCTCGGCGCGACGTTCGCGGAAACGCTTTGCATCCGCCTCGCCAATTCGCGACCTACGGTCGGCCCACATGCGCGGACTCGCCGAAAAAATCTGCAATGCGTTTGCACCCAACCCGTGCGCGATTTCAAGCGAGCCGGAAATGTCCCCGGCAATGGATGTATGAATGCCGATTCGGAGGCTGCCGTCTTTCCAAAACGGTGGTTCAGGCGGAGGAGTAGGTTCGGGGCGATATTCGTCGGAAGCGTCGAATACAATGGTGCTGCTTGATGGCTCTTCAGTCATTCGTTCAGGTTGTCCAGGCGTGATAAGTTGATTTTATCGGAAAGCCGCCGTACGCGCAAACCTGACGAAAGTTTGGAAGAGCCTACTCACATCATATCCCCCTGGCGGGATTGAAATGTGTTAGTCCGAAGAGGCGAAGGGAGATGGAGTTGTTGTTGAATGGGAAAGGAAGATGATCGCCGCCGTCGCAGCGGTGGGAAAGTGGGAATCCCGTGGATTGGGCGGGATTCCCAAGCGCAGTGGGAAACCTGCCTTTGGTTTTCCACGCAGCGGCTTTTCCACGGCTGGCTCATCGCGCAGTGCCTTTAAAATGCGCGGGCCATGTCGGCTCGTTACTTTGATCTGATTCGTG
>JBOGMU010000013.1:0-6360 GCA_050746865.1 Candidatus Acidiferrales bacterium
CTTGTCCGAATGAAACTTACGAACAAGCCATGAGCGAAGCGATGGCCCGCGCTCGCGCCGAAGGCGTGTACCACGTCATCTTCGGCGACCTTTTCCTCGAAGACATTCGCGCCTATCGCGAAAAGCAGCTCGCTGCCTGCGGTATGAATCCCGTTTTCCCCGTTTGGCGCCGTGACACGCTCGCCCTTGCTCAAGAAATGTTCGCCGCCGGGCTCAGCGCATATCTCACGTGCATCGATCCCCGCAAACTTAGTCCGCTCTTCGCCGGCCGCCGCTTCGATGCAAGTCTTGTCGCGTCGTTTCCAGAGGATGTTGATCCCTGCGGCGAAAATGGCGAATTTCACACCTTCGCATGCGCAGGGCCGATGTTCCGCCATCCAATTCCGGTCGTGCCCGGCAAAATCGTCCACCGCGACGGCTTCATCTTCGCCGACCTCCTTCCCGACAAAGCCGTTTTGTTCCCGGGCCAGGACTAACCAGGACCAAATGGACCGGAAGCGGGCTTCCCTGAAGCTAAACATCACTCGCCAATTTGATCTCACCTGAGATATAAGTCGGACAGGATACAGCGGAATGCGAAGGATTTAAAAGGTTCAACTTGCAGCAGCACTGGCGCTTGAGGACGACCTTCTTGCTGGACATAATGCTGCTGGTGTCGGTTTGCATGTTGGAGAGTGTTCGTTTCACCGGGCTTGTTATCCACGAGTGGCTAGGACTCGCAATCGTGGCTATGGTTCTCGCTCATTTACTGTTCTCTTGGAGTTGGATAGTCACGCAAAGCCGCCGATTTTTCGCCAAACAAACCCTCCGCGATCGCATCAATTACCTTATCAACTTTGTCTTTTTCTTTAGCGTCACCGCTGCGATCTTCTCGGGTATTTTGATTTCGCAGGAGGCGATCCCCACGTTAACCGGCACGAAATTCTCACGGGAGATGGGCATGCGCTGGGGCGGACTTCACGAAACCTCCTCGCACATGATACTCATTTTTGCGGGGCTTCATCTTGCGATCAATTGGGACTGGCTGCTCGCAGCCACAGGAAATCTCTTCCGCCTTTTTCGGGAGTCCGCGCTGTGAAAGTGATCCGCGTCCTGTTTTCACGGTTTGCCCTTCTCTTAATTGTCGCCACAGCATTTATCGGATGGAGAACGATCTATGTTCGTTTCGTGCTGCACTTTATGTTGACAAATGCGCGCTGGCACGCGGCGCTACAGGATTCCCGGCCGTCCGCGCCGGAAGTCGCTTACTTTCCAGACTTCCTTTATCGCGCTGGGCTGTTGGCACTTTTTTGCATAGCAGGACGCTTGGTATTTCAATTGCGTCTAACGCCTATGCGGCGCAGTACGAAGTTCTCAGAAACAGCGTAACCGCCGCTATGTGTTGGTCGCTGCGCTCGCATCAGCGAATAGCGTGCGCTAAACTCCCAGCATGCAAATCTGCTCGCTGCTGCCGTCGGCCACTGAAATCCTTTTCGCCCTCGGCCTCGGCGATTCCGTTGCCGGCGTAACGCATGAATGCGACTTCCCACCCGCCGCCGCGAAAAAGCCGTCGCTGATCCATACGCGTCTGAATCTCGACGTTTCTCCCCGCGAAATGGACCGCCAGGTGAGCGACATGATTGCTCGCGGCGAAAGCATCTATGCTGTCGATGCCGACCTGCTCGCGAAACTTGCACCGGACCTGATTGTCACGCAAGACCTCTGTCACGTTTGCACCGTTTCGCCTGACGATCTCGGCGGCGCGCTCGCCCGCCTTTCCAAACGCCCGCACGTCCTTTCACTCACTCCGCATACCCTAGCCGATGTCTGGGAAGATATCCGTCGCGTCGGCGAAGCCACTCATCGCCGCCGTGACGCGCAAGCCCTCGCGCTCGCGATCGAACAGCGAGTCGCCGCCATCGAGATGCAGGCTGCGCGCGCTTCCACGCGTCCGCGTGTGCTTTGCCTGGAATGGCTCGATCCTTTTTATGTCGGTGGCCATTGGGTGCCTGAAATGGTCTGTAAAGCCGGCGGCGAAGACGTTCTCGGCATCGCAGGGAAGCCATCCTTTAAAGTCACCGCCGAGCAGATCGCTGAATCGCATGCCGAAATCATCCTCGTCATGCCCTGTGGCTACAACGCGGACCGCGCCGCCACCGAGTGGCGCGCATTCAACCCGCCCGAATCCTGGCACGATTTGCCCGCGCTCCGTCAAAATCACATCTTCGCCGTCGATGCCAACAGCCATTTCTCCCGACCGGGCCCGCGTCTCGTAGACGGCGTCGCCATCCTCGCTCACGTCCTCCATCCCGAAATCTTCCCCGCCGATTCAATTCCAGCCGCGTCGGTGCGCCCGTTGGAGGTTTCGTAGCGATCGGCTTTCTTTTCAGCCGATCATTTAGCAGAAGGCGTAAGCGATCGCGGAGCCAGCATTGTTCTTCGCCACCTGTGATGGTTTTCTCGCTTGTTAATGACAAACGTTTCGCTGCGTTATACGATCAGCGCGGCGAGGCTCTTCGAACATGCCCACGCGCCGTGATTTTCTAAAGATTTCTGCTGCCATTGCTGCAATTTCGCCTCTGTCAGCCGCTCACGCGCAATCAATGCCCCATAGTTCTTCATCCGATGTTTCCGGCCCAAATTCTCTCCGCGCCCACGCCGAGCAACACGGCCTCCTCGTCGGCTGTGCCGTAGCGCCTGAGCGGCTTGCCAACGGCACTCGTTATGCGGCTCTCGTGGCCGGGCAAGCCAATCTCCTCGTCGCGGAAAACGCCATGAAATGGCACACGCTTCGACCGGCGCCCGATAAATTTGACTTTACCGCCGCCGATGCCATCCTCGCGTTTGCCGAGTCTCATACCCAGAAGCTTCGCGGCCATAACCTCTGCTGGCACGAATCGCTGCCGGACTGGTTTGCATCGACCGTTACGAAAGGCAACGCTCGCCAAATTCTCACCAAACACATCGAAACCGTCGTAGGCCATTTCGCCGGAAAACTGCATTCGTGGGATGTGGTCAATGAAGCCATCGATCCCGCCAGTCCGCGTCCCGATGGGCTGCGCGTCAGCCCATGGCTCGAACTCGCCGGCGAAGACTACATCGAACTCGCTTTCCACACCGCCCGCCAAGCCGACCCGAACGCGCTCCTCACGTATAACGATTACGGCATTGAATTGGAAACCCCGAAGCAGGCGGATAAGAGAGCAAAGGTTCTCGCATTGGTCGAACGTTTACACAAGCTGGGGTTGATTGATGCGGTGGGCGTGCAAAGCCATTTCAGCCCGGGCCGCGATAGCGACAACGGTTTGCGTGACTTCGTTCGCGAGCTTCGCGCCATGAGCCTCCAAGTATTTGTGACCGAGCTAGACGTTAATACGCAAAACACGCAGGGCTCCATGGCCGAAATTGATGCTGACGTCGCGGGCATCTACTTCGACTACCTAAGGAGGATGCTGGCTGAACCCAACGTGACCGCTGTGCTCACCTGGGGTATTACGGACCGCTACACTTGGCTCAACAGCCCGAAATACGCTCGCCCTGATGGCCAGCCACAGCGCCCGCTGCCGTTCGACAGCGACTATAAGCCCACGCCTGCTTTTTTCGCCGAACGCGCCGCTCTCGATTCGCGACCGGCTGCTGCTGGAGCGGCCTAACAAGCCCTGACTTGTCGCGGAACGTGCCGTTTTCGCGACAAAATTTGTCAATATCGTTGGTTTCGCGTTGTGAGCGCCTCTATTGCGGTGCTATGATCTTTGCGTTTAACGCGTTTTTCGCGTTTTGCGGGCCGCAGCCAGGGGTTCGCGGCCAGAAAAGTGTTCTAGGGGAACTGTTCGACAACATGCATTTTCGGCCCCGGGCTGGTTGGATATCTCGCGTTGTCTTCTTAACAGTCTTCACCGCAGCGCCCTTCGTGTGCGCTAATGCCGCCGCCCGCCGATCACATTCGGCAACAGTAACTCATCCCTCGGCCCGATCAACATCCGCCGCAAAACCTGCGATCAAGCATTCTTCGTCGGCAAAAAAGACATCCGCTCGGACCATTGCGCACACCTCGCATCCCGTCCGACTCAGCCGTCGCACCAGATTGGCGCGCGCCCGAGCGGCCGCCGCATATCGCGCACGTCTGGCCGCGTCGCGTCAACGGCAGCTTGAACGCACCGAATTCAAGCGCGACAGCAAGGGCAACCTGATTCCCAAAATCCGTGCTGCTGCCGCGATCGTCTTTAATCCATCGACTGGCGTTGTGCTCTGGGAAGAGCACTCGAAAGAGCAGCGCTCGATTGCAAGCCTCACGAAACTGATGACGGCCGTGGTCTTCCTCGCCGATGACCCGGACATGACGCGCGTCGTCGAAGTCACCCGGCCCGATGTGACAAATGCCTCCGTCACGCATCTCCGCGCCGGAGATCAGATCCAACTAAGCGAACTGCTCCACCTGATGTTGATCGCCTCAGACAACGGCGCCGCCCGCGTCCTCGCGCGCACTTCGGATGGCTCGACGCCCGCCTTCGTCGAACGCATGAACAGCATGGCGCAGTTTCTCGGACTGGCGAATACGCACTACGAAGATCCCACCGGCCTCGACGCGAACGATGTCTCGACGGCCTACGACATTTCGCATCTCATTGCTTTTGCATCGTCGGACCAAACCATCGGCCCGATCATTCGCACCGAAAAGTACGACGTGCGTACCGAAACGCGCGTGGTCCCGATCCACAGCACGAACAAGCTGCTCGGCACCGGCATTGACGTCCGCGGCGGCAAGACCGGCTTCATCAACAAGGCAGGTTATTGCCTCGCCACACTTCTGCAGATCCCGCAAGGCAATCAGATCGCGGTTGTCGTCCTGGGTGCGGGCAGCAGTTCCATGCGCTTTTGGGACACGCGCCGCCTCCTGAGTTGGGCATCCGCAAACAGCCAACTCGCCGCAGCCGCTCCCGTCACTACAGGCGCTGCCGTCACCGCCACCCGCTAACATCGATTTTGCCGTAGGGGCGCTGCTTGCTGGGCGCGCTTTGTCGTGTCGATCAGGGAATCCGATTGTCTTCTATTCGCCGCTAAACTGCTGTGGCGCAACGGCCGCCAAGGCCTCTACCGTGCTCCCAATCGCGCGTATCGGCGCCGAGACGTGCACGGTTTCGCCGCGATTGGCCACATCGACCACGATGTCTCCTCCGTACTTCGCCACATGCACATATTCATTCGGATCGGACACCTCGACGAGCGTCATATCCGGCCCATCGCTCAGCCCATCGAGCGCCGCACGAATTGTGGGCAAAAACGGCTGAATCTGCTCGGACGCGCGCGCCAGCTTTTCATCCGGCAGAAGCCGCACCGCAATCGGCGCGAGCATCGCCGGCGCGATCACGTGAATGTGCGGCGGCGAATCCCGGCGCTGCACCACGTTCACATCCACGAATCCTTCGCTGCAAAGCAGTCCAGCGCCCGCCAACGCCGTGCCCACCATTCCCAGCGCAATCTTCCCGAGCAGTATCATGATTCACTCCAGTTCAGCTACATCGTAGGGGCGCATGCTTGCTGCGCCTCGCGCGCCACCAGCGGCCTTCATTCCTGATTAATCGCCAAATACCATTTACTGGGGCTGGCTGTGGCTATCGATCCAAACGCGCACGTGCTCGGACGCATTTTCCACCGTCACCACAAACGTATCGCTGGCTTTATCGAGCGCCTGCAATGCCGCCGCCACGTCGATTTCGTTCTTCTGCGTGGTCGAAAACAGCGCATCCACCACGGCAATTGGCACCGTCACGTTGACGTTGTCGCCGTGCTTTCCGGTGTCGTTTACATGCACCACAATGTTTCCGCCGGTCTTCGAGACGTCGATGTTCTCATTCTTTTGCCGCACGGTGACCATTTTGTTGTCTGGGGACGTTTTAATCGCATCGATGATGGTCGGCACATCGATGCCGTTGAGTTGATCGCGATCCAGCATAACGCGCCCGTTGTGCAGCGGACCGCGATTGATCGTTGGGAGCACCTTCTCGGCCACCGTTAGCGGCAGGTTCACATTCACGTTCTCCCCGCTCGCTTTCGTATCGGACACCTGAACGTGCAGAAATTTCTCCGCCGGCGCCGGCGCAGCCGTGGCCGCCCTCGCCATCAAAACCGCCGCGCAAAGCAAAGCTGCCCCCGCAGCGGCCAACCGCCCCGTGGTGGAAACAACGCTTCTTGTGTGCATGTGGTTCCTCCTATGCCCCCAGATACGACCCGCGCTCCCTAAAAGTTCCACATTCCTTTTGGAGCGGGTGTCCGCCATCAGGTAGGCCGAGGCTGGCGAGACCTGGAACTTGCGTTGTTTTGTAAGCAGGAATTATATGCTCCGATTGCGTCAACCGCGTTGACGCAAAATGACGCTTAAGC
>JBOGMU010000014.1:0-19106 GCA_050746865.1 Candidatus Acidiferrales bacterium
CGTCACAACCAGGTCGCTTTTTCCCGAAAGACGCTTCAGAATGGTCGGCAGCCAGAAAGCAATCCCATAATTTCCGCTCGTCGCGAAAAAATAGCAGAGCATCATCAGAATCACGTTCGGGTCGCGCATCGCCTTCCCAATCCCAAACGAGCGCAATCTCTTCTTCGCCTCTTTCTCCCGATCAAGTTCCGCTGTGATCCACTCGCGTTCCTCGGGACGCAACCAATGCGCCTGGCGCGGCCAGTCCGTCAAATACTTCAACGCGACAAACCCCATCGCAAAGGCCGGAACTCCCTCCAGCACGAAAAGCCATCGCCATCCGTGCACACCAAACCAGGAGATTTTCAGCAGCAGCCCTGCCACCGGCGACCCAACGACAAACGAGAGCGGCATAGCCGCATAAAATCCTGCCAATGCCTTCGCGCGATCTGCGCTGCGAAACCAGTGCGTCAGATACACTACGACAGCCGGGAAAAATCCGGCTTCCGCAACGCCCACCAGAAATCGCGCTACGTAGAATTGCGATGCCGTATGAACGAACGACATCGCGATCGTCAGAATTCCCCACGCCACCATTACGGCCGCAATCCAACGCCGCACGCTTAGCCGTTCGGCGATCAGCGCGCCCGGAATCTGCAGCAGCATGTAGCCGAAGAAAAAAATTCCCGAACCCAACCCGATCACCTTCGCGTTGAATCCCAAATCGCGAGGCATCTCCAGTGCCGCCGCTGCCACATTCGTGCGGTCGATAAACGCGATAATGTAAAGGAGAAAAAGGAAAGGGACCAACCGTCGCGCGATGCGCCGGTTCGTCTGCCGCGCAAACACAAGCTGGTCTGTCGATGAAGACGCGCTTGCTTCCGCGTTCAACTCCTGCGTCAGTTCGCGCTCTTCAGGAATCGCAACCCCCGGGCCATGCTACGGGCCTACAGCGCAGCAATTCTAATCCCGATTCGGACCCAGAGGCCTCGGTATTCTATCTCGCCAGAATATTTCGCCACGCAAAACGAAAGTGCAGTCGCCTGAGGCTATTTTGTTGCTTTTTTCTTCGTCCTGGCCTTCTGCTCGCCTTCTCTGCCCCTGCTTGTATGCCTCTGGTGGCTCGATCCACCATCTTTAATTGCTTCCGCGATAGCGACGCCCAACTCTTCCGTCGAGCTTTTCCCTCCAATATCCGGCGTCCGCACTCGTCCTTCGCCGAGCGTCTCCTCGATCGCGCGCTCCACAGCAGCCGCCGCTTCATCAACGCCCAAATGTCGCAGCATCATTGCACCCGACCAAATCTGCCCGATAGGATTCGCGATCTTTTTCCCGAATATATCTGGCGCCGAGCCGTGCACCGGCTCAAACATCGACGGAAACTCCTTCTCCGGATTCAAATTTCCCGAAGGCGCGATCCCAATCGATCCCACAACAGCCGGTCCAACATCCGAAAGAATATCGCCAAAGAGATTCGACCCAACAACGACATCAAACCAATCTGGATGCCGCACGAAATGCGAAGTCAGAATGTCGATATGATATTGATCCGTGCGCACGTCTGGAAATTCGCCGCCCATTGCGCGAAAACACTCATCCCAGAACGGCATTGTATGGATAATTCCATTCGATTTCGTCGCCGATGTCAGATGCTTCCCGCGTTTCTGCGCTAACTCAAACGCGTACCGCAAAATCCGATTCACGCCGCGCCGTGTGAAGACGCTCTGCTGCACCACAACCTCTTCATCCGTTCCTTCGTAAATCCGCCCGCCGATATTTGAATACTCCCCTTCGTTGTTTTCGCGCACGATCATGAAGTCGATCTCGCCGGCCTCCCAGCGCCTCAACGGGCTTTCAATCCCCCGCAGTAGCCGTACGGGTCGCAAATTCACGTACTGCCGGAATGCACGCCGGATGGGTATCAGCAATCCCCAAAGCGATACATGGTCCGCCACATCGGGTCTTCCGACGGCGCCCAGGAAAATGGCATCGAAGTTTCGCAGTTGATCGAGTCCGTCCTCCGGCATCATCTTGCCGGTCTCCAGAAATCTCTCGCAACTCCAGTCAAATGGATGCCATTCGAACGCGAATCCGAATCGTCGCGCGGCAGCTTCGAGCACACGGATTCCTTCAGGCACCACTTCGTTCCCGATGCCGTCGCCTGCAATCACAGCAATATGAAATGTCTTCAACGGCTCCGCTCCTTCACATCCCGGCAGCGCTACTGGAATAAAAGCTGCTCAAGTGCGCCACGTCGCCTGGGTCCAACTCCTCGATCAGCTCAAGCCAAACATTCGCAGAATCAGTGCGGAAAATTACATCGTTTTTTTCTTTCTCACGGAACCACGAACGAAGCTCCATTTCACGCGCGAGCTGATCGGCTCCCCACTGCGAACGTCCCAGGAAAAGCCGCGACTCCGAGACCTCCTTCGGCTTTTTCATGATCTTGCCGACGAGATCGGGATCGAAAGTCACATAAAGGTCGCCGCTTAGATGGAATGTCCGCTTGAACTCTTTGCTTGAACGAAACAATACACCCACGGTTGTTACATCCACAGGCCCGCCGAAATACGCCACATCGGTCTCATCCTTGAATACTGAATTTTTCGGGAACAACACATGCAGCGTGATTCGCGTCGGTTTGTTAACGATCAGTCCGACGATTGCGTCCTTATCGACCACCGGCAACATCAGCACAACCGTTTTCTGAAATCGTGGGTCCTGCAGCCCTCGCCGCGCGATCAAAAAACTCGAACTGCTCTCGCCGTCGGGTTTCATGCTGCTCTGTGCCGATGGGTGCAGCGCTGCCTTGTTCATCAGGCTTTTCGGGACAGATGTTGCACTGACCAAGGAAAGAACGATGACGGCCAATTGTATGCGTGCCATGGCGAACCCTGGAACTTCGCCTCAAATACAAACATCAGCATATTACACGCAAATCCGCCACTGCATGAGTGCGCGACTTCAGCCACAACCAAGCTGATCACGCGCCGGCATAATATTGGAACGGAGCCCAGTAAAACGGCTTGCTGTACACGCTCCCGGAATGAAGCAAACTCAGTTTGGCTTTTCTCAGGGCTTCCGCAGGTGCCACACCCTTGCTGAGTTGATCGTAAAAATGGTCCATCAAATTGGCGGTCGAAGCATCGTCCACCTCCCACAAGGCCGCGACCACTGCGCTCGCTCCGGCGCGAAGAAATGCCCACGACAGACCGACTAATCCTTCGCCGGAATAATTCCTCGTCCCGACACCGTGGCACGCGGAAATCGTCACCAACGCGCCGTGCAAAGGAAAATTCACGATGTCACGGCCGTAAAGTTTAAATGCATCTCCTTGCTTGGAAAGAATTACGGCGGAATCGAGCGGCGCGGTGACGCTCGAGGTTCCATGCGCAACAAAATGAATATAAGAAAATTTACCCGGCTGACTATCCGCATAGGCCTGTGGAGTCGCATTCTTCCCAGAAATCAACGTCACATCGCCGGCTGGAAAATGCTTCTCGATATCGCTGATTTCGATGCCCGCGTTTGGCAAGGCTGGGAAATCAGTGCTTGGCGACACGGCGTCGCCAATAAGCAGCGCCTTCCCCCGCATCGAGCGCCTCATCCGCGAGGCTGTCGAGATAAGCATCGGCGAGCTGGCATCGACCACCGTCACGTCATCGATCCAGTAGTGAGGAGCCGCAGACCTTATCAACAGTGTCTCAAAATTCAATTCAAAAAGGCTCCCATCGGGAATCACGATCACTCGCGATCCTTTCGGTATGAATGCGATTGCTGGCCGCACGAGCATCTCAAAAAGATGCGCTCCATCCTCGTTCCCCGTGGAGAGCGGATCGCGTGGCCCCTGCACCGCGCCTGTATATGATTTCACGACCCTATCGATTTCGCTTTCCGGCGGCAGCGTGAAAAAGTGAAGTTTTCCGTTGGGAGAAGCAGCCCACAAGTAAGAGTGCCGCTCGCCCAACCAATACGTAAGGATTGCGACGCGATCATGCTGCGCGGCTCGCTCCAAATCGACTGCCGCCCGCCCAGCTGCTGGATGGTTTAGGCGTAGGCCTTCCGTCAAGGTCTGCGCGCGAGTCTGCGTGGCAAGTTCCAGAGCATCGTCGGTTCGGTGCTGAGCCACAAGGAAATCCACATAGTCGTCGTAAAACTCAATCGCATTTGCGAGAAACGAAAGACGCAAATCTTCTTCCTGCACAGATCCCCGCGCTAACTTGACAGTAGCAATCGCCTGTTGGAATTGTCGTTCGGCATCCCCCGACTTGCCTTCATCCGCATAAACTTTCGCTAGCCTGGCTTCCGCTAGCCAATGCGTGGACGCCTCCGAATTCGGTTCCTTTAAAACGCCGCTCAAAATTCGCGCAGCGTCAGCGCCTCCTCCGGGCCTTTCGGCTGCGATTTGCGCCTCCGTAAGCTCTGAGGAAACCTCTCCAGCGTGATAACCTATCGCGCGAAATTGGGCGAGAGCCTGCTGATCGTACGATTCGGCCGCTCCGATCCGCCCCTGCTTCAAAGCAACAGAGGCCAAAACGTCCAGTGAGGCCCCAACCTGCGATTTCTGGTCCAGCCTTTTCGCCAGCTCCAGCGCCTGGCGAAGTTCCTTTTCCGCCGATGCATAATCGCGCAGATAAAAATTCAACGCACCGACATCGACCGCCCAGCCCAACTCGACGCCGGGATTTGCTTCCTTTTCCGCCGATTGCTGGGCCTGATGGAAGAGATTAAGCGAACCATCGTAGTCGCCAAGTTCGAAAAGGCCCCAAGCCGTGTTGCCGAGGATGATTGGCTCGGAACCTTGCGCGCCCACGGATCGCGAAAGCTCGAGCGCCGCGCGGTTGAATTGGATCGATTCGTCATAGTGCTCTTCGCGCGTCGCGATCAGGCCGAGGCTGCCGAGCGCCGCCGTCTCGAGGAAGCGATCCCCTTGCTTTCGCGCAATCGCGAGAGCGTCCCGGTAGGCTTGCTGTGCGTCTTGCGTATCACCTTCCAGAAACCAGAGGGTGCCTCGTCGAAGGGCAACTTCGCCGAGCATTTCGGGATGGTATCGACTGGCGAGATCGTTCGCTTGCGAGAGAAAACGATTGGCGTTTGAAAATTGAAAAAGGTATCCGGAGGCACTGGCCTGCGTAAGTCTTTGCCATGCCGCCACGTCGCTGGTAGCAAGAGATTCGGGGAGAGCCGGCCGCAAAAGATCGAGCGCCTGCTGATTCAAGCGCTTGCGCAAGAGCACTTCCGCTTTCAGAGTTCGAAATTCCCAATGCCACTCGGTGTGTGAGTCGGCAAAGCGGCGGAGTTCCTGATCGGCCTCTTGCTGGGCGCCATTTAAGTCGCCGCGCTTCAGCCTCAGCCATGCGTCCGAATAAACCTGATCAGTTGAAGGTTCCGAAGGCCGCCTGCACGCGGCGGTTAAGAGAGGAAGTGCAAAGGCAAAGAGAACTACGGCCAGGTCTGTCCATTGACGATGGCTTCGCACATGCACACGGTTCCCGCTACCGGCGAACCCATCTCGAGGCGAATCATCGTCAGTGTTCTTGTGCCGTGCTTCGCCAGAACCTCGCCCAGGAAAACCTTGCCGAACTGCGGAATGGCAAACGCATGCCCGTGCCGCGTCACTCCCGGACACGATACGTTCATGCTTTTGACGAGAGAACAAAGCAGCACACCATGCGCGTCAGGAAGCTTATGCGGCTGTCCTGTCTGATAGGGATCCTCAGCCATTTTGCGGAAATCCGCGTTTGATTCAAGCTCTTTTCGGATGGCCGCAAACGTATCGAGCCGCAGGAAGAAATCGTGATTCAGTTCGATATTCGCCGGGCAGCCCGCAATCCGCAGATTCTCGAATTTGCTGCCGATAAAAACGATATGCGGCTCATGGTGCTCCGTGGGATGCTGCGATGACATGCGTGACACGATGCGGTCGGCCGTAACTATATCCAGTACGTTCAAACCTTCAATCGTCGCCGTTACCAGCGTTGTATACGACGAATCCGCTTTGTTTTCGCTTCCCGAAACGTGTGAATACGCCGCTTCGTAGGAAATAAACTCTTCGAATTTGAATTTCCCGCAGCGCGCGTTCCCGTGTCCTCCCGTGGTAGGCAGCGAAACCCCTGCTTGAACTTCGATCAAGTGCTGCACCGGACGCTCGAATATCGCGCTCAGCCCATGCGCGTGTGCATTGTAGTGGTAAGTCTTCTTAAAGACGGCGTCAGCCATTGGATTGTCCTCTGGAGCTAACTTCCAGCATTCAGTTTTTATACGTTAATGAGAAGCGCAGGTGGGCAACTTGCGTGCCCGAAGTTGCCGTTTGCGGCTGCATGCCGCGAATTGACACCACATAATCGCCTGCATCGAGTCGCCCGGCAGGCACAAATACCTCAATAGTCTTTTGTGCTTGCTCAGCCGAAATCGGCAAAGAGAATTGGCGCGCGCCCGCAGCGCTTTCTACGTCGAGAGTATACAAGGGAAATGCTGGCTGTGGCGGGATATCCACGTAAAGAGCAAACGGCTCGCCCGCCAGCGCCACCACCGGAACAGATGCCTCACCGCGAGAACTTCCTCCCAGCAAAGAGAAAGACGTGATCGAAGTCGGTGCAGTGGCCCTGGAAAGCTCAGATTGCATATGGGGAATGGATACCAACCCTTCGTACGCGATAACGGCGATCAGCACTGCAAATGCCGGTGCGGCAATGGATGGCCTCAAAAGAGCCGCAATCCAGCTTTCACGGCGTTCAGGCGCTGGCTGGCGAGCACTCGCAGTCTCGTAGCGGAGCGCATCCTTTATATTGCCTAGCAGAGCCCCGCCAGCGCGCAAATCCTGTGCGCACTCGCCACAGCTCATGAAATGTTCTTCGAACTCGTCGCGGCGGCTGACCGGCAGTTCACCGAGCAGGTACTGCTCCGCAGCCCTGGTTCGAATGGCTTCAGTGTGGTCCATCGCTCCTTCTCTTCTTGTCTTCTAGTTTGATAGTGACCGCAAACCCCGAATCGTTTCCGCCAAAATCCGGCTTATTGCCAAGTCATTCATTCGGAGCCGCTTGCCGCGACCTGCGGCGGCAGCGGTTTTTCCTTTTCGTAGAGCGATCTAAAGCTTTGCTTGGCCCGGTGCAGGAGGACTCTAAGGTAGTCGCGCTCGACGCCCAGTTCGCGGCATACCTGGTCTTTGTCCTTTTCTTCCAAAAAGATCGCTCGGAGCAGCAGCCTGTCCTTCTCTGGTAGCCTCTGGAGAACGCTTCTCACCAGGTCGCAAGTCTCTCTCGAGGCTAGGAAACCATCCAGATCGATCGCCGGATCGGCCAATTCGGGAGCGTTTTCCGAATTCTCTGGACTTCGCGAAGACGCGCGGTAGAACTCGAGCAAAACGTTATTGCATACCGAATTGACGAATGCGCCGAGCCTCTCGGGTTCGCGGATGCCGGCCTCGCTCTGCACGGCCGCCAGCACGCGGGCGAACGTCTCCTGCCGAATATCTTCAATAGCTTGCCGGGAAGAGACGCGCGATCTGAGCTTGATCTGCAGGAGGTCGCCGAAATACGAGACGAAATGGTTCTCCGTCCGCGGGTCGCGATCTTGGAGGCGACGGAAATACTCTTTGTCGAAATCGAAAAATTCCATGGCCGCGTCACCGGGGGCACAAAGTATATCCTTGCGCGCTTCCCCCAGGCAACGAAACGCGAGAGCGGAAAAAGGCGAACACGGTGCGAATCACGCTCCGTGAAGAGAACCCAAAAAAATTGTGCTCTATCGTGAAACGCTTTATGGCCTATCCGCACTATTACGGTGACAAGCCAATTGCATCAGCGGATGCGGCACCTGTCAGGCAGACCACCTGCCTCCTCGCCCCCGAACGTGGGTGGTCTGCCTCCCCCTAAAGAACACCGGGAAAGGCACCGCTGAAGAGGAATGGAACGATGTATCTAGAAACTCTCGAAGAAGAATTGCCGGGCAACTCTTTCGTAGCCCATCCGCTTCTCATCTTCAACGGTACAAGCCGCTTTCAGAATCGGATCAGCACCAACATCCGCGCTGCCGGGTTCATCGCAAAGCCCGAGTCCGTCGATGATCTCGCGAATTGCATCAACGGCCCTTTAATGGGGCTCCTTTGCCAGATCGCTGGCTTTTCCGGCGCGGTGGTTCTTCGCGCTCATAAGGAAGGTAGAAGCGTGACCGTCCTCACCTTCTGGAAAACGGAAGCTCAGGCGATGCAAACGTGCTGGGAAGAATTCTCGGCTGTGTGCCAGATGCTCTACCCTCTTGTTGATGTATGCACAAGGGTGCAAACGTTCCACGGCACCATGGCCGAGCTTTGTTAATGAAATGGCGCAAATCGTAAATTGAATTTGCCGCGATGTAAAGGAATTGCGTTGGCAAGGCACGTGGCGGGAAACGGGATAAGATCATGAGCGACAACACTCGGCATTCGGACACACCGTCATCAGGCGTTGGGAAGCGAATTCGCTGCGATGTGCAAAACTGCGTGCAACCGGCGATGATGCGGATTGACTTCCATCTCTTTTGCCTCAATCACGTCGTCGCGCATTGCCACGAGCGTCTTCAAACATGCCAGGAGCAGGTTGGTCGCACTCTCGTTCCGTCCAGCGACTCGATTACGGACAACTATCGATTTGTGCGTGAATGCGCCTCAAGCATCGCTGGTTTTCTTGTAGCGCGATCCGAACTCGCGAATATTGATCGAGCACGTTTGCTGGACATAATGCTGTGGGCTGCGGAGCTTGATGAGAAGTACGACCGCCCTCTTGGGCACTACCGTTCAATCGCGAAAAGCGCCGCAGGATCATAATTAAACGCGGAAGAAGTCTGGTCGGCTCTGCCTCAGTGCCACACGGTAAAAGCGTATAGCGTGTCACCCGCGGCGACGACGAGATATTGCTGTCCGTCCAATTCGTACGTCATCGGCCCATTTCCCACCGCTCCATTCAGCCCGGCATGCCAAAGGATGTCTCCATTCGCGGCGTTGAACGCGACAAGATTCGCGGAGGGATCGCCCGTAAACAAAAGGCCTCCCGCAGTCGTGAGCACGCCGGAACGTCCGCCTTCCGCCGGCCATTTGTGGCTCCAGACCGGTTTACCCGTGTGGTAATCGAGCGCTTTGAGCGTTTCCTGTGACCATCCACCGCGGTCATTGCCGGCCCAGCCCTCCGGCTTCTCTGAGTTGTCAAAGACGTAGTAGATACTGTAAGTGTCTATCGCATTGGCGTAAAAAAGCCCGGTGACTGGGTCGAAGCTCGACGGCGGCCAATTCACCGCCCCTCCCTGATTCGGCGCAACGAGCACCCCATTTGTCTTCGCCATTTTTTCCGGATTCGGGATGGGCTGCCCCTTCGCATCCACACCAGAGGCCCAGTTCTCTTTTGCAAAAGGAACGCTCACGATAGACTTCCCGTTCGTGCGGTCCAGCACAAAAAACCATCCATTTCGGCTGGCTTGAGCCAATAATTTTCGTTTTTGGCCGTTGATCTCGCCGTCAAAAAGTATCGGAGTCTGCACTGCGTCCCAATCGTGCGTATCGTGCGGGTTCGGCTGAAAATACCAAGCCATTTTCCCAGTATCCGGATTCAACGCAATAATGCACCCCGTATACAGATTCGAACCCTTCCGCCCGCTTCCATTGATCACCGGTTGGGCATTGCCGGTTCCAAAATAATAGAGATTCAGTTCGGGATCATAAGTTCCCGGCACCCACGTCATGCCTCCGCTGTGCATCATCGCATCTTCGTTCGGCCAACTCGCCGCCTCAGGATCGCCGGGATTCGGATGCGCATACCAACGCCACTGCAGGTCGCCCGTCTCAGGATCGACTGCCTCGATGTAGCCCGGAATATCCATGTCATCACCGCTAACACCGAGAATCAGATGGTTCTTCACCGCCATCGGCGGCACGGACCCGAAGTACATCAAGTCGACGCTGCAAATCGACGTATGCCACTTCTCTTTTCCCGTTTTGATGTCCAGCGCCACCAAATTGCAATCGGGCGTCTCAAAATAAAGCGTTTGGCCGACAATTCCCACGCCACGATTTCCAATCGCGCTGATCTTCGACTCCCACGGGTGATCCCATAATTCCTTGCCGGTTCGTGCATCCACCGCCCACACGTGATTCGGAATCGTGAAATAAAGCACGCCATTTACTTCCAAAGGAGTCGAAGCAATCCGGCCACCGCGCCCGCCGGTCGGCTGGATGCGATAGGTCCACGCAAGCGCCAGTGACTTCACATTGGACGTATTGATGTCCTTCAGCGTGCTAAACCTTCGCCCACTGTAATCGCCGTTGTACATGGGCCACGTATCGGTCGCGGGCTGAAGCAATTTCGCGGGATCCAAACCCGATTGTCCCGGCAGCGCCCACGAGAGCGCGGCCGCCGCGACCAATATCGTGAGAAGTCTGCGAATCTTCATTTCAAGGTCTCCAGATACGCCGTCAAATTATGGATATCCGCGTCGGTATATTTGTCCAGTAGAGCCACGTGCCCAGCATATGGATCGGTGACATCCACTTTCGTGCCCCGCGTGCGAGCGAATGTCTTATAGGCGCCGGTCAAATCCTGCAGAGTCACATCAAAGTCGTCAATGCGAACCAGATCGCCCTTGACGCTCGAACCATTCGGCAGCGTCACGGTGACTTCAGAGCGGGTACGCGAGTCCGCTGCGGCGCCGCCGCGGCCTCGCCCACGCCCACCAAACCCCGTTTGCGGGAACACAATCTTCTGCTGCAAAGTGGCAGGAGGATATTTTCCACCGATGCCTGCGAGGTCCCCGGTAATCGAATGGCATTTTGTGCAGCCCCCCGCACCATTGAAATAGGCCTCACCCGCCTTTGCATCGCCCGAAAGAAGGTCCGAGGGCTGATTGTAATAACCGCCGCTCCGCAAAATACGATTCACAGCACGCGTGAGAAACTGCGACAGATCGGCCACCTGATCCTGCGTCAGATTGAACGCGTGATGGGGCTGCTTTTGCAGTAACGGCGCAAGCTCGCTTCCGTGCAATTGCTGGACGCGGTCATGCAGCACTGGCAGCGCCCGCAATAGGTCTGGACCGTTGGCAGTTCCGCGCGCATCGGTCCCATGGCATTGCGCGCAGGTAGTTGAAAATAGCTGCTGCCCGCGATTGGCGGCTGCGTCGTCGACCGGAGGAGGCTGAATTTGAGCGTGGACGCAAAGCGGAATGGCTAGCAGACATGCAACCGCCACGATGAATCTTTTCAAATGAGGACTCCTGGCTTCGTAAATCGATTCCGGACGCTCAACGGCCCTTTGCTGCCAAGAGCTGCATCGTACTCGGCACCAAAGGGCCGCTGCAAGCTTATTCAAACATTGGCTAGAACAAGAACTTCAACGCAAGCTGAATTTCTCTCTGATTCCAATTGCCATTCATACTGCTGACCGCACCTGGGGTGTGGCTGCTGTCTACCGTCACGGGCGGTGCGCTATTTGGATAACCTCCCACACTGCCAGTAAAGGTGAGGCTCGTGTTCGGGTTCCCAAAGTTCGGAGAGTTGAACAAGTTGAATACCTCGGCACGGAACTGCATGTGAAGCTGTTCTCTGAGCGGAAACTCCTTGAAGATGGAAAAATCTAACCTTCTCTGTGGAGGACCGAAGAATTGATTCGGGGTGTTGTGCGCGATCGTTCCGGGCGTAGGCTTCACAAACGCGTTGTAGTCGAACCAGTGAAGCACGGTCCGATTTTTGAGCCTGCCGCTGGCGATCTGATCGTAACCGTTAAGTCCAAACTCGGCGCCCGTCTGCCACGAGCCCGAGACGTTCGCGCCCCAACCCTTGGCGAGAGCGCCCTCGATGCCTGTGAGCGATTTTCCAAACGGTATCTGATAGTTCGCCGCCCAGTGAAAGTTATCCTGAACGTCGTTACCGCCGTTTCCCCAGTTCGGCTGCATCCCCCACACTTGCTTGCACATGGTCGGTTCCGAAGCACAGGTGTTAGCCGGCAGGGAATAGCTGCTGATATCCGGACCGGTCCCATTCGACAAATCCATCCAGCAGGGCTGGGGGATAGTGAGCGGCGACATAAAGCAATTCGAGCTGGAGACATTGTCCATAGCATGCGACCAGGTGTAGTTGAAGTTGACGGTGAGGCCGCCTCTGAAGCGCCGAACAAACGACGCTTGCAAAGCGTTATACGCGGACGACCCATTGCTAATCGTTGTGTTGATGTTGGTTGTATTCAGATACGGAAAGCCCGGGAGGAAACCAAAGGCCGTGGTGTTGCCGCCAACGACGGCAGGCTTTGTAGCTCCATTCGGTGCATTCTGAGTAGGGTTAGCTCCCGAATTCCAGTTTCGGCTACCGTTAAAGGCCGCGCTGTGCCGTCCAAGCTCTCCTACGTAACCGATCTCGACAACGTTTCCGCGAAACTCTTTCTGCAGTTGAAGATTAAACTGCTCGTCGTACGACTCGGCAGTGTTTGAAGGATTTGACTGGAAGCTCGCGCCCGCGTACTTCGTCGGATCGGTGGCTAGAGTAACATCAAGCACGGGGCGGGGGAGCCCAGCCGCAAGCAAGGCGCCACCGACGCCGCCTTGGGCAGTCGCACCGTTACTGTTCGTGCACCCCGCACACGAGACGGTAGAGCCGCTGTTGAAAGTTGTTCCCGTCGTGCATGCCTTGCCCGAATAGGGGCAGCCACCATAGTTTGCCGCCGCCGAATTGGAAAATTGGCCTACGGTGCCCCCGCTATACTGCGCTGTATCGCACGAATGAGTTGTGCCGCCCTCGTTCTGGAGATTACAACTCTCATTGAAAACGAAGGGTGGACTCTCCATGAAGTATGGAGAGTGGTAGTTGACCGGATAGAACGTCAAACCGAAGCCGCCGCGCAGCACGGTGTTGTGTGCCAGCGTCGCGGCAAAACCGAACCGCGGAGAAATGTCGGTGTACAGGGTCGGAACTCCCGCCGTCGGGCCGCTTTGGAAGATGCCCGGCAGCGCGGGCGATTGCAGCAATCCAGTGTATTGGTTATAAGTGGCGATCCGACCGTGGACTTCCGTATAGGGTGTGAATATGTCATAACGCATGCCGATATTCAGAGTCAGCCATGACCGCGCGCGCCAGTCGTCCTGCACATACGCACTGGGTTCCCAACTGCGAAAACCATACTGTTGGAACAAGTTGTTTCGGGACTGCCCGGTCGAAAAACCCTCCAACAAATCCGCCATAGGAACACCCGTATAAGAGCCGTTGAAACTGAATGCCCCCTGAGGCGAGCTGCTTTCGCCGATCGTCGCGCGCCGACGAATGAAACCCAATCCGAACCGAATGCTATGCGAGCCCTTCGTCCACGTGAGGTCGCCCATGTATTGGAAACCTGTGTCGTATTCGAGCAGCGGAATGAACGTGGTATCGCCAATCGTCGAATACCCGGGCGTGCCATTCTGCCCGCTGACGGTCACGCGCGCCAAGCCCGATGAGCCCACACCTGTATCCGCATAATTGACGCAACTCGTCGAGTCGCACGGAAATCCCAGTTTCGTGGAGACGTTAGTGTGTTGATTCGCAGGCCATGACTCAATAGAGCTGTGGAAAGCCGCGGCTTTGGCATTCAGAACCAGGCTTGGCGTGAAGACGTGAACGAACGTAAGCGCAAGTGCGTTTTGCACTTCATTATTTGGCCCGGCATAGCTGGTGACGACAGGATCGACCAGAATCCCGGAACCTGCCGAGGCGAGGGTCCCATCCGGATTTAAATACACGTTCGGGAAACCATTTGGGCTGATCGTGGTCTCGCCGTTATGCGTGAGTCGGCCAAACAAAGTGTTTTTCTCTGAAAAATGCTGGTCGATCCTAATGTCATACGTGTCGGTCGTCTGAGTCTTAACAGGGGCCGACGTATAGTTACTGCTCAAAGCGCCGGGGCCGTTCGTGTTAGGCAGCGGAAACATATTAAAATACGCCAATCCGATGGGGGTAATACTGGATTTGGGAACGACGACGTAAGGACAGGAGGCAGAGCCGTACGCGGGCTGATTCTTTGTTCCGCAGGCGCCGCTTGCGCCACCCGCAGTTGAAACCGCCGGATAATCCGAGAAATCGCCGAGCGCTGTACCGCCGTCGGGACACGGCGCCGCAAAGGGACTGTTGCTAGTTCCAAGGCCCCTCTCGCAATAGGTGGGCACCGTGTAGGTGGCTGCCGCAAGGCCTGTTCCGTAAGAAAAACCCTCATAATCGACAAAGAAGAACGTCTTATCCTTCTTGATTGGTCCGCCAAGGCTGCCGCCCCATTGATTCTGGCGGAACGCCGGATTGGCCGCGGCGGGGCACGCTGCGGCCGTCGCACAGTTATGCGTTATAGGGTTTAGAGCCAGTGTGAAATTGTAGTTCGGGTTCGTATTCAGCACCTTGTTCCGGAAGAACTCGTACGCTGAGCCGTGGTAACTGTTCGTGCCGGATTTTGTCACGATGTCGACGACCGCGCCAGGCGTGTGCCCGACGGAAGCATCATATTTATTCGTCGATACGTTCACTTCCTGAATCGCATCGATCGCCGGGCGAACGACCACCGACCCGATGATCCGCTCGTTGTTATCGAAGCCGTCGATCTGCTCATTGTTCATCTCGTCCACGTTGCCGTTCGTGGAGAACGCAGAGGTCGCGCGACGATCATCCGGCCGTGCGCCCTGTACAGCCGATCCCGGCGAACCTTCTGTAACGCCACTCGAAAGCTGAACGAGTTTGATCAGGTTGCGTCCGTTGAGAGGCAGGTCCTCCACTCCTTGTGACGTCACAAGCGTTCCGATCGTCGATGTGTCCGTTTGCAACGCCGGTGCAACGGTCCCGGAAACTTCCACGGTTTGCGAAATGTCCCCGACCGCCATCTTCGCGTCAACGCGAGCGCGGTCGCCCGCGGCGACCGTGAGTCCGGAAGAAGTGAACGTCTTAAATCCCTTCATCTCGACCTTTACAGAGTACGTTCCCACCTGGACCATGGGGAACACAAAATCTCCCGCGCCGGATGTCTGCGTCGTTTGCGCGACGTTTGTCGCTGTATTTGTGAGCGTCACAGTGACGCCAGGAAGAACCGCGCCGCTCGCGTCGGTCACCGTGCCCACGATCGCGGCATTGTTTTGCTGTGCCCTCAATGTTCCGGCCGACAGCACGAAGAAATAAACCAACAGTGCGGACACACCTAGCAGCTGTTTTAGATTCATCTCGCTCCCCCGTTGTGAGTCACTTCTCAGCCACCGCTAGATCCCTAACCTTCTGCAAAACCGTAAAGATTTCTGTACGCCCGTTCACGCATCGCAGATCCGAATGCACTTTTCCAGACTAGCGATCGGATCCATTCCTGGAGCCGGAGTATATTCATGCGCAACATAATCGGTGAAGCCCATGTCCGCAATTACCTTCATGATGAACGGCCAGTACACGGACTGCGTGTGATCCAGCTCGTTGCGGGCGCCTGAACCAGGACCTACGGGCGGATTCCCGCCGGTATGGAAATGGCCGATCCACTGCCAGTTTTCACGAATCACGGTGACAATATTTCCGTCCATCACCGAAGCGTGAAAAATGTCATACAGCACCTTTACCCGAGGCGAATTCACCCGCTGCATGATGCCGAATAACCACGCACCGTGATCGCCCATATATCGATTTTCCAAAGGCTGGTTCACGTTGGAGCTGATCAACTCTGTACACAGAGTCACGCCCCTATCTTCGGCACGCCCCTTAAGGCTATTCAGGAGCGCCACAAGTGCGTCTGCTCCTTCCTCGTCGCTGATCGAGCCTCTTGTCCCAGTAGTCAAAATGACGTTTGGAAATTGGTTTTGCGCCGCAAGATCAAGCGTGTCCGAATAGATCTGCACGAAGTGGTCGTGCGCATCTTTGTCGATAATCTTAGGGCCGGCGGGACCTCGCCCGCGTCCAGCAGCGCCGTTGGGCCCAGACGGAGTCCCTGTTCCCTGCGCCGACGGCGGAGTCGGAGGCGCCGTTGCTGGCGCACCCGCTGTAGCGCCCATTGCTGCGGCTCCGCGGGCAGGCCCGCGTCCGCCACCAGGTCCAATGCCAATTCCATAGATCATGCTCGACACCAGCCCATATTTCTTCAACATGGGCCAGTCGTCAGGGCCCACAAGGTCAAACCCCTGAATGCCCAGCCGAGCAGCTTGCCGGCACATCTCCTCGAAATCCACGCCGCCCCCAGCCCCTCGTCCACGCTGTTGCCCCGGAACTCGCGCGATAAAGACGCCGCGCGTAACGCCTTGCTTAATCCGCCCCTTTCGAGGCGCCGGCTTCACGTCATCTCCCTTCTCCGGATACGGTGGACTATCGAACGCAGCCATCTGCGCTGCCGTCACGTCATCGGCAAGAGCTGCTTCGGGTAGCGCGAGCGATCCCGCAACCCCCATTGTGGTCAGTGCGAGAGGCCCACCAACTCCTACCGTCGTCAGGAAATTTCTTCTATCCATTCGATTGTTCCCTCAGAATCGAAAACATGCTTCCTCGCGGAGAGTCTTCCTGAGCCGCGCACCGGCACACAAGTCGCAACTCAGCATAGGCCGCGAACAGAGTATTAAGACGAACTGTGGAATCGTCAGACCAAAGCCAAAAGCCCAAGACTTCCCCACCCCCTCGCACGTACATCCCACAATGCGTGTCGTTTTAATCCGCGACCATAGCCTTGTACAATGTTGGCGTTTTACATTTTTTATCTAATGATTTATAAAATCTAATCGACCGTTAACGGTAACGATCCTCAATGCGCCAAGTTGCTCTCATTTACGACGCAAGGCACGCCTACGACTGGAAGGTGATGCTGGGTGTCGCACGATACATCCGCCAACAGCCAGCCTTCAACGTTTATCTCGAACGCGACGCGCTAAAAGACCAGACTCTTCCCCCGCTTTCAGAATGGGAAGGCGATGGAGTCATCGCGAACTTCGATCATCCCTCGGTCGCCGCCGCCGTTTCCCGGTCGCGGCTGCCCGCCGTGTGATTCGGCAGCGGATACGGCTGGAGAAGCGCGTCGATTCCCTACTTTTTCAGCAACAATAAAATGATTTCGCAAAGAGCCGCCGACCACTTTCTCGCCCGCGGCTTCCGAAACTATGCGTTCTGCGGTTATCCGAAAAACCGGATCAACGGCTGGTGCCTCGAACGCGAGCGCGCGTTCTGCGCCTATCTCAAACGGCGCGGTCATCGTTGCGCCGCTTATTCCGGTCCCTTTCGCACCGCCCGCCATTGGGGAGCCGAGCAGAAATCCATCGGCCAATGGCTCCTGTCGCTTCCGAAGCCCGTCGCATTGCTTGCCGCAAACGACAGTCGCGGCCATCAGGTGCTGGAAGCTTGCCGCGCATTCGAAGTGGCGGTCCCGCAAGAAGTTGCCGTCATGGGCGTAAATAATGACGAATTGCTCTGCCAATTAAGCAATCCATCGCTCACGAGTATCGAACAGGGAACGGAAAAAATGGGCTACGAAGCAGCGGCGCTCCTGGATCGAATGATGAACGGATATAAGCCGCGTCGGCGGCGGTTTGTTGTAGATCCCGTGCGAGTCGTAGCTCGCAACTCCACCGACGTGCTCGCCGTGGAAGATCATCTTGTGGCTGGCGCGATGGCCTTCATCACCGCCAACGCGATGAAAGGAATCAAAGTCTCCGACGTAAGCCACGCCCTCGGAATTTCCCGGACAACCCTCGAAGCACGATTCAAAAAGGCGCTCACATTCAGCATCCACGCAGCCATTCGCCGCGCTCGCATGGATCGCGTCCGCGCCTTGGTCTCGGGAACAACCTTGCCTCTCAAACAGATCGCCGCCACCACCGGCTTTCGCTCCGTCCAGCACATGACCACTCTCTTCAAAAAGTCCTTCGCCCAATCCCCCGCCCGATACCGCCACGCCCTCCACTGAACCTCGAGTATTGACCCAGCCGTGGGGAGAAATTCCGGAGCATCAGCTTCACGCAGCAGCATTACACAACCATTTAGTACTAAGGTTAAAAAGGTATTGTATATTCAACTCCAAAGATCATATAAGGCTTCCCCGAAAGTTAATTGCTTTAATCAAGGAGACCCGGCCCCTATGCGCTCCTTTATTGTCATTGCGTTTCTGCTCGCACTCACCGCTGCTGCCTCTGCTCAATCATCTCCAACTGCCTCCACGCAGGCATCGGATCTACTGCAACAGAGCCTTGCAGCACAGACGGGCGGCGTGCCGCTGGCTGACAT
Organism: Candidatus Acidiferrales bacterium; assembly: GCA_050746865.1. Taxonomy (GTDB): domain Bacteria; phylum Acidobacteriota; class Terriglobia; order Acidiferrales; family UBA7541; genus Palsa-295. The sequence goes on from JBOGMU010000014.1 coordinate 18,182, forward strand.
CACGCTGAGCGGTAACGTAACGTTCATTCATGGTACTCAGACCGAGTCCGGCCCCATGACTCTTACCGCACTAGCAGTGGGCACGACCAGAGTTGAATTCGATCTGCCGTCGGGCACACGTGCAGAGGTCTGGTCAAAGACGAAAAGCGTGCCAGTGACGAGCGGTACCGGTCCGAACGCCTCAGGAACCGAACCTGCTGGCGGCAGCTTGGCAATGCCATCGCCATCCTGGTTTTCGCCAGCCTTGTTGACCCCGCTCCTTTCCGGCACCGGCTACGCGAACTCCTATATCGGCTCTGAAATGAGGAACGGCGCCGCCGTTCAACATCTTTCCGTTTGGCAAACCGCCGGACAGGGTCGGCCAATGCCCGCCCTCGCTGCCAGACAACAAACGCAGAGCGACATCTATCTTGATCCCGCCACTTTTCTTCCCGTTTCGATGGTTTTCCAGATACGCCCTCATCCGCAGCCGGGGAAGCCGCTCTCCATTCGAGCTCGGCCTGCGCCAGAGGAAGTTCGCTTCTCTGATTACCGCGAATTCCAGGGACGGCGCATGCCATTCCATATCCAGCTTTTTCTAGGCCCTCCGCCGCACCAGCAGGAAATCATGGACCTAACGATCTCATCTGCCGCTCTCAACACGGGCGCAACCATCGTAATTCCCGCTGCGGCGGCCAACTAAGGAGAGCACAATGCGCAGCCAGCAAATCCTTCAGCCACTCGGCGTCTTATGCTTCCTTTGTCTCGCACTCGCCTCCCCCATCCACGCCCAGGACGATCCTGCTTTCCAGGTCGCCGCACAGCCGTTCAGCTCTTACCAAGGCGGAAACATCGACAAAGTTGACCTGTTTAGCGGAAATATAAGTATAGATATTCCGCTCATGTCTTACCCGCAGCGGGGCGGAAAACTCAACCTGGGCTTCGC
>JBOGMU010000015.1:0-15408 GCA_050746865.1 Candidatus Acidiferrales bacterium
CGGCGCGGTTGCGGGCGGTGAGTTCGATGCCGACGTCGGCGGCCTGGGCTCTTGGGCGGCCTGAGATAAAATCTCCGTAGGCAACGGCTCGGGCCACTTTTACCTCGGAGTTGCGGCCGGCGTTTAACTCGCGGATTCGGTCGCGCAATGCTTTGAGCGCTTCTTCTACGGCTTCCCTTTTGTAGCGCGGCGTGACCGAACCGGAGACGCTTTCCCCTTCTATCGTTGTGAGCCATTCGTCGTTGCCGATTCGTTTTACATAACCCTGCATCTCGAGGATGGGCAATGCGATGTTCGCTTGCGTGATGGTGACGTTGAGCGTTTCGGCGAGGTCACGGGCGGTCCAGGAAATCATGCCACGTGTGTCTTTGAGGAAGCTGAAGACGGCTTCACGGACAAGTTGAGGTGGCGCGGATTTTTCGGGTTTGGAGCGTTTGGGCTTTTGTTTAGGGGCAGCCGGGAATGGGATGATTTTTTTGAGCATAACAGGGAAAATCCAAAACAAAAGCCGCCCGACTAAAAGGCGAGGCGACCGGTACAGAAGTAAGAGCAGTTCAAAAGCAAAAGCGCCCACCGAGAGACGTCCGCAAAGTTCGCGGACAACGGTGGCCGCTACAAAAATCAACGGCAAAACCAAAGGCAAGTCAAAAGATACAAATCAAAATCAAAGGCGCCGCCGAGACGACGGCGCTACAAAATCTGCACAGTCAGGAGTGCGTGTACACGGTTATGGCTGTGCCACAGCTACGAAATTCTGAGGCAACAAAACGGTCACGAGGCTTTGCGGCCTTTTTTGCGTTCTTCGGTTTTGGCGGGCACGGCGCGGAGAAGCGTTTTGCCGGCGCCGCGCGATGTTTGTTGTTCGACGCTCTGCTTTAATGCGGCGACGAGGTCGATTACGGGCGCTTGCTTTCTGTGCTGCGGCGCAGCGACCGTCGTACCGTGCGTTTTCGCATCGATCAAGTTTTGGAGCGCTTCCTGATATGTATCGTGATATTTTTCCGGCTCGAATGGACCAGCCAGATTTTTGATGAGCTGAAGCGCCAGCGTTTTTTCCTGTTCGCGGACTTCGGTCTTGTCTTTGCCTGTGTAGTCGTGCGCCTCGCGGATTTCGTTCTGATAAAACATCGTGTGAAGCGTGAGGCCGGTTTCCGCGGCGCGGATCACAACGGTGTATTCGCGATTGTGCATCGTCACTTTGGCGACGCCGGCGTAGCCCGATTCGCGCATCGCGTTCTGGAGCAGATGATAGGCGTGGACGCCCGCTTCCTGCGGCGCAACGTAATAGGAGGCGTCGAAATAGACCGGGTCGATGTCGCCGAGCTTCACGAATTCGAGGATCTCCATCGCCTCGGCGGTTTCCGGCTCGACGGATTTCAGCTCCTGCGCCGTGAAGAGAACATACTGATCCTTTTCGTACTCGTATCCCTTTTCGATCTCGGACCATTCGACGTTGCGATTGCAAGTCGGGCAAAAAAGCGGATGCTTCAGGCGCGTATGGCAGACGTTGTGAAGTTGGTTGAAACTGATGCTCTCCGTGCGCGCGGCTGGAGAGAGACTGATCGGGACTGAAACCAACCCGAACGAGATGTAACCCTTCCACGAGGCAGGCATTGGCTCAATATACCACGGCCCACATTTGCGCCAAGAGGCTTTGCAGATTAATGCCCAGAAGTACAGGCGAATAAATGGAGAACATCGTGCGGAATCCCAAGGCAGCAGCCTTGGCCTAGTGTCTGTGCAGACCGGGGACATGGCTAACAGAATAGACTGGGCAATTGCGATAGAGCATCGGCGATATGCATTGCAAGAGCGCCGATCAAGAAGCGCTGCCGAAAAGCGGCATCAGCGATAGCCCCTACAGAAGCAACGGCAAGTCGACGGCTGCTCGCTACGCGTATAAGATGTGCGCCGCGCAAAATCAGCGCGGAACGCGGCCGCAATGGGTTGCGCGGAAACGGCCTGCAATGTAGAGTCTCTGAGCCCGACGGTTGCGAGGCAATAGCCGCAGAAAGCTGACGGCAAAACCGCCCGACTGAAAGAGTCGGTCGTTGCACGATCATAGGCCGAAGCAAGCGAAAAGCGCCCGACTGAAAGCGAGTCGGCCGCTACAGAACCGACGGCTTCAAAAGCGGTGCCCACCTCAAGGCGGCCGCTACCAACGGCGAAACGCAGCGGCAGGTGACGATTGGACTCACAGCTCTTCCGCACAAAGAGCATTGACCGGCTCATCTCGGACTCGGAAAATCCCGAGAAAAAGCTGAAGAAGTCGCTTGGCTGGCTGAGCCTCACGTCGCTCGGCATCGGCGCCGTAATTGGCTCGGGCATTTTTACGGTGATCGGCACCGCGATCGCCGGAGAGAAGATGCCGTTCAGCTCGATCTTCGATTCCACGGTGATCGAGTACCTCATCTATCACAAAGCGTCGTTTGGCCGTCCTGGCGCAGGTCCCGCCATTGCTCTTTCTTTTGTGCTCGTGGGTATCGTCTGCTGCTTCGCTGCGCTTTGCTATGCGGAGTTGGCCGCAATGATTCCAATCGCCGGCAGTGCGTACACGTATACGTACGCGACGATGGGCGAACTGATTGCGTGGATCATCGGCTGGGATTTGATTCTGGAATATGCCGTTTCGAACATGGCCGTGAGCGTGGGATTTTCGGCGCACGTGGTCGATCTCTCTGACTGGTTCGGTTGGCACCCGAGCTTGCGTTGGATCACACCCGCTTACTTACCCGAAGGACTGGCCGATTTCCAAGGTAAAACGCTCTACTCGCCTGGTTGGCACTTTGGGTTTAACTGGCCCGCGCTCGTGATTGTGATGTTGCTTACGGTGGTGCTGGTGCGCGGCATGAAAGAATCCGCGACGACCAATAACGTGATGGTGCTAGTGAAGATCATCGCGATTCTGATATTCGTCGGATATTGCGGCCGGTTCGTTCATCCTACGAACTGGCATCCATTTATGCCCAACGGCTGGCCGGGCGTTCTGACGGGCGGATCGATCATTTTCTTCACATATATCGGGTTCGATTCAGTCTCGACAGCAGCGGAAGAGTGTCGCAATCCGCAGCGGGACCTGCCGATTGGCATTATCGCGACGCTGGTGGTTTGCACGATTCTGTACATTGCGGTGGTCGTGGTGGTCACGGGGCTGGTTCCGTGGCAATCGCTGGTAGACGATGCCGCGCCGGTAATCCATGTGATGGAGCGCATGGGATTTGGCGACGTGCGGCTGGCGGTATTGATCGGCGCGCTGATGGGGATGATCTCATCGCTGCTCGTTTTTCAGCTTGGGCAGGCGCGCGTGTGGTTTGCGATGTCGCGAGACGGACTGTTGCCGCGCATTTTTAGCCGGGTGCATAGTCAATATCGCACGCCCGACTTTTCGACTTGGGTGGCGGGATTCGTGGTGGGCATTCCGGCGGGCTTGCTCGATATTGGGACGCTCGCGAATCTTTCGAATATAGGCACGCTTTTCGCGTTTGCGCTAGTTGCAGGAGGCGTGCTGATTTTGCGTTATAAGGAACCGGAGCGGCCGCGGCCATTTCGCGCGCCGGGGGGAGTTCTGGCGCCGGTGCTGACGATTGTCTTCTGCCTGCTGCTGATGATGGGATTGACGATCACGAATTGGATCCGGTTTTTCGGGTGGCTGGTGATCGGGCTGGTAATCTACTACTTTTATGGGCGGCGGCGGAGCGAATTGGCATTGGAACAGGCCGCGGCACAGGGGAAATCCTCTGAGGGAGCGCACTGATGTTGCGCCGGGCGTGGATTTTTGCGCTACCTCTGCTTGCGGCGGTGGCGCTGACGCTTTCGTCATCCTATGGATGGGGCGAAAGCGCCGAACGATTGATCGCCAATAAGGCTGTGGACACGCTGCCGGACGAGATGCTGCCCTTCTTTGAGGCGAATCGGCAGTTCATCGTGGAGCACGTGAACGAGCCGGAAGGCACAGAGCCAGAAGATCACGCCGGATTCATCCAGCTCGATCATTACGGGCAATTCCCTTTCTCGGCGCTGCCGCATTCGTATGCAGGGGCTTCGCTGAAGTATACGAAGCACACGTTGGTGGAATATGGGGTGTTGCCCTGGCAGATCGGCATCGAAAGCGAAAAACTGAAGAACAACTTTCGCGACCATCGGTGGGGTGAAGCGAAACTTTCGGCCGCGGCTCTCGCCCATTTCGTTGCAGCCGCGTCGGATCCATTCAATACGACGATGAACTCCGACGGGCACCTCTCGGATCAGCCGGGTGTGAATCAGCGTTACGACGCGGGCCTGGTCGATCGCTACCAGCTATTCTTTTTTGTGAAGGCGAATCAGGCTTCGTATGTCCCAGAGCCGACGGAACGCGCGTTTGATATGTGTCTTGAGGCGCATTCGTGGCTAGAAAATGTTCTGCTTGCAGACCGGCGCGCGCATAACGGTCTGGCAGGCTACGGTGACGATTACTACGATCACTTTTATGCGCAAGCAGGCGCCGTGCTGATCCGCCAGCTCTCAGATGCTTCAACCAACGTCGGATCGTATTGGATGACCGCGTGGATCAACGCCGGTCGGCCGCAGCTTCCCTCGCGATAGTTTGACTACACCTGAACTTAAGTCCAGTAACTCCGACGCTGCGTTGAGCGGCGAAAGCCGTGGACACTCTCAAACGCCCGCTCTTTAATAAAAGTGGGGAATCTGCGCAAAAGCTTGAGTTTTGGGGGTGTTGGATGAGATTGATGGGAGCTGCTTTGGCAATTTTGCTATTTGGCGCGGGGGCGGCGAGCGCGCAGACCGCTTCTGAAGGCGGGCCGCTGATTGCGGCACCAGATCCTTCGATCAACCGCATTGTGACAAGCCATTTATTTTCAAGCGCTTTGCGAGGTGCGCTACTGAGTTCGGCGCGGCCCGCTCCGGCTCCTGCGCCACAGGAGATTGAGGGCGTTTTCCCCTCCTACTTCTGGCAGGCGAGCGTCGGATTCACGTACACGCGCTTTTATGAAGTGCCCGGAACTGTGCTAAGTACCAGTGGTTTCAATGGTTCCATGGCGTATTACGTGAAGCCGCGGGTTGCGGCGGAGGGCGTGATTGATGCGGGAGTTGGAAAGCAGGTGGGGCAATCGGCGCAGTCTGTGTTTACGGGCGGCGGATTGCGCGTGAGCGCCTCCCAAAGTGACACCTTAACCTTTTGGATTCATGGAGATGCGGGGGAGGCGCACTTTTCGCCGAAGACGAGTTTTGGCGGAGAGAATGCGTTCGGTTACCAGGCCGGGGCGGGCGTGGACGTCAGTCCGCGTCATCACAAACTTGCCTACCGGCTCGGCGTAGACATCATGGGTACTTCATTCTTTGGGACTTATCAGTTTAGCCCGAAAGTTTCTGCCGGGATTGTTTACAAATTCTAGTCAATTCCTCAGTCCACGTCCTGAGCGCTCAACTTTGCTCGCGCAAAAATATGCCAATTTGGGCGGGTTTGGCCCCTTAAAATGCAGAATTTTGGCCGGTTTTGGCGCGAAGTGCACCTTAAATTTGGCTTATTCCGTTATTCCCTGAGGCAGGAGCCTCGCGGCTGAGTTCCGGAAAATCCGGACTGGGTGCGGGCGCGTTCAGCAGATCAAATCTTCAAACCTCGGGTCCGAACAGCGGGCTCGAGCTACATAATGTCTGAACATCCGAGTATGGGCGCGGCAAGCAGGCGCCCTTCGACCTCTCTTTATAACTTGTAACCGATTTTGCGGACGAACTCGTGGCGATGCTTGCGGTCGTCGCCGATTTCCACGCCTTTGGGCGAACTTCCGTCGACAACGCCTAATACACCTCTTCCCTGCTCGGTTTGAGCCACGATGACCTCGACCGGGTTGGCCGTGGCGCAAAAAATTGTACAGACCTCGAAGCAATCGCGAATGCGGGTCAGCAAATTGATGGGATACGCCTCCCGAACCAGGATAACGAAGAGATGTCCTGCGCCGACCGACTGTGCATTTTGTATCGCGGCACGACGCAAATTTTCATCGTTGGATTCGACGCGAATGAGGCATGGCCCCGAGGCTTCGTTGAACGCGACGGCAAACTTCGCATTTGGCACAGTATTCACGATCGTTTCATAAAGATCTTCGGCGGTTTTGATGAAATGAGATTGGCCGAGGATGAGATTTGCGCCTTCGGGAATTTCGAGACGAACAGAGAGCAATTCCATTTTCTGGTCCTTAGACGTAAATATTTCCCAGTATTGGAAACCGGCGAAAGCCGGCGAAAGCGCCGGAAGGCCATTATCACGGGCTGAAACGCGCGTGGCAAGAGCTGAATGGCTTTGGCTATCGGCTTGCACAGAGAATTGCAGAATCGCGCTTCGATCAGAAGCATCGAATCAGCAAGCGGGTTCAGCTCAGCGGGAAGAGACGGGTAAGATGTTTATCAAAACGGTCGAGCAGGCAAAGCGTTGGTTCAAAATCGTGGGTGGCTTCACCCTACTTGTAATAGGTATCGCGACTCTGTTGTCCCCTGCCCCTGGTTTCCTCATCATGTTGCTAGGCCTCGGTATCCTTGCGGCGGAGTTCGTTTGGGCTAAGCGCCTCCTCAATCACGTGAAAGAACAAGGCGACAAGCTTCGACACTCTGTGTTCACCCGCGTCGACAAGGCGCAGCCGGTAGTTGTTGCGGTGCCTGTAGCTCAATGTGCGGTGGCTCCGCAGCAAATCGGTTCCCACAGGACTGCGTAATCGCTTTTCGTTTCGCAGCTTCAACAGGCAAAAATTCCCAGCCCGCTGCTAACCTTGAGACTTTAGCTTTTTGCGCACGCGGTCTGCCGTCACAGCGCCGGTCAATTTTCCGCAGGTATGCGGTCCGCGCTGACAACGGTCAGATACGTCACACCCATTTTCCGTGGCTGGAGCCGTAAGCCCAGGCCCCGGACCGCGTCGAAAATGGCACTTGGCGTGTCGCCGCCGTCAGGCGAGGGCGTGGTTGATGGGCCATGAACGGCAGAGGCTAGGTCCTGGAAGCTGATGTTCAAAGTAATATCGAAGCGCCCTTTCAACCCAGTCGAGTCTGTCACGGGTTCGCGCAGCGAATTCGAGAGGAAGGCGGCCAGTGCGGCAGGAGTCGCACCCTCCATCTGAACTGTGCGCGATATGGAAATGGCGCGGGCTTTATCCGGCTGATCGCCTTCGTGAGTAGTCTGGTCTGGGGAGAGGGCGAGTTTCGGACCACCTTTATCGATCGCGAGTGTATAGCCTGTTTCCTGTTTGGAATCCCACCGCAGCGTCATTCGAAACCGTTCGGTAAGCAACTGCTGCAACATCGCCGGAATCTCGGCTTGCGTCGCGCCCGATGGAAGCTTCGCATCCACGTCGTAAACTTGGGTATCGAGCCAACTTGGACCACCGATTTGAAACGGTTGGAGGCCATAAGCGCGGATGAGGAGCGACTTAAGGTTTGCAGACCGGATGGAAATCATGCTCGGGTCTTGCGTTACGCTGCCAAAGCCCGTTGCGCCTGCGGGCAGTTGATTTACCGGCTTTATCGACGCGACCTCGAAGGTGGGCGGACGCTGTAATTGCGGGGCTGCAATAACAGAACTGCAGCCGAAGAAGAGTACCGCGACGAGGGCGTTTCGCATTCGGGGTCCTCTGCGCGCTTATTAACCAGCCAGTTTTATATCACACCGAAGGCGAATTCATCGACCGGCACTGAGACTGCAGATGCGAAGATCAGCGGTCGGTTGTATACAGAACGGTGCGACCGAAGCTACAACGATTCCCGCATTGCGGGGCGGCCGGGGTGCTGGTACCAAGGAAGCTGGGGTGGAGTGGGGATGCGCAGGCGAATATTAATCGCAGACGATCACGAAGTGGTACGCAAAGGGCTGAAATCGATGCTGGCGACGCGCGTAGATTGGCAGGTTTGCGGCGAGGCGGCTAGCGGGCTTGAAGCGATAGAGAAAACGGTGCGGTTGGAGCCGGACGTAATCGTAATGGACATTTCCATGCCCAACATGGACGGTCTGCAAGCGACGCGCGGCATTTTGCAGACGCGGCCCGACCAGAAGATCGTGTTGTATACAATGCACGATTCAGAAGCGTTTGCGTGCGCGGCCATGAGAGCGGGCGCGTGTGCGGCGGTAGGAAAGTCGGACAAACCGGAAGAGTTGTTTCACGCGATCGATGTGGTGTTGCACGGGCAGCAGTTTTTTCCCGCCATCGGATTGCTGTTGAATTGAGTTTGGCGCACCTAGCGGACGATCAAAGACATGATGCCGCCGACCCGGCGGCGCTACGAAACGCGAGCTTCCACGACAAGCGCGGCAAGATTCGCGCGTAGCGCTGGTGACGGAAGGCACACTGCCTCCCAAAAGTCGGCAACAAGTTCCAGGCAAACAAGTTCGACGCCAACCTGCGGGCAAGCGGCCTAACAAGGCGAGTCGGGCACAAAGACAAACGGGGTCAACGCTTGCGAATACGCAAATTGGCGCTAGCCAGCGTCTCGCTACAGGGAATCGCGTTGACAGGCATGGTAAAGAGCGTCGCGAGTCGTAGGCTATTTCACGTTCAGATCCTCATTATGATGCTGTAATTAGATGCGTTTTCAGCAACTTCTAGAAATTTGCGCCGTCCAATTTAGTATCCCCCGCCCCAATTAAACAGTTTATCGAACTACGCCTTGCCCGGACCGGGCCGGGGCGCGATCTGGAGGAAACGACGATGGAAATTGCAAAAACGACACGAAAGGCATCGGTGGCTACGCTGGCGCTGTTGTTTGCCGGCACGATAGCGTTTGGCCAAGCTTCAACAACCACGCCGACGAATACGAACGGTTCGAATCAGTCCGGCACGACAATGCAGCAACCGGCTGAGTCGAGCCAGACGACGACAAATACGGCAACCACATCCACGTCAGACACGCAATTCGCCAAAGAGGCGTCACAGGCCAATTTGGGCGAGATAAAACTTGGACAACTTGCGCAACAGAAGGGTACCGATAGTTCAGTAAAAGACTTCGGCAAGCAGATGGAGACCGATCATCAGCACGCACAAGATCAATTGAAGGACGCGGCGCAGAAAGAAAACATTACGCTGCCAACGGCGCTTAGCGCGAAAGATCAGGCGACTTACGACCGGCTGTCTAAGCTCTCCGGATCACAATTTGACAAGGCCTATGCGCAGGATATGGTGAAAAATCACACGACGGATATCGCTAAGTTTAAACACGAGGCAAATAGCGGCAAAAATGCGAGCATCAAATCTTTTGCTTCGCAGACGCTGCCAACGCTCCAGCAGCACCTGAATATGGCCAAGCAGATGTCGCAGACAGTGTCCACTTCGAACACGAACAACAGTTCAGGTAAGGCGAAACCAACGAGCTGAATTTGCTGAGGGCGTCGACCTGAGCCTCCGAAACGAAGACCAAGGCCGACGAAGAGGCAAAAGGCCCGGTGCTCGCGTTCGCGAGGTCCGGGCCTTTTTGTTTAAGGTCGAACTCGGATGTGAACTTACAGTGCCGCTAAAAGTCCGTGACCGTAGGTTAGACTTACTTGATCAGAACGACGACGAGCACGTAAAGGACAAGCGATTCGATGAGCGCGACGCCGATAATGAACGCGTTACGAATCGGTCCGGCTGCTCCCGGGTTCCGTGCCGTGCTTTCGCAAGCCGCCGCGGTCGCTCTTCCCTGCCCGAGGCCGCCGCCCGCTGCTGCGATGCCGAGCGCGATGGCAGCCGCAACATCGATCCAGTCATACGCTGACGCTGTCGCTCCACCTGTAGCCTGTGCGAACGTGACTGGTGCGAGGACCAGCATCAGCGCGAACGCCAGGAAAATCCATACTGCTTTCTTTGTCATTCTTTTCCCTCGTTATGAATTTCGCCAGGAGGTGGTTGCCGGAAGCTCTTGGGAGAGAACCGGCCTCACACTGGCAGCTTTGATGCCGAAATTAGTGCTCTTCTGCGACTGCAACACCGAGATAAATGATTGCGAGAATTACAAAGATGAAAGCTTGCAGGACTGCCTCAAAAATATGGAAAAACGCCAGCGCCAAAGGAATACCCACCGGCACTATGCCGGAGACGTACCCGACCGGGTTCTTACCCCCGAGGAATGAAAAAAGGCCGATGGAAAGACCCAAGAATGAGACGTAAATCAGTTCGCTGACCATCATGTTGGCCCAAAGACGAACGGTGAGCGAGAGGACGCGAGCAAAATGGCTGACCGTTTCGACGACGAGCATAATGGGCGAAATCGCGGGCACGGGGCCGAGAAGCGTCTTTACATATCCACCGGCACCATGTTTTCCAAAGCCGAACATGTTGTAGTAAATGAAAACAATTGCCGCGCAGCCAAGCGGAACGACTTTGTCGGCGGTGGGAGACATGAGCCCGGGAACGAGCGAAAGAAGATTTGCGCCTAAGATGAAAATTGCGATTGTTCCCATGATCGGCAAGTGGCGCTCCCCGCCGTGGCCGACGATGTCATCGATTAGATCCTTGACGCCGACGCCCATTTGGTTGGTGAGAACCATTTCCATGGTTTGCTGGGTGCCGCCCGGGCGATCGACGGAGATACGGGCGCGCAACCAAAGGAAGAAGACACCGAGAACGATGAACAGCAGGATTTCCATCGCGAGATAGTTGGGGATGGGATACTGCGCGTTTTCAGGCTGAATATGCAACAAAGCAAGGAGAGCCAGGGCCGGTTTAGCGAGCAGGAGATTCACCAGCTTAGTAAAAGGCAGGACTGCTTCTTTACCCATGGTTCTCCGTCAATCTGTGAGACAGGCGATTGGCATTTTGGGTGAATCAGTGTTGCGCGTCTTAATGGCCGCGCAAAGCCTCATATCCGGCACCGAAAAGAACGGCCGGAAAGACTGCCGTAAGTCCGCATAGCACAGGTACGGCAGGCAAACGTAGCCAAACGAGGATAGCATAGACAGCGAGGAGCAACAACCCGAGTCGGCCCAGAAACTTAGCATGTGTTTTACGGGGAACTCTGGCATGTTCAGCGCCAGCCTGCGCCAGCCCCAGCTTGATCACGCCATCGGCACCCTGACGGAGCCATCGGAAGTTCAGCCAGCACAATGCGGCGCCCACGCCGATGCCTGCCGCAGCGCGCCATCCCCAGCCGATGGCTGCAATGAGCGCTCCAGCCAAGCCGATTATCGGGATGAGGGCCTCGATCCGACGATCTAGCCCTTCGGCGCGTGTGATTTCGAGCGTCATTTTTTGTCCAGCATGCCTGCGGTCTTGATCGCCTCACGCAAGCCGATTCCAAGACCTATGAAGCCGAGAATCAGCATGAACAACGGCTTGGTGTGCAGCCAGCGGTCAAGCAAGAAACCGGCGCCGCCGCAAACGACCATCGGCACGACGAGGCTAAACGGCAGCGTCCAGGCCACGGCCGCGGCTCGCATGTCACTTGCGCGTTTTTTGCGATCTTCGGGAATAGGCGTCAACGTAACCCGCTTCGGAGGATGCTCTGGTGGCATTTTAGCAGAGTGCGCGAAATTCCGCGTTCACGCGCGCGGATCGAACACTTGAGCGCATCGACCTGATGATTGTCATTCATTAACCGGGTTGTCTTGCCAGCGCAGGGCTTGTCTGTGTAATCTCAAGTGAAATGGAAACTCTGAGAACTGAGACGCACGGCTGGGAAAGTCGACCGGCATCCCTGGCAACAAAGCCACGATTTTTTAGCCGCCCGCGCCTTCTTCGTGCCCATGGTGCGTTGGATATTAGCCTTGGCCTCCTTTTATGCTTTTTGTGCACGCCGCGAACGAGCCGGGCTGCGGGCCCGGACGCCGGCGCCATCCTGAAACAGACCGCCGCGGTCTACCAGAACCTGAAAAGCTATCAGGCGAGCATCGTCATTCAGGACATCAATGGGACGAACGTCGCCCAGGGGCATTTCACCGAGACCGGCTCGGGCAATTCGTTTCGGAGCGAAGAGGCCGATGGGCGCGGGCTCGTTCAAGTTTCAGATGATCATACTCAGTGGATAGTTAACCGTGCGGTAAACGAATACACGAAGTCGGCGGCGAATGGCCTGGCAGGGATGATCCGCCAATTAGCGCGGATTAATGAGAACGTGAAAGACGCCTCCATGGACGATGAGGAGCTCTATTCGCTGAACGGCAGTACGGTCAAAGTTTACATCGTCGAAGTGACGCGCACGTCGTGGCCGGCCGATGCTCCTTCGGGCGCTCAGTGGGTCACCTATACGATCGACGAGCAGACGCACGAAGTGTGCAAGTCCATGACATATACAAATGGTTTAGTTCAGGTGGCAATATATTCGCTGACGCAGAGGAATCAGGCTGTCGCCGGAAATGTGTTCGCATTTAACGCTGGATCGTCAGCCAAGGAAGTCAGTTCCCTTCCTGCGGAAAAGCCGAATTACAAATCGATTTTGGGCATGCAAGCGCCGGACTTCACGCTGAAGAACGCCGCGGGCAAAACGTACAGTCTCCATGATTTCAAGGGGAAAGCGGTTGTGATTGATTTCGTGGGGAGCTGGTGCCCGCCTTGCGTGGCTCAGATGCCGTATCTACAGCAAGTGAATGACGCGTATCCGCCGGCCGATCTCGAGGTGATCGGACTCGACATCGGCGAAGAGCCGAAGCAGGTAGGCGAGTTCGCGCTGAACTCCAATTTTACGTTTCCGATGCTGGTAGGCGCTGAACCGGACGTGACGCAAAAGTACTTTGTGGGCGACTATCCCACTACATATGTGATTGATCGCAGCGGGCACATCGTCTTCAAATCGACCGGCACGGAGAACCCCGGCGGCTTTCTGGCCGCAGTGAAAGCCGCAGTAGCTAAGAAGGATTGAGGCTGCCACGGTAGTCTATTTGCCCGGTCGGAAGCGTGGCAAATAGCGTCAGAAGTAGAGCACGTGACATGACGCAATGTGCGCCGTAAAACCGCTTACGCGGGCACAAAAGTAGCGCGAATTGGCAACCTTTGCGCCATAAAATCGATTAGAAAAAACCCCAGTTAACTTATCCGCGGACGCGGATCGCGTGGAAGTTCAGTACCACGTGACCGCCGTTGGTGGGCTGGCCATCCGCCAGCCGCGGACGGAAGCGCGAGAGCAGGAGCATCTGATCGAGCTGGCGAGTGACCCCGGAATCGCTAGGCCCCGAAAGAATGCGGTACTCCACCTCCTGGCCGCGCGCGTTGACTGTGGCTTCCAACGTGAGGCCGTCTTCAAACGTGGGCGCCGAAATGGGGCCGAGGCTTTCCAGGTAAGCCGGCTGCACAAAGTTGAGCGGCAAATCGTTTTCCACCACGCCCATCGGGACACCGACGAGCATGCTCTGCAAAATGAAGACAAACACGCACAGCGCGGTCAGAACACCACCGGTAGCGGGAATCGCAAGGGGCGCGAGAATGTTGCCAAAGACCATGGAGACGCGCGAGCGGATGCTATACAACGTGACTTTCCAGGGCGCCTTCGACGCCCTAATACGAATCTGCAACGCGAGGTCTGCGGGCGGCGCAACAGGCTCCAGGTTCGCCAAGGCGCGCGACATCAAACGATACTGTTCCGATTCCCTACGGCAGGGATAGCAGGAGTCGAGATGCTCGCGCAGCCGGTATTGCGTCTGCGTTTCGATGGCGCCATCGAGATATCCGGGCAAATGGCGTGCCGCTTCGTGGCAGTTCATCGCCGACCTCCGATTGCCGACTGCAGCCCGCCTATGAGCGCTGATCCGGTCATATCCTGAGCAGGTGCGTGCCTGTCTTGCCTTGCGGCAACAGCATTATCCATCTTTCCATGCGTATCAGCGGCGACAGCGATCGCTTGTTGTGTCTGGTGCAGCAACGGCCCCAATGACTCGCGGAGCAAGCGTCTGCCGCGCAAAATTCTCGACTTCACAGTGCCTACAGAGACTTCCATGATCTCGGCAATTTCTTCATAAGAGAGGCCTTCCAAATCGCGGAGGATGACCGCGCTACGGAATAGCGGAGGAACGGTTGACAAGGCCTTGCGGACCACGGCCTGCGTTTCTTTGGTGGCGAGTTGCTCAAAGGCGTTGGGCTCGGCGTCCGTAAGGTGCATGGAAAGATCGCCTTCGTCGGGTCCCGCGTCGATCGAAACCTGATCCCGATGATGGCGAAAGCACCAGCGGCGGTGGTTGAGCGCCTGGCGGACTGAAATGCGGTAGAGCCAGGTCTTCAGAGAGCTACCGTGCCGGAAGCCTCGAATTCCTTTGAAGGCGCAGAGGAAAACTTCCTGAGTCACATCGGCCGCATCGGCAGGATCGGACAGAATGCCGTAAGCGAGATTGTAAACACTGGCGTGGTAGTAGGTGACGAGCCAATCGAATGCGGCATCCGAACCGGCCTGAAGTTCGCTTACGAACTCCGCTTCATCCCTTACCCACGGCAAACTCTGCGCTAGCTCGGACATGGTCTGCGCCGCTCCCGTCCTGGATTGCGCTCTATCCCGCTAATCCCTTAGACACCGGCACTATCCGAATGTTACCAGATTTCGCCGTGTCGGGAGCGGGTCCTTAGTAGCAGTATCGACAGGCAGCCCCAAACCCTCAAATGACGGAATTTAGCTGTCCCTTAACTTACGGAACCGGGAGTTATCAGGATCCTCAAGGTTTCGAAGAGAAAACAGCAGCTGCCGGGCCCAAACAACGGTAACGATAACGCACCAGCTTTACGTGCCAGTTTTAACTTGACAACGTTTACATTCAGACATATAAGCACGTGCAGTAATGGTGGTGCCGTGTCCGCGCTGCCTATGGTTTTTCACAAGTTCAACTGCACAATTGTGATAGCGCGCCTGCTATCTATCCAGCCACGAAGATGTGTCTCCACAAATTGCAAACTGAGGGGTGTTGCACATGAAAAGGAAAACGGTAGGGTTTGCATCGGCTATAGGACGTAATGCCTTTCGGCTCTTTATTTTGGCGTTACTTTTAACCGTCTCGTCAGGAGTTCTTTTCGCGCAGTCCGATCTTGGAACCATCTCCGGCTTCGTGAAGGATCAATCGAACGCTGTAATCGCTAACGCAAAGATCACATTGACGAACGAGAGCGGCGTCGAGCGCTCTGCAAATACGAACGAATCGGGCTACTACAGCGTAACGAACCTTCCGCCAGGGTTGTATAGCGTCAAGGCCGACGCACCCGGTTTCCAGCAATTCGAAAGCGACAGCAATAAGCTGGATTCGAGCGCAAACCTGCTTGTAAATGCAACGCTGACGATAGGCGCCTCCTCCCAGAAAATCACGGTGTCGGCAACGGCGGAAGCTTTGCAAACCGAGTCAGCCTCCGTTCAGCAACTCGTGACGCGCTCGCAGGTGGATGCGCTCGAGCTCAATGGTCGCAACCCCATTTTCATGGCGAATCTCGTTCCTGGCACGCGTGGCGGCACGCTGGCCGGCCTTAGCTTCAATTTCAGCCAGGGCCCCTCGAA
>JBOGMU010000016.1:0-1948 GCA_050746865.1 Candidatus Acidiferrales bacterium
GTGGAAGGCCGGCCGGCACAAGACCCGGTGCTGGTGCTGGCCTTGCGAAGGTTTCACGCGTATGACAAAACCGCCGATCTGAATCAGAACAGATATAGGCGATCACAGGCATTGATCCTGTTTCTTGGCGTATTGGCGACGCTGCTGGCAATTTATCACCAGCATGAACCCGCGAAGGGGGACGTCGTAGGTCATGTGTTGCAGATCGCGATTATCGTGACACCGATTGCGATCTCAATTCTGATTGCTGGCGTGAATCGGTTTCGGCCCGGTAACAAGTGGGTGCTGTTGCGCGCCGCCGCGGAATCGACCAAGCGTGAAATCTTCCGCTACCGTGCGCGGGCTGGTGTTTATAGCGACGCGCAAAGCCTGGATATTTCGGCGGAAGAACGATTCACGCAGGAACTCGAGCGGATCGGCACACATTTGATACAGACCGAAGTGAACGTCTGCGCGATCGAAGCGAAGACTTCCAAGCCGGAAGCTGAAGAGATAGCGCCGCTAAGAGGCACGGACTATGTCCAGGAAAGATTGGAAGACCAGATCACGTATTTCGCGAAGCAGACGCGCAAGCTTGGTCTCCAATTGCAGGTGTTGCAATGGGGCGTGTATCTACTTGGCGGCGTCGGGACGCTGCTCGCGGCCATTGGAATGAACGTTTGGATCGCCTTGACGACTGCGATCGTGGCGGCGATTACAACGAAGCTTGAATCCGATCAAGTGGAGACTACCATGATCCAGTACAACCAGGCACTCACCGGATTGTTCAGCGTGAGAGATTGGTGGAACTCGCTCACCGAATGGGAACAGGACCGTCCGGCGAACGTGGATCTGCTGGTCGATCACACCGAAAAAATCTTGGAGAGCGAGATGGCCGGCTGGGTACAACAAATGCAGAGCGCACTGGAAAAGCTGCGACAGCAACAGACGGAGCACGAACCGGCCTCTGTGGCGGCGAAGAAGTAGCGTTCGACTCCGGCGCTCCAGTACACTCAGACAGCGAATCCGTTAGGCTACAATCGCGAGGTTGGGGTCCGCCTCTTATGACACGAAATTCCATGTTTGCGTTCTTGTCAGCTTTGGTATTCGCCGCGCTTGCGTTTAGCCAAGACAGACCGATTGCCGTGCTGGGCGCGCATGTAATCCCGATATCGGGGCCTGAGTTCAACGATGGCGCGCTAGTGGTTCAGCACGGCAAGATCATCGCCGTCGGTCCGGTGTCCTCAGTGAAGATTCCAGCGGATGCGGAGCGCATCGATGCCACGGGTAAGATCCTCATGCCCGGTTTAATCGACTCGCACAGCCATATTGGAGCGCCCGAAGGCGGCGATCGCAGCGGCCCGATTCAACCGGATGTGCGCATTCTCGATTCCGTGAACGTCCGCGATGCGCGCATAGAAAAGGCTCGCGCCGGCGGCATCACAACAGCTAACGTCATGCCCGGCTCGGGCCATCTTCTCAGTGGGCAAACGCTTTACCTCAAACTGCGCCAGGGCAACGCGATCGAAGATCTCCTCATCCACCTTCCCGATGGCCGTATTGCCGGCGGCATGAAGATGGCGAATGGAACAAACTAGCGAAGACCGCCGCCCTTTCCGGGCACACGCGCCAAGTCAGTTTCACTGGTTCGCGAGCAATACGTGAAGGCTGAGGAGTATCGCGACAAGATTAAGGCGGCGAATGGCGATCCATCCAAGATGCCGCCGCGCGATCTTGACATGGAAGGCCTTGTTGAAGTGCTGGATGGCAAACGTACCGTGCAGTTCCATACGCACCGGCATGACGACATTCTTACCGTGATCCGCCTGTCGCAGGAGTTTCACTTCCACGTCGTCCTGCATCACGTCAGCGACGGTTGGATGGTTGCCGATGAGATCGCAAAGGCGGGAGTTCCCTGTTCCGTCATCCTCATCGACAGCCCCGGCGGCAAGGAAGAAGCGAAGAACGT
>JBOGMU010000017.1:0-2064 GCA_050746865.1 Candidatus Acidiferrales bacterium
CCAATCAACTAAAGCGCCAGTCGATGTTTTGATCATCGACCGCGTCGAACAACCTTCTCCGAACTAAAGCCACTGCTTCGGTCTTTGAGGCGGCTCCGCTCCGCGGTCAGAAAATATTTAAAACCTCGGAGAGGATTCGCTAGTCCGTCACGGATCGTAATGCATCGGAACAATCCGCTTACTCCGGTCGCGTGCTAACGGACCGACTCTGTTATGGTGATCTTAGCGAAACGCATCGTCTTCCCATGTTTAGACTTCTGGGCGTTCTGGTGATCTGCTATGTGGCCTACAGCCTCGCGATGGGTGAGGTGTACGCCAAGTATGGCGCATGGGGGCGCACGGCTCGACGCGAAGAAGAGCCGTTCAGGTATTGGTCGGGCGTAATCTCTTACTCGGTGCTCGCACTGTTGTTGTTCTTCGTTTTTTAAAGATGCCGGCAAATTCAAATTCGAATCGTGACGCGCGCGGTCCGCATTTTCTGGTCTGGCCGCTGATTCTTGGCGCGGTCGGTTTCGTCTGCGGCTTTTTCGGCCCGATTGTGCTGAACCCAGACGCAAATCAAGGACCGCTGGTAGGACTTTTCCTCTCGGGACCCGCCGGCGCGTTTCTCGGATTGATTCTTGCAGCGATATGCGCGGCTTCGAACGTACGCGCCGCTCTTCGATGGCAGATTTTAGGAACCGTCACCGCAGTCCTGGCAGTTACAACATTGGCGTTCTGTACGCCGGGCCCTGCGCTGCGCGGCTACATCGTGGAAACGCAAATTCGCGGGTGCTCCTCGCCGGCCGACCGTGTGGATAGCGCGATCGAATACTGGACGAAGCGCGTCTCGCAGGTCACGTGGGCTGCGCCTAGAGCAGAATGGCAACCGGATGCGCGAGAGCAGTTGAACGAGCGGTCAGCCGTGATTCTCGACACGACGCTGGTTCGACGTAAGGGGATTTACGAGAGTCGCAGGCCGTGGAGCCTCGGTAGGCTTTCGGCTAGTGAATGGAGGGAAGTCAACCAACAGCAAACGTATTACGCAGATAGCCAAGGCGGGTCCTGTTCGAGTTACGCAGCCGGACTCACTTCCACGCAGTTCGTTCCTTACGATTCGCCCGACTTCGTTAGCAACGCTTTGGATTGGCCGCCGAGATAGCCCGCAGCCTTTCTTGCGCTTCTTTCGCTTGAACCGGTTCCTTCCAAATACAAAGAATTGGCCGATCGTCCCTAGCTGGGCTGACGGCGTGGCTGCGTCATCCGCATCTCGGCAACGTGCCGCGCTGAAGACCGCGGCTCTACGTTTAGACCTACCCAAGATTCGGCGTGTTTGATTCAATGGGCGTCGTTGGAGAACAGCACTTGTTCGAAGGTCGCACCGGAATGGAGCCAGAGGCGCACCTGGAATTTAATCCAGTCGATTGAGCCGAGGTCCTCGTTATTTTTGCCTGGCGTGATGTGCGAATCCAACACGCGTAATTGGCCGACGCCGACGGGAATTTTCGCCGCCGCAGCCGCAATGGAATCTTTGTGGGCTGGCCAATCAACCGTATAAACAACCGTGTTCACTACAACGGAAGCTGCCTGCGAATCTTGCGAAGTCTCCACGAACTGAAATCTGCGCGGCGACATTGCTACGGCCTTCTGAGCCGTTACGCCATAGGAAGCATTGAGATACGTCGGCTTATAGAGATGATAAGGCGGCGTCGCAATCGATGCGTACTCGTCGAAACCGCCAGCGGGATCGCCTTTCGGTCGGATTTCAATGTCCCACCCTTTGCCGTAACTCGCCGGCGATGGCACCAGCCGAAAGATTAATCCGTGGCCGATATCACGCTCGAAAAATTTTCCGGCAGCAAGTGTTCCAGAGAGGACGACGTCAGGTTTGGACGATGGAAATGATTGCTGCTTTGCCGCTTGGGGCGCGCCGCTTGCGATTGCCGCGTAGATCAACGCGGAGAGGAGGACAGTATATGTGCGACGCCGCATGCGGCAATTATGAGGCGGTTGACGAGAGAAAAACAGCACACCGAATGTGAATGATCGGCAGAGAAAAGTAAAAAGGAGAGGGGTCCTTCGGGT
>JBOGMU010000018.1:0-3402 GCA_050746865.1 Candidatus Acidiferrales bacterium
GACTACGCGCGCCTTGATAACGCCCCAATCGATGTGTTCGCTGAGTTCGATGTGGACATGTTTATGGGCAACTGGCGTGACTCGTACCCACGGATGATGTATGGCAACTTGTATGTCCGCGACATGCTCACCGCACTCGAGGGTTCCGACCCTTTGCATCCCACTCGCAAAAGCGCAGTACTTACCGATGCGGTGGCAGTAAGTTATGCCATGCTCGAGCCACGCTCTACGGCGCATCCGATCGACGGCGAGCTGAAGGATACCCAGGAAACATTCGTTGTGAACTCTGGAACCGGAGTCATTGAGTCCGGTTCTGATAAGGTCGAATTGTCAAAGGGCAAGTCTTTCATCATCGCGCCCGGGTTGGACTTTAAGTTGACTGCCACGGGTAACGACTACATGACTTTCTATGTGGTGACCCAGAAGGTGCCCGACGGTGTCTCGCCCAAGACAACACTGCAGGTAATCGACAATACTGCGAAGCCACAGGTAACCGAAGACTGGTACGACAAAGACCGGACATTGATCACGAAGAACGACGGCTTAGGTGAGTATGGCGGCATCATCCAGGTCGAGCTCCCAAGCATGTCCATGGATCGGCCGTACAGCGATGCCAATGGCACCGAGGAAATCTGGATCGCGACTGCGGGGGACATCCATATGCTCTTCGGAAAGGAACTGCGGAAGCTGCCCCCCGGAACGGCATACCGCGTTCCTTCAACCGGCAAGACTGCACATGCGAATATCAATGTGTCTGGCTCGACGGCCCAATTCCTTTACATGGTGAGCGACAAAACCGAAATGGCTGCCGCACACTGACGGATCTAAATCCTGGCTGCCTCAGATAGACACAATCGCTTTGGTAATCCTGGCTAAAAGGGGAATGCTTCGCAAATGAAATTCACAGCAATGAATATGATTTTGGGGCTGACAAGCGGGCTGTTTTTTGCGACAGCCGCAGGGACTTCAGGCCAGACGGCCGTTCACGAAGTCGTACCGGCAGCGAAGATCGTTCGTGACTCGCCGGCGTTGGACGCCCTGATTGGACCGGACGCGAAGATCGAGAAGGTCGCAACCGGTTTTGTGTGGACAGAGGGTCCCGTGTGGCACAAAGGCGCTTTGTGGTTCAGCGATCTTTCCGGCAACAAAATGTACAGCCTCACGCCGGATGGCAAGCTGAAGGTCATGCTCGACAAAGCAGGCGGTTTGCAGAGTTTCCCGGCCGGCGGGTACGGCGGGTCGAACGCAATGGTCGTAGACAAGGATGGTTCGGTGCTGATGATGCAGCATGGCATGCGGCGCATCGTGCGGCTAGATGACAAGATGAACGTAAAGGTGTTCCTGGACAAGTATCACGGCCAGCAGTTCAATAGCCCGAATGATCTGGTCTTCGCTCCAGATGGCGCACTATATTTCACCGACCCACCGTATGGCTTCTTCGATCCGACCTCGCCTAAGAAGGACCTCGACAAGGATCCTCGCCACGTCATCAAGTTCAATGGCGTCTACCGCTACAAGGACGGCAACTTGACGGCGGTGATCAACGATCTACCGCGCCCCAACGGTCTGGCTTTCTCGCCGGATGGCAAGACCTTCTATGTCGCGAATTCTGAGAATCCGCCGGTCGTCTATAAATACGACGTTAAGCCCGACGGCACTCTTGTCAACCGGCGGGTGTTCGCCGACTTTAGCAAAGAGCAGGGCATTGGCGTCCCGGATGGCATGAAGGTGGACTCATTGGGCAATCTCTGGACTTCCGGACAAGGCGGCTTCCATATCTACTCACCGAAAGGCCAATTGCTGGGTAAGATCGTGTTCCCTGAGGTCGCGGCCAACTTGGCGTGGGGCGGCGAAGACGGTAAGACGGCCTACTTCACCGCCGCGACGAGCATCTATAAATTGCCGGTAAAGATTTCCGGTCAGCTCCCGCTTTATCACTAACCTCCTCCGAAGCACGCGATCGGTCTTCGCGTTGTGGGTGGTGTACTCGACAGGACGAGCAGTCATTGAGAGTTGCCAGGACTTCTGAACATTGCAGAAATTTTAAGAAGGCCTTTTAGCTATGCAGATTCGGCCAAAAAGCGAGTGCCGCTGGGACCAGCTTAGCCTTGGTGAGGTGATGCTGCGTTTCGATCCGGGTGACAAACGCATTTGGACGACGCGCAGCTTCGAGGTCTACGAAGGCGGTGGCGAATATAACGTCGCGCGCGGCCTCAAGCGGTGCTTCGGCCTCGACACCGCGGTCATCACCTCGCTGGTCGATAATCCGGTAGGTCGGCTCGTGCAGGACCTCATCTATCAGGGCGGAGTCGATCAGTCGCTAATCAAGTGGGTTGCGGACGATGGCGTTGGCCGCGCCAACCGCAATGGCTTGAACTTCACCGAACGCGGCTACGGCTTGCGCGCCGCCCTGGGTTGCTCCGACCGCGGCCACACGGCGATCTCGCAGGTCAACCCTGGCGACTTTGATTGGGACAACATCTTTGGCAAGGTTGGCGCGCGTTGGTTCCACACAGGCGGCATCTTCTGCGCTCTTTCAGAGACAGCGCCAAACGTTGCCATCGCAGCTCTGCAGACGGCGCGCAAGCACGGCGTCATTACTTCTTACGATTTGAACTATCGCGAGTCGCTGTGGAAGTCGATTGGCGGCAAAAAGCGCGCGCAGGAAGTGAACCGCCGCATCGCGCCATATATCGACGTAATGCTCGGCAATGAAGAAGACTTCTCCGCTGCTCTCGGCTACGAAGTAGCGGGTGTCGACGAACACCACTCCAAGCTCGAGGTCGAGAGCTTCAAGAAGATGATCGCGACCGTGGTGAAGGACTTCCCGTTCAAAGTCGTGGCCACCACGCTGCGTGTGGCACGCACAGCGACGCGCAATGACTGGGGCGCGATTTGTTACGCCGATGGACAGTTTTATGAGGCAACGAAGCGCACCGACGTTGATATTTACGACCGAGTGGGCGGCGGGGACTCCTTCGCCTCCGGCCTGATCTATGGTTTTCTGACCGGCCAGGGGACGCAGTGGGCCGTGGAGTGCGGGGCTGCGCACGGCGCGTTGGCCATGACGACGCCGGGCGACACAACCATGGTGACATTGAAAGAAGTGCTGCAAGTCATGAAAGGTGTGGGCGCACGTATCGCGCGCTAGAAACGATGGATAAGTCTGCAGTTCGCACACGCATTTTGAAAGTCGGCATCGTACCCGTCGTGCGCGCGTCATCGGCTGCTGAGGCGCGCATGGCGGCAGAAGCTCTAATGGCCGGCGGCATCTCCGTAGTTGAGATCACAATGACGGTGCCCGGTGCGATTAATGTCATCCGCGAACTCTCGTCTACCGTAGGACGCGAAGTTCTGATCGGCGCCGGCACGGTTCTCGACGCGCACACTGCCGCAAAATGC
>JBOGMU010000019.1:0-8143 GCA_050746865.1 Candidatus Acidiferrales bacterium
AGTTGGCGCTGCGTTCTCGTATCAAATCACGGCAACGAACTCGCCGACCAGCTACGGCGCGACAGGGTTGCCAAACGGGCTGAGCATTAACGCCAGCACTGGGCTAATCTCCGGCACGCCGACCACCGCAGGCACTTCAACTGTAAGCCTCGGTGCCACGAATGGCGCGGGTACGGGGAATGCGACTCTAACGCTCACGATTGCCGTCGCCAAGCCCGTGGTCACGAGCGCGACGACGACAAGCGGAACAGTTGGCGCTGCGTTCTCGTATCAGATCACAGCAACGAATTCGCCAACCAGCTACGGCGCAACCGGACTGCCGGCAGGACTGAGTGTGAACACCGGTACGGGCCTTATTTCCGGCACACCGACCGCTACAGGCACATCAGCGGTCACGTTAAGCGCCACGAACGGCACCGGTACAGGCAGCGCGACGCTCACGCTGACGATTGCGAACGGCGCGCAGCTTAGCATCAATCCTTCGCCGGTGGCGTTTGGCAACGTGAACGTGGGCGGCAATTCCAGCAAGACTGTCACGTTGACCAACCCCGGCAATGCCACACTGAACATCACCGCCGCGACGATCTCCGGCAGCGCCTATACGATGAACTTGCAGCCGACCTTAATCAACGCGGGCGCGAATACAACATTCACCGTCACTTACACACCGACGGCGAGCGGCAGCGCTTCCGGCAGCATCTCGATCACAAGCAATGCTCCGGGCTCGCCCGCCACGGTTGCGCTGAGTGGCACGGGATTGCAGGCGCAGATTTCGGTGACGCCATCGAGCGTACCGTTTGGAACAGTCACGGTGGGCAATACGAATTCGCAACCGATCACGTTGAAGAACAACGGCAACACGACGCTGACCTTCTCGGAAATCAATGTGACGGGTGCAGGCTTCGGTCAAACGGGCCTGAGCACGTCGACGACGATTGCAGCAGGCGGCAGCACGACCTTCAGCGCGACCTTTGATCCTTCATCAGCTGGCGCAGTGAGCGGCTCCATCACACTGGCGACTAACGGCACGCCTTCGCCGTTCGTGATCAGTCTCTCGGGAACGGGGCAGGCGTCGAGTCTGCTGCTCGGCGCCAGTCCAACCAGCTTGGCGTTCGGGAACGTGCTCGATCAGAGCAGCAAGCAGATGACAACGTCGGTGACAAACAACGGAAACGCGAATGTAACGATCTCCGGCGTGACTGTAGTTGGTGGGGGCTTTACCACGAGCGGCATCGTGAATGGCACGGTGCTCACGCCGGGTCAATCGGCGACGTTGACGGTGACGTTTGCGCCCACATCCGGCGGACCAGTAAGCGCTGCGGTTGTGACGATCACCAGTAATGCGACGAACTCGCCCACAATCGTCGCGTTGTCAGGAACAGGAATGCACTCGGTGGTGCTCACTTGGAGCGCCAGCCCGACGGGTGGAGTGACGTACAACGTGTTCCGCGGAACTTCTCCGGGCGGCGAGAGCACAACGCCAGTCAACACCGCGCCGATTACCACAACGACCTTCACCGACACCGGCGTAACGCCGGGCGCAACTTACTATTACACTGTCGAAGCCGTAAACTCCGGCGGCAGCAGCGATCCCTCGAACGAGGCCTCGGCAGCGATTCCAAATCCGTAGGATCGATTAACGCGAAGCCTGGTGAGCGATCACCGGCTGAGGCTCCGGCGCTTCCACGCTCTTGCGAGACTCACGCCACTTCAAGAACCCATCCATGTATGTGTAGAAAACAGGAGTGACGTAGAGCGTCACGACCTGCGCAAAGATTAACCCGCCTACCACGCAGAGCCCGAGGGCGCGGCGCGAATTCGCCCCGGCGCCGAAGCCGATGGCAATCGGAAGAGTGCCCATGATCGCGCAAGCAGTGGTCATCATGATCGGGCGGAAACGGACCAGGCACCCTTGGTAAGCCGATTCGATAGCTGTGTATTTCCCCTTCCGCTCAAGCTCGAGAGCAAAATCCACCATCATGATGGCGTTCTTCTTCACGATGCCGATCAGCATGATTAGTCCCACAAAACCGTAAATATCGAGCTGCAGGTGGAAAAGAGAAAGTGTCACCAGCCCGCCGAAGGCCGCTGCCGGCAAACCAGTGAGAATCGTGATTGGATGTACATAGCTCTCGTAAAGAATGCCAAGCACGATGTAAATGACGAGCACCGTCATGATCAGCAAAATCCCCAATCCGGTCAGGGATTGCTGGAAAGCCTGCGCCGTTCCCTGGAAGCTCGTATCAATCGAAATGGGCAGCGATTTAGCCAAATCTTCCACACCGTTCACCGCCTGGCCCAGCGCCACGCCCGGAGCAAGATCGAAGGAAATGGTGACGGAAGGAAGTTGGCCGGTGTGGTTCACTGTTAGCGGCCCCAGCCCAGTCGTGAATTTGGAGACGGCGCTCAGCGGGACGAGCCCGCCTGTTGAAGAATGGATGTACAACTCCGAAAGCATGTTGGGATCGCTTTGGAAACGATCTTCCACCTGCATAACAACCCAGTATTCGTTGTTCGAAGTGTAGATCGGCGAGACCTGCCGCTGTCCATATGCGCTGTACAGCGCGTCCTCAACCCCGGCAGGAGTTACTCCCAGCGCGGACGCTTTGTCGCGATCCACGACCACATTCGCCTGCGGATTCGCGTTCTGAAGATCCGTATTAACGTCGACGAGATACGGAAGAGCGCGCATTTTTTCTTCGAATGCTTGCGCATCTTTGTAAAGTTCGTCCGTATCGGGACTCGAAAGCGTGAATTGGTACATACTCCGGGCGGACCTGCCACCAATTCGGATTGCCGGCGGATTCTGCAAATAGCTTTTGATACCTGGGACCGCATTCAGCTTTGGCTGGAGTTCATGGATCACGTCGTCAATGTCCATGTGATGTTCGAAAAGCGGGCGGATAACGCGAACGACGGAGCCAAGACCCGCAGTTTGGCCGTACTTCTCAACCAGATGATCGTAGGTATGGCTGTCCGTCCACGGGCGAGTTAAAGGATCTTTTAAGTGAAGGAATGCCCGGCCGTTGTTCAAACCGCTGCCACTGGAGGAGCTCACGCCTGAGAAGTATTGAATGACGCTCGGATCGTCGTTCAGGATTTTGTTCACCGCCTCCTGATGAGCCTTCATTGAGTCAAACGAAATGCCTTGAATTGCTTCCGTCGAAACGGAGATTCCCGATTGATCTTCCTCCGGCAAGAAGCCCTTTGGAATCGACCAAAACTCCCAAACCGTTCCACCGAGGACGAGAATGCCGAATATCATTACGGCGAGGCGATGCCGCAGCGCGAGCCGGAGCGAAACGCCATACCAGTGCAAGGATGTGTCCAACGCGCTCTCCAGCTTTTGATACATCCAGCCGTGCTGCTTCCCGTGTTCGCTGCGCAGATAGCGGTTGCATAGCATCGGCGTGAGCGTAATCGACACAAACCCCGAAACCAACACTGCTGAGATGATAACCACGGAAAATTCGTGAAGCAGGCGTCCAAACACTCCGGGCATGAAAAAGACCGGCAGAAAAACGACCGCCAGCGACACCGTCATCGCCAGAATTGTGAAACTGACTTCTTTCGAGCCTTCCAGCGCAGCTTCCAGAGCAGTCTTGCCCATCTCTCGGTGACGGACGATATTCTCGAGCATCACAATCGCGTCATCCACCACGAACCCCACGGAAAGCGTCAGGGCAAGCAGCGACAACGTATCGATGGTGTATCCCAGCAGATACATCACAGCAAACGTGCCGATGATTGCCATCGGCAACGCAAGGCTGGGCATGATCGTCGCGGAAATATTTCGCAGAAAAAGGAAGATAACGAGAATCACCAGAAACACAGCCAGCATCAGCGTGAACTGCACATCATTCACCGAGGCACGGATCGGGATCGACCGGTCATATTCCACTGACAGATTGATCGACGGAGGAATCATTGAGTAGAACGTCGGGATCAGCTTGCGGATGCTGTTGACGATATCGACCGTATTTGTTCCCGGCTGCCGCTGCACCTGCAGCATAATTCCCGGCACGCCGTTCACCCAGTTCGCGACGTATTGGTCCTGAATTCCATCCGTGACGGTGGCAATCTGATCGAGTCGTACCGGCGCCCCGTTGCGATACGCAACGATGAATGAGCGGTAAACGTTGGCATCGGAAAGTTGGCCGTTCGATTGAATGTTGTAGGCCTTGTGCGCGCCGTAAAGCGTCCCCATCGGCATGTTGACGTTCGCGTTTTGAATCGCCTGCTCAACTTCGTCGATTCCTATTTGTCGGCTCGCCAAAGCCTCCGGATTCAGCGCCACTCGAACTGCGTATTTTGCCGAGCCCTGTACCGTCACTTGAGCAACGCCAGGAACTTCTGACATCTGCTGCGCAATTAAGTTCTCGGCATAATCATCGACTTCGTAGAGCGGCAGTGTAGGAGAAGTCACGGCCAGCGCAAAGATCGCTTGGTCCGCGGGATTTACCTTCCGAAATGTCGGCGGCGACGGCATATTCGCAGGCAACTGCTTCGACGCAGCCGAGATAGCCGTCTGGACGTCAAGCGCCGCTGAATCAAGATTGCGACTCAGGTCAAACTGCAGCGTGATTTGAACGTTGCCCAGGGAGCTCGTCGAAGTCATCGAGTCCAGGCCAGCAATAGTCGTGAATTGCTTTTCGAGCGGAGTCGCTACCGATGACGCCATCGTGTCCGGGCTCGCGCCAGGAAGCCCCGCGGAAACTTGAATTGTCGGAAAATCGACGTTCGGCAGATCGCTCACCGCCAGATCTCGATAGCCGAGAATGCCGAAAAGAAGGATCGCGAACATCAGCAGAGCCGTCATCACAGGCCTGCGGATGAAGATTTCAGAAAGGTTCATGCGACACTTCCCTCGTCAGAGTCCTTTGGCTATGTACACTTTGCTGCCGGGCACTAAGCGCACCTGGCCGTCGGTGACCACCGTTTCGCCCTCTGAGAGCCCTTGCAGAATTTCGGTTTTCTCATTGACGGTCTGCCCCACCTTCACCTGCCGTACGTCCACAGTCATGTCCGGCTTCAGCACGTAGGCATAACTGCCCTGCTGCCCCGTCTGAACAGCCGGCGCCGGAGCCGTCAACACATTTTGCTGCTCGTTCAATTTAAGCGAGACGTTCGAGAACTGTCCGGGCCACAGGCGCTCGTCAGTATTGGAAAAAGTACCCATAAGCTGGATCGTACCCGTCGTCGTATCGATCGTATTGTTCACGAACGTCAGCACGCCATTTTCCGCCTTGGAATCGTTTGGTGGCATTGCTTGCATAGCCAAATGCGAGCGCGCCATCAAGTTCTTCACGGATTCCAGATATTGTTGAGGAACAGAAAATTTCACGTAAATGGGCGAAACCTGGTTGATTACGACGAGCACTGGCAGATTATTCGCGCTTACGGTTGTTCCCGGCGAAATAAGTTGAGCGCCTGTCACACCGGTAATTGGAGCGTAGATCGAGCAATAAGAAAGCTGAATCTTTGCCGTCTGAATCGCAGCTTCGTCGGCGGCGACGGTGGCATTCGAGGCAGATGAAGTTGCTTGATGCTGCTCGTATTGTTCCTGGGGGACCACTCCCGCTTGCAGGAGCTCGTTGTAGCGTTTCAGTTCTGTCGCGTTGAGTTGCGCCTGTGCTTTGTCGCGCGTAAGTGTCGCGTCGGCCTGCGCGAGCGCGGCAAGAAACGGGCTTTGATCGAGTGAAACCAGCAGGTCGCCCTGTTGAACCGCTTGCCCGGGCTTGTAATGCACCTCTTTGACGATTCCCGCCACCTGCGATTCGACCGAGACGGTCTTCGAGGCCTGCCCGGTTCCGATGGCATGCAGTTCCACCGGTATGGAGCTTCGTTGAACTTTACCGACAAGGACGGGGATCGCGGCCGTATTCTTCGGCCTGGCAATGGCCCCGCTGCCGGTCGGGTCGTTCCCGGACGCGGAAGGATCTCCGCATCCGCTATTTAGGAAAACGAGCGGTAATAGAGCAACCAATGCGAGCGCTGGGACGATTCTTTTCATTGTGTATAACAATTATCGCTTAGCACGCGCTCTTTTGCACGGCCCACGAAATCTTTCGCTCGCGCCGCAGTTCGAGCCGCCGCTGGAAATCTTTTCTATCTACAACCCCTTCAGTGGTTTGACGCACCAAACGCCGCAATGGGGTGCGTAAATTATCCAAGACTGTGTGCCTTGTTTTGGGTGCGCCTTTGATTTTGTGGCAGTGCCTTTGATGTAGCGGTGTGCCTTTGATCTTGTAGCGGCCGACTTGCGTTTCAGTCGGGCGCTTTTGAATTTGCCTTGCGCTTTTTAGATTTTGTCTTGCATCTTTGAATCGCTTTGGGCTTTTGAATTTGCGTTTGAACTGCTTTCGTAGCGCCACCGTCCTGCCCTGAGCACGCGAAGGGTGCGCGCGACTTTTGCGCGGTCTCGGTGGGCGCTTTTGCTTTGCCGTTAAATTGTCCTGCGCTTTTTGACTTTGCCTGCGCTCTTGAATTGCCTTTCGTGGCGACCGGTTATCTCTTGCCCCCGTATGGGGTTTCAGTCGGTCATCGTTCAAACGCCTCTCATTACCGCGCAGCATCGCAATCGTGGCGGTCGGCTTTGTGCCACGCTTCTCCCCTTGCTTACCGAGAGCAATCGCTATACCATCGGTTACCGAGGACATAAAACATGAGCAAACCTTCTGATCTCGTGCAGGGTACGTTGGACATGCTGCTGCTGAAAATTCTCGCCCTCGAGCCCATGAACGGCTTCGCCGTCAGCCAACGCCTAAAGCAGGTTTCTCGCGACGTTTTACAGGTGAGCGACGGCTCTCTCTACCCGGCCCTGCACAAGCTCGAACAAGAAGGCTGGATCACAGCCGAATGGAAAACTTCCGACAAGGGTCGCCGGGCAAAATATTACTCGCTTACGCGAATGGGCCGGCTGCAGCTTGAAAAAGAGGCCCACAACTGGGGCAGGCTGTCCGGCGCGATTTCGCGTGTAGTCAAACTCAAAGAAGCATAGTAGTCGCGAACGCCAGAGCAGGAGGCGCAGATGCGAGGACAACGCTTGCTTCACAAACTGTCTTTCTGGCTTCGCGCGCTCCTGCATAGGCGAGAACTCGACCGCGAACCCGACGCCCAAATGCGAATACTCTTCACCCGTAACGGTCGACTCGCTTTCCAGTCGGGCGTTTTCGCTTGTGGCGTCCGCCTTTGAATTTTGTTTTTGTAGCGGCCACCGTTGCCTGCGGTGTTCGCAGGCGCTTCTCGGTGGACGCCTTTGACTTTGCTTCGGCGGTTGCGTCTTTCGGTGGCCTTTGAATTTGCATTCGTAGCGGCCGCCTTTGCCCCGCGACTCACAGCGGGGACGCGCGCTTTTTGCGCGAGGCGGGCAGCCTTTGACTTTGTTTTGCGGTTCGGCCGCGTTTCTCGTCAGCTGCTTTGAGACGCGCTCTAGAGGAGGACTCCAGATGCCACGTTGGCTGAAGAAGATCTCTTTCTGGCTGCGCTCGCTCCTGCACCGGCAAGAACTCGACCGCGACCTTGACGACGAAATCGCATACCACCTCGAAGCCAAAACAGAAGAGAACATCGCGAGCGGAATGACGCCCGCAGAAGCGCAACGCGCCGCACGAATCGACCTGGGCGGCATCGAGCAAGTGAAAGAAAAGATGCGCTCAGTGCGCACAGGGGCATGGTTGGACACGTTCCTGCAAGACATCCGCTTCGGCGTTCGTATGCTGCGTAAATCCCCCGGGTTCGCTACAGTCGCCATCCTCACTCTCGCCCTCGGAATCGGCGCAAATATGGGAGCATTTAGCGTAGTGAACACATTGTTGTTGCGGTCCTTGCCGTTTCGCGAGCCCGGCCGCCTTGTTCTGCTGCAGAATTTCGTTCCGCCTAGTGATACCGCCAGCCAGTTTCACGATTGGGGGCGGCAGCGCGAATACTTTGCAGACGCTGCGGCCTTTGAGGATATTGATGCGAACCTTAGTAGCGGACGCAGCGTGACGCGGGCGCACATTTCGCAGACATCTTGGAATTTCTTCTCCGTTCTCGGCATGCAACCCATATTGGGACACGGCTTCGCTCTCGAGGATGACGTTGACGCGTCAGGGCTGGGGTTGCCTGGTCGCAACGCAGAGGCCGTGATTGGCTACGGCTT
>JBOGMU010000020.1:0-32224 GCA_050746865.1 Candidatus Acidiferrales bacterium
ACTCATGGCCGTGCGGCCAATTATTTCTACACTGGCGGAGTGATAAATTCGACGCCCCACATCGGCAGCTCGGCGCTTGCCACGAACAAACAGAAATTCTTGCCGCAACCCCGCATCGGAATTGCATGGAGCCCTTTTGGCCAAAAGACGGTCATTCGAGCCGGATTCGGTATGTACAACGAACTACCTGATTCGCTCGGCTACCGGATGGATCAGAATGGGCCGTTCAATCCGACATACGCGGTAAGCAGTCTGCCCGTGACAAGCTTTCCGCTGACATCCGTCCCGGCAACGAACACCAAGCTTGGGCCCGGCGGCGTGGATCCGAACCTGAAACCGCCGACACTGATATCTTATTCGCTTCGCGTTCAGCACGAGATTTCGCCCAACACATTTGTGACGATTGGTTACAGCGGCTCGCATGGGTATCACGAATTGATCGGCGAAGACGCGAATGAGCCCGTGCCGACAATGTGTCCGAATTCCCCGTGCCCGGCCACATATCCGACTCTCTATCGGGCGGATGGAACGATAGTGACGGGCGTGGCCGTTCCAGCGGGCGCATATTACATTCCCGCAACTTGCGCTGCGACGAACACGACTTGCAACGCGAGCCTTGCCGGGACGTGGACATGGTTCTCACACGGAGTGAGCAATTACAATTCCCTACAAATCGATGCGAATCATCGCTTCAGTGGAGGCCTCACGCTGCGGGGGGTATACACGTGGTCAAAGGCGCTCGACGACGGCGATTCATTGAACGGCACTACCGCGAACAATGCGCCGGGGCTCGTCTCCAATCCGTTTGACCTTCGCGCCGATTGGGGGCCGGCAACCTACGATGCGCGCAACGTCGCCGTGATGGATGCGGTGTACGAATTGCCCTTTGGAAGCGGAGCGAAGTTTGTAAATGGTCTTACTGGCTGGCGCAACCGGTCGGCCAGCGGCTGGTCCGTCAACAGCATTATTACAGCGCAGGCAGGCTTTCCGTTTACGCCCCAATTGAGCTACAACCCGACGCGCAATGGGGATACAAAAAATCCGGTGCGGCCGTTCCTGAATTCGTCGTTCGCGGGACCGATTGTGGTGGGCAAGTCGGACGAGTGGTTCAATCCGGATGCATTTCTAACGGAGCCGAATAATAGCGGCTTTTACGGCAATTTGGGCCGTGACTCGTTGCTCGGGCCCGGTCTGGCGACCTGGGACTTTTCCGTTGCGAAGGAGACTGCGATTCGCGAATCGCTTCGTCTGCAATTCCGTGCGGAGATTTTCAATCTCACGAATCGCGCCAATTTCAACACTCCAAATGTGATCCTTGCGATCCTTCCACCGGGCTCGAATAATCCGCAGGCAAACCCGGCAGCGGGACAAGTGACGAGCACCTCGACAACTTCGCGTCAGGTGCAATTCGCATTGAAACTGCTTTGGTAAAAAAAGGGGGAGTGACCAAGCACTCCCCTTTGTCGATGCTCTTCGTCCGCTCTAGTAGTTGAACTGCGTCCAAATCACGATTCCGTTCGTGTCCCCTCCTGTTGTAATGCTCTGCGGATGCGCCCAATGGAAGTTTTCGTCGCCGAACGAGACGTCGAATTGCTTCGTCACTGAGTAGGAGATGCCGCCTACGGTGCGCGAAAAGTCGATTGGATTAGCCGTGAAGCCCGCCGCGGCGTAATTGTAGTCCGTGTTAGGCTTGAAATATTGGTAGAGGCCCCACAATGAAAACGGGGATTTTCCCAACCGCAGGTGTCCGAAGACATCGAAGCCCTGCTGGTGCGTGTCTCCGGTAAGCGCCGCTGTCGCTGCCTTATTCAAGCCAGCAAACGCACCACTTGGCGTTCCTGCGCCGTTGAACAGGTTGCTCGTGCTGTACGCGTTGTGACCCCAGTCGTACTCGAACGCGATCTGGGCGCCCTTGCTATGCGTCTGATAGAAGACTATAGCGGCGAGGCGATCGAGAGAAGTTTGGGGCGCCGACGGCAGGACGGCTTTATAGCCGAAATCGTCAAAGAACGTAAAACCGAGTCCGGTGCGATCGGCGGTGGTGCCGAGTGGGTAGACGGTGCCGCGCACCATAAACGATTTGGTCTCGTTTAGCTCGACCGCATGGAAGCTGTTGTTATTGAAGACGCCCAGATCATAATCCAAGAATTCCTTCCCGTTGGACGCAATTGGGCCGTGAATCTTTGCGCCGACGTAGGTGGAACTCAGGCTCAGGTAGTTCCACGGCGTGAGATACGTGTAACGGTAGCCGCTCAGGCCCTCTTCCCAGTCGGTCAACGGCTGCTGGGTTTGGCCGAACGTAATTTTGGTGTCCTTGAAAGCGCCATTGCCAAAGATTTTCTGAAAGTCAACAAATCCATATTTCAGCCGGAGCACGTAGCTACCATCGGAATTTCGATAGATGTCAGGCGTCACGCGCAAAGCCACGTGATCGTTCGGCGTATACAGAAAGTTTAAGTAGGCCCGGTTGATCTCGAACGTGTTGTATCCGTCGTTTCCGGGCGCCACTTGGTTGGTAGGCGTGTCCAAAAACTGCTGACCGTAGCCGGTAGAGTTGTAATAGCTCCAACCGCCGAAGAAGGTCACACCGATCTTGAAATCCTGGGTTGCGATTGGGCCGAGCTTAGGTTGATCTGCCGCTTGGGCCGGTGCCGCCACGGGCTTTGGAGTAGCGGAGTTGATTGCTGCATTGGCGGTTGAGGCGCCAACAATTGGCCCGATTGCCGTTGGAATGCTCGGAGCGATCGTGGGAGCGGCAGCCAGTACGCCTGCGTTTGTCCCGCTGGAGCCAAGCTGCTGATTGAGCGACTGCATCTCCTGCTTCTGTTCCTGCAACTCTTGTTGCTGCTCCTGAAGCTGCTTGGATTGTGCTTCAACCAAATCCTTGAGTTGCTGCAAATCGCTTTCCGTGGTCACCGTTTCCGGTTCGGCCGAAGGCGAACTGGCATCGGCGCTATTCGTCGCCGGCACAGGCGAATTCGCTGCGGCATTAGCTCCTTCTCCGTTTGCTCGAGCCATCGCAGGTGTTGCGGCGAGGCAGAGAGCGACGATATATGCTGCAAGTACTCGCATTACTTCCTCCTTGAGTTGATCGCACTACACATCGAGTAGGGCCCCGGTGTGACCGCCGTGCCTGCTGCTATCGGCTACTATGATCACGTCGATTTCGTCGTGCGAGGACAACCACACCGGCGGCAACGCCTCAGTCATGCGAGGCATGCCGCGCTTCGAGACGCCGTTCACGCGCACGCAGGCTATGCGTTGCGATTGAACCTGCTGTGACGGCAATGTTAATAAACCGTTACGCCGGGTCTGCTGCGGAAGGCTCTTACAGCGAAAGGGTAGGAACTATTTCAGGTCGCGCCAATTCGGGCCGGACTTCGTTTCGGTGAGGAGAGGAACGCGGAATTTGTGCGCGCCCTCCATTACTTCTTTAACGAGCTTCTTGAGGCGCGGGAGTTCCTTTTCGTGAGCTTCAAAGAGAAGTTCGTCGTGAACCTGCAGGATCATGCGGGATTCGAATCCATCCGCGAGTTGACGGTCGAGTTCGATCATAGCCAGCTTGATTAGATCGGCGGCAGCGCCCTGCATGGGCGTGTTCATGGCCGTGCGTTCGGCGAAATTGCGAAGAGCGGGCTGCGGCGAGTTGATTTCGGGGATCGGACGAACACGACCGAAAATATTGCGCGTGAAGCCCGTCTTGCGAGTTTCGGCAATCTGCGAATCAAGAAATTTCTTTACGCCAGCGTAGCGCTCGAAATACGCCGCAATGAATTTGGCCGCTTCTTTCTGCTCGATGCCAAGCTCCTGTGCGAGGCCGAACGCGGATAGACCGTAAATCACGCCGAAATTGATGACTTTGGCGACGCGGCGATGTTCGCGCGTTTGCGCAAGCGGACCAACTCCAAAGACCTCCGCTGCCGTGCGAGCATGAATGTCTTCGCCAGCACGAAAGGCCTTCACGAGAATTGGATCTTCAGAAAGGTGCGCGAGGATGCGCAGTTCGATTTGCGAATAGTCAGCGGAAAGCAGGACTTTGCCAGGCGGGGCCACAAAAGCCGCACGGATTTCGCGCCCAAGCTCCGTGCGGGTCGGAATGTTCTGCAAATTTGGATTGGACGAACTGAGACGGCCCGTGGCCGTGCCGGTTTGGCTAAAACGCGTATGCAAACGTCGCGTCGTTGGATGAACGAGGCGCGGCAATGCATCCGCATACGTGGATTTCAGTTTTGCGAGTTCACGATACTCGAGGACTTTTTTCGGGATATCGTGGACTAGGGCGAGTTCCTCCAGCGCCTCGGCGGCCGTGGAGCGGGCTTTTGTGCGGGATTTGCGCGGCGGTTGCAGATTGAGCTTGTCAAAGAGTACTTCGGCCAGCTGCTGTGGCGAATTGACCTTGAACTCGAAGCCGGCGAGTTCATGGATCGCCTTCTCGATTACCGCAATCTCCTGTTCGGCGCGGCGCGAGATTTTGTCGAGCGCGTCGGAATCGACGGCTATTCCTGCCGCTTCCATATGCGCGAGAACCGGCGCAAGCGGCAGATCGATCCTCTCGTAAAGTTCAGCGAGGCCCTGCTTCTCGACTTCTTGGCGGAGGATGGGCGCGATACGAAAGAGGTAATCAGCGCGCTCGCCGGGCGCCCCGGAGAGGACACAGTTCATGGTTCGGAGCACAACGTCGGCAAAAGCGTGATTGGCTGTTGTCGGTCGAAGGAGATACGAATAAAGCTCAGTTGCGTGCTGAATTCCGGCGATCACTTTTTTGCATTCCCATTCTTCAGGGGAAGCAACCAAGCAGAAAAGCTTTGGATCGTGAACGATTTTCGGGCGCTTTGAGTCCGCTAGCCAATCAGCAATGGCGGCCAGCATTTTGCTTTCGACATCATTCGCTGCGGTGCGGGCCGCGCCTTCCTTTGCAGAGGCCTCGACGCTCAACACGCGCGCGCCATATCCCTCTTCTTCGGGATCCTGCGAGTCCAGATCGAGCCAGACGGCCGTTTCTTTTCCGCGAGCGATGCCGTTGAGGAACGCGGCGAATCCCGCGGGGTCGTCGACATTCGCGTAATCTGTCGAACCGGCCGGCTGCGTAACAGGAACCGCCACTTCTTTCAACAGCGTGGTAAAACCGAGTTCCGCGTAGAGAGCGCGAAGAGCTTCCGAATCTGGCGCAAGGATCTTTAGATTGTCGAGTTGCAGCGGAACGGGCGCGTCGGTCGGAATTTTTGCAAGTTGCTTACTGAGGCGCACAAATTCGGCATATTTTTCGAGCGCTTCGCGATAGTTCGCGCGTTTTACTTCGCCCGCGCGCGCGATGGTTTCCTCGGCGCTGCCGAATTGCTGAATCAACTGGCGCGCACCCACTTCCCCGATGCCTGCCTTGCGGCGTTCTCCAGGCGCCGGCTTTTCACTGGGATCGCGTGCGCCGGGGATGTTGTCAATGGAATCGCCCATCAACGCCATGACGTCCGCAACTTTTTCTGGTGGGACGCCCATAAGTTCTTCGACTTTGGCGCGGTCAACGATCAAGTCGTTCTTTGCGGGATTCAAGACTTTCACGCGATCACCGACGAGTTGCAGCATGTCTTTGTCGCTGGTGACGATGTATACGTCGATATCTTCGCGCGTGGCTTGGTGCGCCAGGGAACCGATCACGTCGTCGGCTTCATAGCCGGGATATTCCAGGATCGGCAGATGCATCGCCTCGCAATAACGGCGCACAAACGGTAGTTGTATAGAGAGATCCTGCGGCATGGGCTGCCGTTGCGCTTTGTATTGCTCGAAGAGTTTGTCGCGAAACGTGGGCGCGGAAACGTCGAATACGACAGCGACGTAGTCCGGTCGCAGGTCCTTGTTCTGCAACAAGCGGCGCATCATTGTAGCGAAAAGATACGGCACTTTGGTCGGCATGCCCGACGTGGTTTGCAAGCGATCCATCGGCGCGTAAAAGGCCCGAAAGATGTAACCCATCGCGTCGACAAGGAACAGGCGTTTTGTATTTGAAGCAGGCATCGTAGATTGTTGTGATTGGGCCGAAGAAATTTCAGTATAACAGACAACGAAGAGCCAGCAGGGAAGCACGACGGGGGAAGAGCGCAAGCATGAAGCATATTGGCAGCGGAGGCGCGTGAAATCTAAGCGCTTGAATCCAAGCGAAAAATGCGCAAGTATCGCCGCGCAGGGCCGTCTTGTGGGCCCGGCGCGCCATCGGCGGGAGGGGATGATGTCTGTGAGAGGAAACGACGTGAGACGGCTCCGCTTTGGCGTATGGCTTCGCATTTCTGTACTAGCAACTGGTGCGCTCGCGATGGGATCAGCGATGCTCGTCTCGAAGGGTGCAGGACCTGAATGGAGGATGATTGGCAACGACCCCGGGAATAACCGTGATCAGGCGCTGGAGCGGAAGATCGGCGTCGACAACGTAAGTCATCTTGCAGTGAAGTGGACGGCACCGACAGCGGGCGACGTTTCAGCGACTCCGGCGGTCGTGGACGGCGCAGTTTACTTCGGCGACTTTGGCGGCATGGAATGGAAACTTGACGCTGCGAGTGGGCACGTCATCTGGTCGCGCAAAGTCTCCGACTACACGGGTATTGACGGCGATATGTCGCGGTCCAGTCCAGCGCTCGCCGGCGACACGCTCGTGATCGGTGATCTGCGCGCGGCGAAGGTGATGGGCATCGATGCGAAATCCGGCGATCCGCGGTGGATCACACCGCTTGATCCGGATCCGCACGCGATCATAACGGGTTCGCCGGTCCTTGCCGGGGACAACGTCTACGTGGGCACGTCCCAGGCAGGAGCGTCCACGTATCCGGGCGCGCTAGTCGCTCTCAACGCAAAGACCGGACAGATAATATGGCGGACTTATTCGCTGCCGAATGCCGATGGTCTTCCCGGAGGCTACTGGGGCGCTGTCATGCTCGGGCCGCCATCCGTGGATATTCAGGACGGGTTGGTATTTGCTTCTTTCAAGGCTTCTGAAGGTGAGCCGCCAGCGGTGAAAGCGTGCAACGCCGCTGCACCGGGCGGATTCAGCGAGTCCTGCGAGCAGCCCGGCTCCTATTTCAGTTCAATTGTCGCGTTCAATGTGAAAACGGGCGCTCCGGTGTGGTCATATCGCGTAATTGGCGACGCGCCTTGGAAGAGGGCGTGTGCCTCTCAGCCGGCCGATGTTACGTGGTGCGCTCCGGAGTCTGATAATCCGATGAACCATGGCGATAAGTGGGATGTCGGTGGTTCTGCGCCCAATGTTTTTGAATTCGGCCCTACGCGCGATCGACGCACCGTGGTCGGTGTCGGTGAAAAGAGCGGCGTCTATATTGTTCTCGATGCGAAGACTGGAAAGTTCATCTGGAATACAGTTGTCGGTCCAGGCGGCGACATGGGCGGCATGGAATGGGGAACCGCGTACGATGGCAAGCGAATTTACGTCTCGATCGTGAACCAGCACCACCTTCCGTATCGGATGACGGAAGATGGCAAGCTCACGGAGGTTTCGGCCACCGGCGGCTCTTGGGCGGCCCTCGATCCTGATACGGGCAAGATCATCTGGCAGCGACCCGATCCGCAAACAGAGGTGCTGAACGGCCAGACGGTTGGCGTGTGGGATCTGGCGCCGGTAACCTCGGCGAACGGAGTCGTTTACGTTGCGTCCATGGCGAAGAGCGGCAATGAGTTCTATGCGCTGGACGGCGCAACCGGCACCATCCTCTGGGCACAGCCGGCGGGCAGCTCCGTTAATGCTGGACCTGCGATTGTGGACGGAGTTGTGTATTGGGGTTCGGGCTACTCGAGGTCGCGCGCTGAGGGCAACGGCAATAACAAATTCTTCGCGTTTGCGCCGAAGTAGCTTTGTGCCGTGAAGCCGGTGTACCCATCTTTGGAAAAGGTCATTTGGTAACGGATCTCTATCTAAAATTGCTTCTTTTTTAGCAGAGCAGCAGTATCGCCCCATTCCCACCGGATATCACGGCGAACGACGCTATACTCGACAGAGCCCAGCACGCATGCCGAAGATTAACTTGCGGAGGGTTTTATGGCTGAAATACATAAGCGCGCAGTACTCAAAGGCAGCAGACGCGAAGAATTGCCGGGCGGCCGCGATGCGGGCGCGGCGGATCCGAAGGAACGAATCCTCGTCAGCATCGTTCTGCGCCGAGCATCGCCGAAAAACGCGCTGAATGCGGCGAAGAGCGCGGCAACGAAAACCGCCGCTCGGATAAGAAAGTATCTGAGCCGCGAACAATTTGTGCGGCGCCATGGAGCTTCGGCGGCGGACGTTGCCAAGGTGCGTTCTTTCGCAAAGCAGTACGGGCTGAAGGTGACGAGCGAGGATCGGGCTAGTCGCACGATGAAGCTCAGCGGCACTGTGCAAGCGTTCAATAAGGCGTTCGAAACGGACTTGCGTCGCTATGAGCACACCTGGGGCACATACCGTTGCCGGACGGGTGAGTTAACAATTCCAATGGGACTGAAACACGTGATTGAAGGCGTATTCGGACTGGATAACCGTCCACAAGCGAAGGCGCATTTTCGCGTACGAAAGGTGAGTCCCGGGATTCGTGCCCACGCAGTTGAGCTTTCCTACTCTCCTGTGCAAGTTGCGCAAGTCTACGCATTCCCGGCTGATACGACCGGGGCCGGGCAGTGCATCGCGCTGATCGAATTGGGAGGCGGCTACAAATCCGC
Organism: Candidatus Acidiferrales bacterium; assembly: GCA_050746865.1. GTDB lineage: Bacteria > Acidobacteriota > Terriglobia > Acidiferrales > UBA7541 > Palsa-295. The sequence goes on from JBOGMU010000020.1 coordinate 8,689, forward strand.
CGACCTAACGGCATTTTTCAAGACTCTTGGCATCAAAGCTCCCAAGGTAACCGCCGTTTCTGTCGATGGCGCCAAGAATTCTCCTACAGGCGACCCCAACGGCCCGGACGGCGAAGTTGAATTGGATATCGAGGTGGCCGGTGCTGCGGCGCCGGGCGCAAAAATAGCCGTATATTTCGCCCCGAATACCGACCAGGGTTTCATCGATGCAGTGGCGGCTGCGGTGCACGATTCCAAGCGCAAGCCCTCGATTATTTCGATCAGTTGGGGCGGGCCGGAGAATTCATGGACGGAACAATCGCGCAACGCGCTTAACTCCGCGTTCGAAGACGCCTCAACCATGGGGATTTCCTTACTGGCTGCCTCGGGCGATGATGGAGCCTCCGATGGGAGCGCCAACGGCAACGCCACCGTCGATTTCCCGGCTGCCAGCCCTTACGTGACCGGTTGTGGCGGGACGAAGCTGACGATCTCGGCCGCATCGATCGGTAGCGAGCAAGTTTGGAACGAACTCGCGTCAAACGAAGGAGCAACGGGTGGCGGCGTTAGCAAGAATTTTGCGCTGCCGAGCTATCAAAAAAGCGCAAAGGTGCCGAAAGCGCCGAATGGTTTTGGGGGACGGGGCGTTCCGGACGTAGCGGGGAATGCCGATCCGGCGACCGGGTACAACGTGACCGTGGACGGCGAGCAGACGGTGATCGGCGGCACGAGCGCTGTCGCGCCATTGTGGGCAGCCCTCGTGGCACGGATGAATCAGTCTCTGGGTAAAAACCTCGGCTTTCTGAACCCGTTGCTTTACTCGAGCAAAGCAGACTCGAGCTTTCACGACATCACGTCCGGCAGTAATGGGGGTTATTCCGCAGGGCGTGGGTGGGACGCCTGCACAGGGCTCGGGAGCCCGAACGGGACCGCATTGCTTGCAGCGCTAAAATAAGCGATTAGCTGACGTTTCTACCTTATAATCTGCCCAATCCAGGAAACCCCTATCGAGACTCCAACCTCAACAGACTAAGAGGGATGTGTAATATTCGGAGGCCGCGCCGCGTATTAGCTTATGGAACGACGGAAGACTGCCGGAGAGATGAATTCGACGGAGCTGGCTGAGCTGCTGTCGCGGGTCCGGGCGGGCGATTCAGACGCCTGGGGGGACCTGTATCGTGGCTACGCGCCGGCGATCTTCAGGTTTTGCCGTCGGGCGCTTCCCTCACGTGAGGATGCGGAAGACGCCACGAATGAGGTCTTCATGAAGGTGCGGCAAAAGCTCGGGACCTACGACTCATCGCGCCCGTTCACTGCCTGGTTGTACAAAGTGGCCAGCAATCATTGTTGGGACACATTGCGGCGCCGGCGTATCCGCCAGGACCTTGAGACAGGTGATGTGGAAACCCTACCTTTGGAGCATCCCGATCCCGGACAACTGGAGCGCTTGCAGGAGGAGCACACGAGCAAGGAAGTGCGCGCGGGGCTCGATAGACTGCCGGACCGCGCCCGCATGGCGTTGGTGCTCCGCTATTTCGGGGAGATGAGTTATGACGAAATTGCTGAAACCCTCGGCGTGCGGCGTGCGTTTGTAGGCGTGTTGCTTTTGCGCGCTCGGCATCAGCTGAGGGAGATATTGCAGGGCGACGCGGAGTCTGCACGCGAGGCTACCGCCGGAGGAAAGCTATGAGCGAACCCGACATCGGCCGCGCCAGCGGCTCTCATTTCGACGAAATGACCGGGCTGCTTTATCTGGAAGAACAGCTCGACGAGATGCATTCAAAGATCGTCGCCGAACACGCCGCAGCCTGCGCGGCCTGCCGCGATCTTCTGCGCGTGCTGAAAAACGAGAGCGTGTGGCTCCGTGAGGCGATTGTGGCGGACGATGAAACGATTTCCGCTCGGTTGGTTGCTGCGCCTGTGCGCACCATGGCTCCGTGGGGATGGCTGGCCACATTGGGTTTTGGAGCGGCCGGGGCGTATACGCTCTGGAGTGGAGTTGTAGAACCGTGGGTGACTCAGGCTTCGAATATCGGCATAACTCAAGGAAATCTCATGACCATGCTCTTTTTCAGCGGAGCGTTTTGGAACGGATGGGGCGATGTAGGCACAGCGGTAAAATTTTTGGCGATGATCACGTTGGGCGTTGTGGCGGTCTGGGCGCTACGGCGCTACTTTCGCCGCCAAGCGGGCACGGCGGCCGTGATGGGTATGCTGGGACTGGCCATTCTGGCGCCTTCTCCGGCACGCGCCGCCGAAACTGTGCATGGAAATCCGAGTTACACGCTTTCGCAAGGGCAGGAGATCAAGACTGACTTGTTTGTGGCGGGCGATCATGTGCTCATTGACGGCACTGTGGACGGCGATTTGATCGTCTGGGCGCAGTCGGTTGAAGTGAACGGTCGGGTTAAAGGGGACGTCATTGCATTCGCCCAGGAACTTCGAATGAACGGAACAGTGGACGGCAACGTTCGCGCGTTTGCGGAATCGACGGTACTGAGCGGCGCTGTGGGGAAAAATCTGATGGGTTTCGTGCGATCGGTCGAAGTGGACGAAAAATCCAGCGTTGGCGGGTCGGCAACTCTATTTTCGCGCGACGTGCGACTCAACGGACCTGTCAAGGGCGATCTGCTCGCGATGGCAGGAACAATGGAGATTGATGGGCCGATCGGCGGAAATGTGAAGGTTCGCGGTGAAGATATGAGAATCGGATCGACCGCGCAGATTGCTGGACGAACGCAATTTGAGGGGCCGAAGCAGCCGGAGGTTGCCGCGGGTGCGAAGCTCGCTTCGCCTGTCGAGATGATTATGAAGAAGGCCGCGCCCACTTACTCGACGTGGTCATACTATTGGCATCAAATTCTGCGATGGGGAGCGGCATTCGTGTTGGGGCTGGTGCTTTTCCTGCTCGCTCCGGCGATATTTCTGGATGCTTCAAGCGCGGCGAATAGAGTGGGCCTCGCAATGGGCATAGGGCTGCTATTCCTGGTTGGGATTCCGGTGGCGGTATCGATTGCTTGCATAACGATTGTCGGGTTGGGCGTCGGAATCACCACGTTTCTGATCTATCTGGTCGCCGTTTATATGTCACAGGTATTTGTGGGTGAATGGCTGGGAGAAAAATTGCTGGGAGTGGGCGTGGGCATCGGGCCGGTTTTGGCGAGGCTCGCTTTGGGGCTCGCCATTCTGCGAGTGATACGCGTAATTCCGTTCCTCGGGCCACTAAGCATGTGGGTAGTAATCGTTTGGGGCCTCGGCGCTTATGTGCTGACTCTGCACAAGAGAATGCGGCATCAGGTGGCAACCGTATCGGCGTAAGAGGAGGATATTTTCGTTTGGTTCTAATCTCGAATGCTTGTCCGCATCACCTGGTTGTCGGAAGGCAACTTCGCAGCCGGATCACTTTCCGCGCTAATGATCAAGTCGAACGTCTTCCATTGCGTGGTTGTCTTCAACTCCCCGTCTAGGTTATCGCTCACCTTTAACTCGGCTTCCTTTTGTGGCTCCGAGCCGGACTGCTGAAACCACACGATATATACAGTAGCTGGCGGCGTAAGGTTGGCAGGGCGCGCCAGATGATGAACTTTTATATCGACGGCAGTGTTACCATTCTTATCCAAATGCGTTTCCACTGTACCGGTGGCTGCTGGAACTGCGTGCGACGCGGTAAGCGCAAATTTCTTTGCCCATACAGACATAGCCATCGCGCACACAGAAATTACAGCGAAGATCAAACGGATACCTTTTTTGTTCATGGCAAGCCTCGTGGTGCGAAGTTAGCAAATGCTGTATCGAAAGGCACATACGCGCTGTTTTGTACGACGCCCGTTCTCTTCGTGTATTTCAGGCGGAAACTTCAATGACGCAACTGCCAGACGTTGTCAGTTCGGGGAGCCGCCCGTTGCGGGCCGGCGAGCGGCTGCAAGAGATTCGCGCGGGCTTTCAGTCTTCCTTTTGGGTCGCTAACTTCACGGAAATATTCGAGCGGCTGGCGTACTACGGCACGCTGGCTGTCCTCGCGATCTATCTCAACGAACAGCTTCATTTCTCGGCCGAACTCACGGGATCAATTATCGGCATCTTCGGCATGGTCGTTTATTTTTTGCCGGTTGTGGGCGGGGCACTGGCAGATCGCTTTGGTTTTCGCCGAGCCTTACTTTTTGCGTATGCGGTGCTGACGATCGGCTATTTTCTGCTCGGATCGCTATCCGCGCCATGGATGCAATCCGTACGCAGCGCGTTGGGAGACAAATGGCTCGTGATCGCGGTCCTCTTGATCCCTGCGCTTGGGCCGGCGACGGTAAAGCCGTGTGTGGCCGGCACGATAGCCAAGGCCTCCACCGAAAACGTGCGTTCGCTCGGTTACTCGATTTACTACACGCTTGTGAACGTGGGCGGAACGGTTGGCCCGTTGATGGCATTTCTCGTCCGCCAGCGCCTGGGATTGGGCGTGGCGAATGTATTTCGCACGGCGGCGCTCAGCGTTTTCGTGATGTTTTGGGTCACGCTGTTCTTCTATCGTGAACCTCCAACGCGGACCGAAGAAAAAGTTTCAAGTATCAGCATGGCAATCAAGAACATGTTTATCGTGCTCGGAAACTTTCGGTTTGTGCTTTTTTTGCTGATTTCTTCCGGATTCTACATGGCTTATTGGGAAATTTACATCATGGCTCCGCTTTTCATGCGCCGCTTCGTGGATCCGAACGCGAATGTAGACGGCTTACTGGCGATTGAGGGATTTGCTGTGATCTGCTTGCAAATTCTGGTTACATATTTGACTCGAAAGCTGCCCGCGGTGCCGACGATCGCGTTTGGTTTCTTGATCACGGGACTGGCGTTCAGCTTATTGGCCTTACATCCCAGCGTGATCTCGTTTGCGATGATGTTAGTCGTAATCGCAATCGGGGAGGTGACTCAGGCGTCGCGCTACTACGAATATTGCTCGCGGTTAGCTCCCGAGGGGCAGCAAGGGCTTTATATGGGATACGCATTTCCGCCAATCGGGCTCGGATTCCTGATTGCTGGATGGATGGGAGGGTGGTTGCTGCACGAATTCGGCGACGTACTCAAGAAGCCGACGGCGATGTGGTGGCCCGTTGTGGGAGTTGGAGTGCTTACAGCCGCTCTAATGTTGATCTATGACAAAGTTTTCAAGCCTGAGGCAAAGGCGATCTCGCTTAGTTAATCATGCGGCGCAGGCTGTCAACGGCCTGCTGAGCCAAGCCGTAATCAGGCTCGAGGTCGAGCGCTTTTTGGAAACATTCACGCGCGCGTTTCAGCATGTTCTTTGCGAAATAGGCACGGCCCATATTGAAATGCGGATAATGGCGCGGGACGTAACGCGGCGCGGTTATTGCGCGTTCGAGCCAAGCGATGGCTTCGTCATAGCGGCCAAGAGCGATTAGATACGCGCCGATGTCGTTATAGGGATTTCCGAAATCCGGATCGATGGCGATGGCACGCTTACATTCGTCAATCGCAGCCTCGGCGTTTCCCTGGTCATGATAGGTCCAGCCGAGATACGTGTGGGCCTCCGCCGTGGGATGAATTTCGAGCGAGTCCTTGTAAAGTCTCACCGCGCGTTCGAGTTCACCATTCATCTGCGCGCGATGGGCCTTCTCGAATAGATCGCGCGCGCGATTTTGAGGAGCGGGACGCATGCGCTTCTTCTAAACCAGTGACGAGGCGATGTCAACGAGGATTGTGTAAGACGATTCCGACGGCTTCTTCGGTATCGATAAGGTGCGCGCCGCGCAGCGTCAAATCGTCGATCGTTTCTTGCCCTTTTTTCGCATCGAGCGTTTCGATCGCGTCATGCACGATGAAAACTTGGCGGCCGCGGTCGAGGAGCCCCTTCGACGCGTACTGTACGCAAAATTCAGTCACAACGCCAAAAATGACGTATTTCGCATCTGAGCTGATACGTTCCACAAGCGTCTCCGTGTGGGGATTGGAAAATACGTCGAGCACCTGCTTTTGGATCACAATCTGAGGAGAATCGAAAATGTTCGCAGGCAATTTGAACGAGGGGTCATTGGGGATGAGCGCATAGTCCTTCTTCATGCCTTCCGGAATGATTTGTGCGCCGTCCGTTCCTTTGATGCAGTGCGGCGGGAAAACGGCAAATTCGGGATCGTTTTCCGAGTGCGCACACGCGCTGGAGATAAGAGTCGTACCGCTCGATTCCGCGGCTCCGACGAGCCGTCGGATATTAGGTATCGAGTTTTCCGCGCCAGGTACGTAGAGCTTGCCACCAGGCAACATGAAGTCTTTCTGCGCATCGACTTCCCAAAATACCAACCGTGCAGCCATCAGTTTTCGCTCCATCCTCATCCGATCTTGGCCAGCAGTGCTCTTTTCAGCGCGACTGGTGAATTATGACTAAGCATGTTAAATAAGATTCACCATGGGAGGTCAGCTCATGAACGAAATTGGAATTTCACGCCTCGGTCAAGTTTATATTCCCGCACAAGACGTTGAGCGCGCCACTGCATTCTACAAAGACATACTTGGTCTTTCTCTGCTATTTACGACAAGCGGAATGGCATTCTTCAACTGCGGTGGCGTCCGGCTGATGCTTTCGCGTCCTGAAGGAGAAGATCCGCGAACGGGCTCAATTCTTTATTTTTCAGTTCCAGATATCGTCACCGCGCACAACCGCCTCAGGCAAGGTGGCGTACGGTTCGAATCGGAGCCGCGGAAAATTGCGGAGATGCCCACGCACGGCCTGTGGATGGCGTTCTTTCGGGATTCTGAGCAGAATCTGATGGCGCTTATGAGTGAAGTGCCGCGCAACTGAATCGCGCTATGACCGGCTTGGACATCACTTCAGCGCGGAGCGCCGGACGCGCTCACGGAAGTTAGCGAGAAGTTCCTTTAACGCCTTGCTGTAGCGCACCGGGTAAGCAGCGGCTTGGCTGATTTGTCGGCAACTTTTCGGCAGCCGCGCCAGTCCAACGCGGCAACGCTCGCGTGCGACCTCAATCGAATCGGCGCGACCAACTCGCTTGCCCGCACGCATAACGAGAACGAGCAAGGGCTCAGCCCCTTGCGGCGGTTCACTCTCAAGCGCAACACGATCAAACCGAAATTCTCGCGCGGCATTCGAATGCCGAAAAACCTGCTTGCGCCCAGGATAAGTCGCCTTCGCGCGCGTGAGTTTGGCTGCTTCCCAGATTTTGCCGTCGCGTTCAACTTCCACCAGCTTGTAAATCATGTTCAAGTGCGGAGCGTCGCCCGGAGTTGCGAGGGCTGTGCCGACTCCGAACGCGTCGATCGCAGCATGGCGCGCAAGGAGGTCGCGGATGCGGTACTCATCCAGATCGCCCGAAGCAAAAATCTTCACGTCTTGCCAGCCGGCGCGATTCAGTTCACGGCGGACCCAACGGCTATCTTTAGCAACGTCTCCGCTATCGAGCCGCACTCCCGCGGGCTTGCGGCCCATCGCAAGTATCTGCTTCAGGGCGTGACGCACGTCATAAGTATCCAGCAGTAGAGTGGAATTATCGGGAAACGTGTCCAGAAAATTCGCGAACGCATCCGCTTCACGGTCATGCGCCATCACCCATGAATGAGCTTGGGTTCCGTAAATGGCCAAGCCGAACCGCAAGCCGGCAAGAACATTCGAAGTGCCCTCACAACCACCGATGACGGCGGCGCGCGCGGCTGGCAGACTCGATTCGGCGCCATGGCCGCGCCGAGCGCCGAAGTCGACCACGTCGCGTCCTTGGGCAGCCGTGCAAACGCGCGCCGCCTTGCTCGCGATCATCGTTTGATAACTTAAAGTTGCGAGAAGGTAAGTCTCCAAAATTTGTGCCTCAACAATTGGCGCAGTCACGCGCAGCAGCGGCTCGCCAGGAAACGCGATCGTTCCCTCAGGCATCGCCCAAACGTCGCCGGTAAAACGAAATCGTGAAAGATAAGCGAAAAATTCTGGGCGAATCTTGCGGAAAATCCGATTGCCTCTTAAGAAATCGATTTCTTCCGGTGTGAAGCGGACACTCTCCATGAAGTCGATTGCCTGCTCGAGCCCCGCCGCCACGAGATAGTTGCGCCGCGCCGGCAGGTGGCGTGCGAACAATTCAAACGTGGCACGCGCCTCGAAATGCGTCTGCACATAACCCGCAGCCATTGTTAGTTCGTAAAGATCCGTGAGAAGACCGGAAGACGTGCGCAATGATTCGACCACAGGAGAGCGCGAGGCGCTTGGGGGCAAATTCACCTGACGAGAGTCCATGTTTCGAGTTATTCGATGCGTCAGCACTAACCAGGATTGCGTCTGTGAAAAGACAAAACCCCCGGGCGCCCAATCGACCGCCACGAGGGACGCTACCGAGGGTTTTGCCGAAATCCGGGGCCGAAACGCGCTACTTCAATACAGCGTCTTTGAAAGCCTTTGCCGCGCGCAGGCGAACAACCGTCTTCGCCTTGATCTTTATCGCTTCCCCAGTGGCGGGATTGCGCCCCATGCGGGCCTTGCGATGCGCCTTCACGGCCCGGCCGATGCCGGGGATGACGAACTTCCCTGAGCCCTTCGATTCCTTCACCGCAAGCTTGAAGAGCTCGTCAAAGAATGTGGAAACCTGTTTCTTGGAAACGGGCTTGTCCGTGGTGCTGACCTTATCCGCAAGATGCGCAATGATCTTGGACTTGCTCATCGGAGTTGCCATCGATTTGTATTGCCTCCTCAATTTGGGTAACGCGTAGGCCCCGGCGAGCGGGATGCCGCCGGGAACTATAGCCGCCCCTTGGTGCGAACGCAAGCAAAAACATTCAAAAAAGCCCGAAAAATCGCTACTTTTGTGAAAATGAGAGGTGTCAGGCCCCATTTATTGGGGCGATTTCAGAGGGAGGCGAGTTGCTCGTAAAAAATAGCCGCCGCACGAATGCCGCCGAAGTAATTTTCGAGGGAAAGATGCTCGTCGGGAGCATGAGCATTCTCATCGGGAAGCCCGAAACCCATCAGTACGCAGGGGACCTTGAATGTGTCGTACATCTGTGTCACGAAGGGAATCGAACCGCCCTCACGGATGAAAACGGCTTTCTTTCCGAAGCCTTGCTCCAACGCGTGCAGCGCCTTCTGGAAAATGGGTGCCGTATATGGCGCGACCCACGGCTTCCCGGTACTCAGCACTTCAAATTTGCACTTTACCGTTTTGGGAAGCAGCTTCCTGATATGGCGCTCAACCAGACGCGCAATCTTTTTTGGGTCCTGATTAGGCACAAGTCGTGTAGAAAGCTTCGCGAACGCCTTTGAGGGAATTACGGTTTTTGCGCCTTCCCCCGTGTAGCCACCCCAAATGCCATTGAGTTCAAGCGTTGGGCGCGCCCAAAGCCTTTCGATAATCGTATAGCCCTTCTCTCCGCACAGAGCCGGCGCTCCCACGGTCTTACGAAATTCTCTTTCCTTCCACGGCAGCGAATTGAGCGTTTTGCGCTCCGATTTTGAAAGCTCCGCCACATCCGAATAAAATCCAGAAACCGTAATGTGGAAGTTCTGGTCGTGTAATTTCGCGATCGCTTCTGCCAGGATTGTGATCGGATTCGGTACAGCGCCACCAAACACACCCGAATGGAGGTCTTGCGACGCCGCCGTCAGCTCAATCTGGTAATAATTCAACCCACGCAGGCCGTAGGTTACAGAGGGCACGCCCTTCGCCAGCATAGACGTGTCTGAGACTACAAGCGCGTCAGCCTTAAGCCCCTGCCTATTTTCTTTCACAAAGTCCCACAGGCTTACGCTACCCACCTCTTCCTCGCCTTCGATCATCACCTTTATATTGATGGGAAGTTTGCCGCTCGTCTTCAGCAATGCCTCCAACGCCTTTATATGGATGTGGACTTGGCCTTTATCGTCCGCCGTGCCGCGGCCGAAAAGGTTGTTATCGCGAACGGTTGGCTCAAAAGCAGGAGTGGTCCACACCTCCAAAGGTTCGGCTGGTTGCACATCATAGTGGCCGTAGAAAAGGACAGTCGGCTTTCCTGGTGCGCCGAGCGACTCTCCGTAGACGACTGGATGCATCTTCGTGGGCACGATTTTTATGTTTTCCAGGCCTGCTGACGCGAGCTTCTCAGCGACCCAACGCGCGGCTGCTTCGATATCCCCCTTATGCTCCGATTTCGCACTGACGCTGGGAATACGTAGAAACTCCTTCAGCTCTTCAAGATGAGTGTCCCGCATGGAATCCAGATAATTTTTGAGGTCCATCTCGCCCGCCCTCACATCGCGTATTTCGCCTGCTGAACCATTGAGCCTGTGAGTATCCGGCTTGGCTCGGCATAGATATTACGAGAATTAACCCGTTCAAACGAAACATTTTTGGACTGTGCTTTTGGACACGCAAGCGGCCTGAATCGTTGACTCGAATCGCATCACGATGCACGATAAACGCATATGATGACGACCGAAATAAAAGCCGCCAGCGAACGGCGCAGCTCGCGGGTGTTTACGCGTATTCCTATCAAGGCCAAAGGCAAGAGCCACGCGGGCCGCAAATTTACAGAAAACAGCCAGACCATCGTGATCAACGCGCACGGCGGACTGCTTTATTTGCAGGAAGAGCTAGATCTCGGCACCGAGCTTGTTCTCGAAAACCCTGCCACCGAAGAAGAGCAGGAATGCCGCGTCGTTTATATGGGAGATACTTCGGATAAAGGCACGAGAATCGGAGTGGAGTTTCTCTCGCCGAGTCCGCATTTCTGGGGTGTCGAATTCGCACAGCAGGATTGGAACGCGCACCACCCCGGCACGTCCTCGAACTGATTTATTCCAGCAGCCGTCGCGAGCACGTCAGTCTTGGCTTGCGGCAGGATGTTCTTTGATCTCCGTCAACCGATTTTATCGCGTAGGTTTTCCCCTGTTGTGCTACCCCCTTACAAAATCCTTACAGCTCGCTTATTCCTTCCTGATGCCGGCTGAGTAATCTCAATCTGTATCCTGACCGGACGAAATTTAGTTTTGATTAAGAAACGCCGGTGGGAGGGCGAGAAAGCAATGGCAACGGTTATCGTCATATCCATTCGCCGTGGCTTGCGCCTTCATGATCTACGTCCTGGTCTAGTTTCATCTGGAGGCAAATCGCCCCCGCGCCGCGTCACATCCTCCAAAGGGCGTGATTGTTTTCCGCAACGCGCCGCTGAGTAGACCTGGCGGCGCAGGCCCGGGTTTCAAAGGTAGCCAATCGGTTCCGTTGAGGTGTGGGCTAAGAAATCGAATCGTGAACCGCCTCTAGCGCTCCCCTGGGAATTCGTCGCCTAGCGGCAAAACGGGTCGTGAGGAGTTGAACTCGATGCAAGACGTGATTTTTGTAATTTGCACGGCAGCTTTTATCGCTATTGCGATCGGCTATGTTTGCGCGTGCGAAAAGTTGAGACAAGGAGCGACAAAATGCTTGGCAACATCTTGCTCCTCTGCATCAGCGTGCTGACCGGTATTTACTTGATTGCGGCTTTGCTTTGGCCGGAAAGGTTCTGAGCGATGACTGCGAACGGATGGTTTCAGATTGCTCTGTTTTTCGTGATTCTTCTGGCTATTACCAAACCCATCGGCGCTTTCATGACGCGCGTCTTCGTCCGCGAAAAGACGCTGCTTGATCCTGTGCTCCGGCCAATTGAACGAATTATCTATGGTAGCTGCCGAATCGACCAGGATTATGAGATGGATTGGAAGGAATACGCGATCGCGATGCTGCTGTTCAGTTTCGTGAGCATGCTGGCCCTTTTTGTGATCGAGCGCGTGCAGCTTTGGCTGCCGTGGAATCCGCAGCATCTGGCAAATGTGCCCCAAGCGCTTGCATTCAACACGGCCGCATCGTTTACCACAAATACGAACTGGCAAAACTATGGCGGCGAATCGACGATGAGCTATTTCAGCCAAATGGCCGGTCTCGCGTACCACAACTTTGTGTCCGCCGGAGTAGGAATCGCTCTCGCTTTGGCGATCATCCGCGGGATCGCACGCAGGGAAGCGAGAACGCTCGGCAACTTCTGGGTGGACTTCACGCGAGCAACCCTCTGGGTCCTGCTGCCTGCCTGCATAGTCATCGCGCTGATCTTTGTTTCACAGGGAGTCGTTCAGAATCTGCGGCCTTACGACAGCGCGAAGCTGCTGAATCCGCAGACGGTTACAACCATAAACTTAAGTGGGAAGACGACAACGAAGGCTGTAACCGACCAGGTGATCGCGCAGGGCCCCATCGCTTCGCAGGAGGCGATCAAGATCCTTGGAACAAATGGAGGCGGATTCCTAAGTGCAAATAGCGCCCACCCGTTCGAGAACCCCACGCCTCTCACAAATTACATGCAGATGCTCTTGATCCTGGCGATCGGAGCCGGACTGACCTACACGCTCGGACAAATGACCGGCTCGCAGAGGCATGGCTGGGCAGTGTGGGCGGCGATGGCGCTGCTTTGTTTTGTGGGAATCGCGAGCATTTACGTGGCTGAGTCACGCGGGAACCCGCTTTTGCATGGAGTGGATCAACATGCGACGGCGATGCAATCGGGCGGCAATATGGAAGGCAAGGAAGTGCGATTCGGTATGACGGGCACGGCAATGTTTGCGTCCGTCACCACCGACGCGAGTTGCGGCGCAATCAACGGCCAGCACGATTCATTCACTCCGTTAGGCGGAATGATTCCGATGGTGAATATGATGATCGGCGAAGTGATTTTTGGCGGCGTGGGTGCCGGCCTGTACGGGATGGTTGTGTTTATCATCATCTCCGTGTTCATTGCCGGCTTGATGGTGGGCCGTACGCCGGAGTACTTGGGGAAAAAGATCGAAGCATTTGACGTGAAAATGGCGATGGTAACGGTTCTTGTCTTCTGTCTTCTTGTTCTTGGCTTCACAGGATTCGCAATCGCAAAGCCTTATGGAACCGCATCGATTTCGAACCCTGGCCCGCACGGACTATCGGAGGTTCTCTACGCATATCTTTCGCAGGCGGCCAATAACGGTTCGGCATTCGGCGGATTAAATGGCAACACGCCTTGGTACAACATCAGCGGCGCGTTCGACATGTTGTTCGGCCGATTTTTCATGGTGATCCCGGTTTTAGCAATTGCTGGAAATCTCGCACGGAAAAAGATCGTGCCTGAATCCGCAGGTACGTTCCCCGTTACTACGCCGCTTTTCACCTTCCTGCTCGTCTCAGTCATTTTGGTCGTGAGCGCGCTTACATTTTTCCCGGCGCTGAGCTTAGGGCCGATTCTTGAGCATCTGCAAATGTATGCGGGAAGGGCTTTCTGAGGCTTACCATGACCGAACGGCGAACAAGAAAGTCACTGTGGACATCGGGAATCGTAGCCGGAGCAATTCAGGATTCGTTTATTAAGCTCAATCCGAAGACGTTGATGAAGAATCCCGTGATGTTTGTGGTTGAGATCGGCTCCGTCGTAACCACATGCGACTTGCTTCGCGATGTGTTCATCCACCAAGCCAGCCTGGGATTCGAGCTTCAGATCACGATTTGGCTGTGGTTTACGGTTTTCTTCGCGAATTTCGCCGAAGCAATGGCGGCGGGCCGCGGTAAGGCGCAAGCAGATACATTGCGCAAGGCGCGCGCGGAAACGATGGCGCGTCGCTTGTGCACGGACGGATCCGAAGAGAAGATCCCGGGCTCGAGGTTGCGCGCGGGCGATCTTGTCAAGGTTACTGCAGGCGAATTTATTCCAGGAGACGGGGAAGTTGTCGAGGGCGTCGCTTCCGTTGATGAATCCGCGATCACCGGCGAGTCGGCGCCCGTCATTCGCGAATCCGGCGGCGATCGTTCTGCCGTGACCGGTGGCACCCGCGTACTTTCCGACGAGATCACAATCAAAATTATGTCGAATCCGGGAGAGACCTTCCTGGATCGGATGATCAAGCTGGTCGAAGGCGCCGAACGCCAAAAGACGCCGAATGAAATCGCACTTAATATCCTGCTCGCCGGGTTGACGATCGTCTTCCTGCTCGCTGTGGTGACGCTCCAGCCCATGGCAATTTATTCCGGCGCGCCGCAGTCTATCTTCGTACTGATTGCATTGCTCGTCTGCCTGATCCCGACAACGATCGGCGGCCTGCTTTCGGCAATAGGGATCGCGGGAATGGATCGCGTCGTTCAACGCAACGTTCTCGCTATGTCCGGCCGCGCTGTGGAGGCTGCGGGCGACGTAGACACTCTTTTGCTGGACAAGACTGGCACCATCACTCTGGGAAACCGTCGCGCAACCGAATTCGTTCCAGCGCCCGGAGTAAAGGAAACCGATCTAGCCGATGCCGCGCAGCTTGCCTCATTTGCGGACGAGACGCCGGAGGGCCGCTCGATCGTCGTGCTTGCAAAGGAAAAATACGGTCTTCGTGGGCGTGAACTTTCGTCTTATGGGGCCAATTTCATCCCGTTTTCCGCTGTTACACGCATGTCCGGTGTTGATCTGGATGGCCGTGAGATTCGCAAAGGCGCATTTGAGGCGATCGTTTCTCATTGTTCGGTGAACGGATTCCGCGTTCCCTCTGAGGTAGAGGAGACAGTGAAGAGCATCGCTAACTCCGGAGGGACGCCTCTGCTCGTTGCCGAGGACCGTCGCATTTTGGGAACAATCCAGCTGAAAGACATCATCAAGGGCGGAATGCGCGAGCGCTTCGATCAACTGCGTGCGATGGGCATTCGCACCGTTATGATTACCGGCGACAATCCGCTCACAGCTGCGGCAATCGCCCGAGAAGCCGGCCTCGATGATTTTCTGGCCCAGGCCAAGCCGGAAGATAAACTCGCTTTGATTCGTCAGGAACAAGCGAAAGGGAAGCTTGTTGCCATGACGGGAGACGGCACGAACGACGCACCTGCGCTCGCGCAAGCCGACGTCGGACTTGCTATGAATGCCGGCACGCAAGCCGCGAAAGAAGCAGGCAATATGGTCGATCTTGATTCAAACCCGACAAAGCTCATCGAAGTGGTCGAAATCGGAAAGCAACTTCTGATCACGCGCGGCGCGTTAACGACGTTTTCCGTTGCGAATGACGTGGCCAAATATTTCGCAATTATCCCGGCTATGTTTGCAGGTGTGTTTCCCGTCCTGCGGGTCCTGAATATCATGGGACTAAAAACTCCGGAATCCGCGATCCTTTCCGCCGTCATATTCAATGCGCTCATTATTGTCGCGCTTGTGCCGCTCGCATTGCGTGGCGTGAAGTATCGTCCTCTGGGCGCCTCCGCATTGCTCCGAAGGAATCTGATGATTTATGGTGTGGGCGGAATCGTTGCGCCATTCCTCGGTATTAAGCTAATCGATTTGATCGTCACTCATATCGGATTGGTGTGAGATGGCTATGAAGGCGCAACACGATGTGACTTTGTTTGAGAGGAACTACTGCTTTTAAGCGGGGAAATGGCATGAAAAAAAATCTACAAATCGCCGTCCTCTATACCCTTGTGACCACTCTTCTATTCGGAATTATTTACCCTTTGCTGGTTACAGGACTCGCTCAGCTATTTTTCCCGAAGCAAGCCAACGGCTCGCTTATCGTCCAGAACGGAAAAGTGGTCGGTTCCCGCTTGATCGGTCAGCCGTTCAACGCTGCCGGGTATTTTTGGTCACGCCCTTCCGCAGCGGGAGCAGCAGGATACGATGCCAGCGCCTCTGCTGGCTCGAATCTTGGTCCCACAAATAAGACTCTGATCGATCGCGTAGACGCGAGCGTCGCGCGACTTCAGACGACAAATCCAGGCAAACCCGTACCTGTGGACCTAGTTACTACTTCCGGATCGGGGCTCGATCCGGACATCAGCCCAGCGGCAGCTGAATTTCAAATTCCGCGAGTGGCAAAAGAGCGCGCTATGACGGAAGGCGCATTGCATGCCTTGTTGGCAAAACATACTGAAGGGCGGCAGTTTGGCTTCCTTGGCGAACGCCGCATAAATGTTCTGGAATTGAATCTGGACCTCGACGCAACTCACCCGATGCAACAATAATGCTGTTCTTGCGGAGTTTTTTTCGATTGTAAAACGGGCTAGCTCTTCTTCTTTTCCCGAGGGACTTTGGCGCCCTTTTTGCGCGCTTCCGAGAGGCCGATCGCAATCGCCTGCTTTTTGCTTTTCACCTTGCCGCCCTTACCGCCTTTCCCCGATTTCAGAGTTCCGCGCTTCCGTCTGCGCATAGCGCTCTTCACTCTCTTTTGAGCTCCCTTGCCATATCTCGCCATCATTCCACCTCATCCGTCCCGAATAAGCGCCGTCTCGCGGTTCTCTGACGATGCAAACCGCCCTTTGGAGGCTAAGGACTTCGATTGTAAAGGTCGATACAGTAAAGGACCTACTTGTGTTGCGGCGAAGGTCAGTAAACGCTTTCATAATTTAATCTTAACTGTTTTATTACACGGTTCGCCGTATTGCAGCGCCTATCTCCGTGCTCTGATAATTGCGGTGCAGTAACGTCTCGAATTGCGCTCACGGTGAATTATGTCTACCAGTTCGTCAGGTGTTAAAGCTTCGGCGGCCTCAGAAATGCCAAAAATGGTTTTCGGAGAAAAGAAAGACGCGTTTATGGAAGAGTTTCGTAGCCTCGTGTCCAAGCGTGCCTACGAGTTATTTGAACAACTTGGTCGTATCGATGGGGACGACCTTTCGCATTGGCTTCGTGCTGAGGACGAACTCTGCGTTCGACTGCCTGAGGTGCAACAATCTGGCGCTTGGTACACGGTAAGTGCTCCGGTTGTAGGTGTGCCTGCGGATCGAATCAAGGTTTCTGTGGGCGATGATCGCGCTCTCATCTCGGCTGAAAAGAGTTCTTACGAGCGCTCGTCCGAAAGGCGAGAGTACTCATCGACGTATTATGAAGTTCGCTGGCCCGAAAGTGTGAATCCAGAAACGGCGAGTGCCTACTTGAAGAATGGCACACTGACGGTGGTTGCTCGAAAAGCCGGAAGGATTGATGATGGGGAAGAAACGGCGCCTTCAGAGGCATCTCGCAAACAGCGCAATACCACCTCTCGGCGTACAAAGCGCTGACTTAACATACCAATCGCACGTGTCATTTGCAGTTTAGCCTAGCCATATGGAAAAGGTTGGCGTCACACCCCTTTCGAACAATCGGTATCGCTTTGTCGCGTGGGGTCCTCGTCTATCTACCCTTTCCCTAATACTTTACGAGAAAGATCGCCGCGTAATCCCTATGGGTTGCGACCGCTGTGGTTTTTATTCGGCTGAAGTACACGCGATTCCCGGGACGCAGTACCGCTATCGCCTTCCGGATGGTCGCGAACTTCCGGACCCGGCGTCTCGATTTCAGCCTGACGGAGTGCACGGCGCCTCGGCGGTCATAAATACTGATGCACTTCCATGGACGGACCACCAATTCGAGGCACCGTCGCTTTCCGAAATGATCATTTATGAACTGCACGTGGGCACGTTCACAAACGAAGGCACCTTCGCCGCAGCCATAACCCACCTCAGTACGCTAGTCGATTTAGGCATTACAGCGATTGAAGTGATGCCCATAGGGCAATTTCCCGGTACCCGGAATTGGGGTTACGACGGGACCTACCCGTTCGCAGTGCAAAATTCTTACGGGGGTCCCGCAGGATTCCAGCAATTCGTCGACGCAGCACATTCCCACGGAATATCCGTGATCCTGGATGTGGTTTACAACCATCTTGGTCCAGAAGGCAATTATCTCGGTGCTTTTGGCCCGTTTTTCACGAACCGATATCACACGCCGTGGGGCGAAGCGATAAATTTCGATGAAGCGTATAGCGCGCCGGTGCGCGAATTCTTCATTCAGAACGCGCTCTATTGGCTCGAGGAATTTCACATTGACGGACTACGCCTTGATGCCGTGCATGGGATTTTCGATTTTGGCGCGCACCATTTCCTCGCCGAACTCCAGGAGCGCGCACAAGATTTATCCACGCGAATCGGAAAAAAACACTATGTAGTCGCAGAGAGCGATCTAAACGACGTTCGTCTTCTCCACGCGCCTGCACTAGGTGGTTACGGACTGGATGCGCAATGGAGTGACGATTTTCATCATTCCGTGCGCACGCTCTTAACCGGAGAAAAGAGCGGTTACTACGCAGATTTCGGTTCGATTGACGATCTCGATGCAGTTCTGAGAGAAGGCTGGTGCTATTCGGGGCAGTACTCGCGTTATCGCCATCGCAAGCACGGAAATTCGCCGCGCGGCATTGCGCCAGAGCGATTCGTCGTCTTCACGCAGAATCACGATCAGGTGGGGAATCGCGCGGATGGAGATCGCCTTTCCCAGCTTCTCGATTGCGAAAGTCTGGCCCTTGCCGCCGGAATCACTCTGCTTTCACCTTTCGTTCCTCTACTTTTCATGGGCGAAGAGTACGGCGAAACGCACCCGTTTCAATACTTCACGAGCCATTCCGATGCTCCTTTGATCGAAGCAGTGCGGAAGGGCCGGCGAGAAGAGTTTGCGTCGTTTGGCTGGCAGGGCGATGTCCCTGATCCGCAGGATGAGCGGACGTTCAAGAGGAGTACTTTGGATTTTACTGTTCGTGATCGGGAACCCCACCACACGCTGCGAAATCTTTATAAGTCTCTGATAGGCATCCGTAAACGATTTGTGATCGGCGGCAAAAGGCCAGAGATCCGCTGCAACCGGGCGGCCAAAACATTGATGGTGGATTACCGCGAGCAGGGGCCGCCGCTACTGGCCTATTTTCATTTCGGAGATAAGGCCGCGCAAATCGAGCTTCCCTCGGGCTCGTTCCAACTTCTGCTGCGTTCCTACCAGGCTGCTATAGAGGACCCTCCGTCCGCGCGCGAAGGGCAGCCGATGAGCGGCATCTTCACGATCGGACGACGTAGTCTTGCGGTATTCGAACCGGTGCGTTCAGGAGAAGAGTTATGAAGTATGTTTGCGTACATGGTCACTTCTATCAGCCGCCTCGAGAGAATCCTTCGCTCGAAGCTATTGAACTTCAGGACTCCGCTTACCCTTATCACGATTGGAATGAGCGCGTCACGGCGGAGTGTTACGCGCCCAATGCCATTGCGCGATTGCTGGATGACGAGCAGCGGATTGTGGAGCTAGTGAATAATTACGCGCAGATCAGCTTCAATTTCGGGCCGACACTGCTGCTGTGGATGGAGCAGAAAGCTCCGCAGGTGCTAAGTGCAATTGTGCAGGCGGACAAAATGAGCCAGGAGCGTTTCGGCGGCCATGGCTCTGCCATCGCGCAGGTGTATAACCACATGATTCTACCTCTCGCGCACCCGCGCGATAAGGAAACGCAGATAATTTGGGGTATCCGCGATTTTGTTCACCGTTTCGGGCGACAGCCGGAAGGGATGTGGCTGCCGGAAACGGCTGTCGACACTCCTACGCTAGAGGCGCTCGCAGCACAAGGTATTCGCTTCACCATCCTTGCGCCGCGTCAGGCGAAGCGAGTCCGCCGGATGAAGGGCAGAAGCTGGAAAGATGTGACTGGCGACCGAATCGATCCCAGTCGCGCCTACCAGGTAAAGCTTCCTTCAAAAAAATCGATTGATGTCTTCTTCTATGATGGACCGATTTCGCAAGCGGTCGCATTCGAAGGACTGCTCGATGATGGGAAGAGATTTGCCGATCGTTTGCTCAGCGGGTTTTCCGATGAACGCGAATGGCCGCAGATTTGTCATATCGCAACGGACGGTGAGAGTTACGGTCACCATCATCACTATGGCGAAATGGCATTAAGTTACGCTCTGCACAGTATCGAGACCGGCGGCCAAGCCAAGCTAATCAATTATGGCCAATTCCTAGAAATGCATCCTCCTGAGGTTCTGGCGGAAGTTATCGAAAACACTTCATGGAGCTGCATCCATGGCGTCGAACGCTGGCGATCCAACTGCGGCTGCAATTCCGGTGGACATGCGGGATGGAATCAAGAGTGGCGCGCGCCCCTGCGAGAGTCGCTTGATTGGTTGCGCGATACCTTAGCGCCCAAATTCGAAGAGCAGGCAAAAGCCTTGCTCAAAGATCCGTGGGCGGCGCGAAATGACTATATAGACGTCATACTCGACCGCTCCGACGACTCTGTGAATCGCTTTTTTGCGAAGCATGCGGTTGGCGAACTCGACCAGCCTTCAAGGGTAAGAAGTCTTAAGCTCCTCGAAATGCAGCGTAACGCAATGCTGATGTACACGAGCTGCGGTTGGTTTTTTGACGAGCTCTCTGGGATTGAGACGGTGCAGGTCATTCAATATGCCGGCAGGGCAATCCAGTTGGCTCGCGAAGTGTTGCAGGGCGACGAGCTTGGAGCGCAGTTTTGCGACAAATTGCGTAATGCCAAGAGCAATCTTCCCGAGCACGGCGACGGCGAGCAGATTTACGGGAAATGGGTTGTACCAGCCGAAGTCACCATGGATAAAGTGGTCGGCCACTACGCTGTGAGCTCGCTATTCGAAAGCTACCCCGATCGTACGAAGATATACTGTTATGGCGTCGATCGTGTCGAGCACAATGTTGAGACCGAAGGCCGCGTAAGGCTCGGCCTGGGCCGCGTTCACGTCCAGTCGGACATCACCAGAGATGAAACAACTCTAAGTTTTGGCGTTCTTCACCTTGGAGATCATCATATTACCGGCGGCGTCCGCGAGTCGAAGGACGAAAACGTCTTTCATCAATTGCGCGAAAATCTCGGCTCCGCCTTCGCTCGCGCGGATATGACTGAAGTGATCCGCATTTTAGACGGGGAATTCAGCAAGTCCAGATTCTCTCTGAGTTCGCTTTTCCGCGATGAACAGCGCCGCATCGTAAGTATCATCCTGAAGGACACAATGACTTCTATCGGCGCCTCTTTCAGAAGCGTCTACGAAAACCAGGCCACCCTGATGCGTTTCCTCACCGGGCTTGGCGTTCCCGTGCCGCCCGCCCTCAACTCTGCCGCTACGATCGCGTTGAATACTGAGTTGCAGCACGCGCTGGAACGCCCTGAGATCGATTCCGCTGCCGTTCAGGCGCTGGTCCGGGAGGCTGCGGCGAACCACATTGCGCTGGACGACACAACCATCGAATATGCCATGCGCAAACGATTGGAAGAGCAGGCTGCATTACTCGCCCGAAAACCGGATGATCTGAATACCCTAAAACGATTGCATTCCATGTTGGACATCGCGGAGGCTCTGCCCCGGCCCGTAATATTATGGGAGGTCCAGAATTTGTGCTTCGCACCGTTATCCGGCACCAATGGACATCCCAATGGAAATGGCGCTTCGCCGTTGAGTGATTCGGATAAGCAGGAGTGGTATCGGGAAGCGGCCGCGGTAAGGGAACAGCTCCGAATCCGTGGCGGCAACGGTTCATGAAGCGAAACGTCCCGCTCGCTACTTATCGCCTTCAGTTCAACACGAATTTTCAGTTCCGAGACGCCATCGGCATACTCGACTACCTACGCGAACTGGGCATATCTCACATTTATGCCTCTCCGGTCTTTACGAGCCGGCGCGGCAGCGGCCATGGTTATGACGTAACGGATCCTACAAGAATCGATCCCGATCTTGGCGGATAGCAGGGTTTTGTCGAACTGCAGGCTGCGATCGAAGAACGCAACATGCGTTTATTGCTCGATATCGTTCCCAATCATATGGCGGCGAGCAGCGAAAATCGCTGGTGGATGGATGTCCTCGAGTTCGGCCCCGATTCGTCCTTCGCTTCTTATTTCGATATCAACTGGCGCACGCCTTCGCGCAGCCTTGAAAACAAATTGCTTCTTCCTTTTTTGGCAAAACCGTTCGGCGAAGTTCTCGACGGCGGCGAGCTGCGGATCGCGTACGAAGACGGTCGGCTCTTTTTGCGGTATCAGGAGCAAACTTTCCCCATAGCGCCGACTTCGTACGCTCAAATCCTTCGCTATCGTGAACAAGATCTCAATTTCGCAGTTGAGACGGGATCGCCTGCGCAGCAGGAATGGCAGGGTATTGTCGCTGCCGCCGATGCAATCGCATCTGACCGCAGCCTGAGCGCTCAGGCCGCGACCGAGCGCCGCACGAAAGCCGAACATTTGCGCGAACGTTTGCGGCAGTTAATCGCTTCTTCCTCGGGAATGGCCGCCTTTCTCGAGCGTACCCTCGACGCGCTTCATGGAACTCCAGGGGACCTGCAAAGCTTCTGTGCCCTCGAACGCATCCTGTCGGCCCAGCACTATCGTTTGGCATTCTGGCAGACGGCCAGCGACAGCATCAATTACCGCCGTTTTTTTTCCATCACCGATTTGGTCGGCATGCGCGTCGAAGACCCGGCGGTTTTTGATGCGACTCACGAAGGAATCATTCGTGCCGGAGCGAAGCGAGGCATTTCCGGATTTCGCATAGATCACATCGACGGGTTGCGTGATCCACGCGGCTATCTGGCCCGTCTGCGGGAACGTCTTTCTACAGATACATCCTCAGATGGTGACGCTTACGTTGTCGTCGAAAAAATCCTGGGCCGCAAAGAGGACATTCCCGCCGATTGGCCCGTCGAAGGCACGACTGGCTACGACTATCTGAACTATACGAACCGCCTCCTCGTCGATGATAAACGAGGCGCTGCCATCGTGGACGTCTATTCACGTTGGATCAATGGCCGCATGGATTTTGACGACGTCCTCTACCAGAAGAAAAAGCTCGTAATGAGCACGCTTCTCGCGGTTGAAATGCGAACCCTGGGGCGGGAATTGACGGAACTCGCCTCGGACGACCGTTATGCCCGCGAACTGCGGGCGGCCGAGCTGACCGAAGCGTTGATTGAGACAACCGCGTGTCTCCCCATTTACCGCACCTACGTCCAGGCTCTTGAGGAACCCGAAGATACGCAGGCGCTTCTCGAACGTACGATCAGGTCGGCACGCGAACGCCGCCCAATGCTGGCGCCGGAATGCTTCGATTTCGTCGCGGAAGTGCTTCTTCTCCGGGCTCCACCGCATATTCGCGCCGATCAGAGGGAAAATCGCTTTGCGTTTGTCGGTCGGTGGCAGCAGTTTACCGGCTCCATCATGGCCAAAGGCTTTGAAGACACGGCTCTCTATGTTTATTTCCCACTCGCATCGTTGAATGAAGTCGGCGGAGATCCTCGCGCTTTCGGCAAGAATGTTCCCGCATTTCACGAATATATTTCCGGCCGCCATGAGAAGTGGCCATACAGCATGAACGCCACAACGACGCACGACACAAAAAGATCGGAAGACGCGCGCGGCCGCATCGCCGTGCTGTCGGAAATTCCGGACGAATGGGAGCATGGCCTGCAACGGTGGTCGGGCATGAACCGCGAATACGCCTCTCGCATTGACGGCGCTTACGTGCCCGACCGGAATGAGGAGTATTTGTTTTACCAAACTTTGATCGCTACCTGGCCGCTCGATCGTGAGGAATGGCCGAGCCTTATACAACGTCTTCAGGATTATCTGTTCAAAGCTGTACGCGAGGCGAAGGTCCACACTCGGTGGTCGCAACCGAACGAACCGCACGAAAACGCGCTGCGGGACTTTATCGCCGGCGCTTTGAATCGCGAGGAAAATTCTGAATTTGTCGCCGATTTCGGAGAGTTTCAGAAGCGCACTTCTCTGTACGGAATGCTCAATGGCCTTGCACAGGTG
>JBOGMU010000021.1:0-37858 GCA_050746865.1 Candidatus Acidiferrales bacterium
TGGCACGCAGGCCTGCTTGCTGGTCCGAACGCTCCTATGACTTTTATGCTCGATGGACGGCAGCACATCCTCGTCTTCGCGGGCGATACTGCATATAACTTCGTGCTAAACGTCGCTGCATCTGCAACCACCAAAGCCGCCGCAAAGCCGCACTAAAAAAGAGCCGGCGGTCGCATAACCTGGATTTACGTTTGGCGCAGGCACATGTTCCTGCGGTGGCGGTGTCCTTTGGAATTTGTTTAGCGCAGGCATTCCGTTAGGCCACTGCATTTCGGTTGACACGTGTGTTGTGGGCGCGATACGGTCCGCCATTATTTGGGGGTGTGTATGAAAGCAAAACAAGCCTTCCGGCTGGCTGGATTCATTGCGCTCGCAACAGCCGGCGTTCTGGCCGCGGAGCTTGGCAAGGCGCAATTGGCGAAGATCGAGCGGCTCGATCCTGCCATTAATGCGATCGTACCGGAAAAAGCCACGTTGCAGAAAGTTGCTGACCGATTCACGTGGACCGAAGGACCGGTTTGGATTCACGCGGGCTACTTGCTCTTCGCGGAAATCACCAGCAACAGCATTCGGGAGGCGACACCTGACGGTGGCGTGAGCATCTTCATGCAGCCTAGCGGATACAAAGGCTCCGTACCGTACGGCGGTCCGGAGCCGGGCTCGAACGGACTGACGCTCGACAGCAGAGGGCGGCTCACCGTGGCGGGTCACGCCCAGCGTGACGTGTGGCGGCTGGAAACGCTCAGCGCCAAGGGTCAAGTTACGATCCTGGCGGATTCGTACAAAGGCAAAAGGCTTAACAGTCCTAACGACCTCGTTTACAGGTCGGACGGCTCGCTCTATTTCACCGATCCGCCATACGGTTTGCGCACGCAGGACGACACCGATCCCGAAAAACAATTGCAAATCAATGGCGTCTACCGGATTCCTGGCGCGCTGCAGCAGGCGCCCGGCTCCCAGCCTGATCGCGCCAAGTTGCAACTTCTAATTAAGGACTTGCCTCGGCCCAATGGCATAGCCTTTTCGCCCGATGAGAATTATCTTTATGTGAGCGACAGCGGCAAAAAAGAGTGGATGAAATATTCGGTTCAAGCCGACGGTTCCCTCATGAACGGAAAACTCTTCGCCGATGCGTCCGCCGATAAGCGAACCGGTGGCCCGGATGGAATTAAAGTGGACCGCAGCGGAAATCTATACGGCTCAGGACCGGGTGGTGTATGGATTTTTTCGCCGGACGGCAAGCATCTCGGCACGATCGATATGCCAGAGACAATGTCCAACGTCGCCTGGGGCGGCTCCGACGCGCGCACACTTTACATTACAGATAGCACCAGCATCTATCGCATCACGCTGAAAATTCCTGGAGTACGGCCGTAAAGAGACCAAGCGCATGCTTGGCAGCAAGATGAGATTGCCGTGGGACTCGGCAGGTTGTAGACCCCATTCGGCCGCTCGTTGGTGCGAATACTCGTCGTAGGCTTGGCGCGTTGCTCTTCGGCTTCCTTTAAGCATGTGACTCAATCTGACTTGTTCGATACGCCATCTTCGTCGTGTGCTTTATTCTCGATGTCTTCATATGGCCCGACCTGAACAGAATTGACGAAACGTATGGCACAATCATTCTTGGAGTGGCAAACGAGTTTATTTGTATGCAGCGATTGAATCGAGGCAGAAATCATGAGCAAAATGTTTGATGAACTGAAGGATGCGGAGCAGCGGCGCGGCAGCTACATCCGACCGGGCCTGACCATCAAAGGAGAGATCACGGGAAACGAGGATCTCATCAGCGAAGGCACGATCGAAGGGCCCGTCAGATTGACGGATGCGGCGCTGAGCATCGGTGAAGCCGGTAGCGTAAAAGGAAACGTAGCGGCAAAAGAAGTCGTCGTCTACGGTTCAGTAACCGGTAACGTCGACGCGCGCGAACGTGTCGAAATCAAATCCAGTGGCTCAATCCTTGGCGACATCGCCTCCGCGCGCATCGTCATCGACGACGGCGCCCGCTGCAAAGGTTCCATCGACATCGGCAAGAAATGAAAAACCGCTGTTCCAGCGAGAAGCTCTGCAGAACGTAAAAGGCAACCCTAGCAGCACAGGTTGAATCATTTTTACCTATGCCGAGAAGCCCCCGATCACATTTCTTTGGGCGGCTTGCGTTCGGACCCGCGAGGCCAGTCCGCGTTGTTGCGACTTCGCTTATCTTTTTGGTTGCCGGTGTATTCCTCTTATTGGCTCAGCAAGCTGGTCCGCAATCGCGACCTGCGACACAGACCTCCACGGACAGCAACGATTCAGCAGAGTTCTCCGAAAACAATCCAGGAATCTGCGGGCGAAGCGTCCGTAGAGACAAAGATGGTGGCGGTCTATGCCGTGGTGCGGGACAAGCACGGGAAAGTCGTGCCGACGTTGAAGAAGGCAGACTTCACGCTCAGTGAAGACGGACGGCCGCAAAAGATCACCTATTTCATGCAGCAGAATGATGTGCCGTTGACGCTGGGTTTGTTGGTCGACACGAGCATGAGCGAAGCCAACGAGTTGGAGAGCGAACGCAACGCGAGTTTCACGTTTGTAGATGACGTAATGCGGGAAGATAAGGATCACGCGTTTGTGATTCATTTCGATCGTGAAGTAGAGCTTCTGCAGGACGTGACCGCCTCGAACCCCAAGCTCCAGGCTGCATTGCAATGCTTGCAATTGAGCATCGGGACAGCAGTGACGACGAGCGCAGCGGGAACGGCCGCGGCGATCGCGCAAGGGGAACGCACCTTTATGATGCGATTTACCTGGCTTCGCATGAACAGATGTCCAAGCAAAAGGCGCGCGCGGAAGCAAGGAGACACTTGAGCAAGCGATTGAGGCGGCACAGCGAACCGATACGGCGGTTTATGCGATTTGCTTTGCAGGCCAGCAGTCGAGCTTCGAGCACGGTTCGGTCATCGAGGAGGAATGGGGCGCGGCGGGCACTATCCGCGGGAAGAACGGGTTGATGGGAAGAAGGTCTTGCAGAAACTCTCGACGCAAACAGGCGGCCAGGTGTTTGAGATTTCAAAAAAGGTCCCGATCGATCAGGCATATGCCGAAGCGGCGGAGGCACTGCGGAATCAATACAGTCTCGGGCACACGCCAAATTCACTCGATGACGATACTGGCCATCATCGGATTCAATTGAGTGTGGACCAGAAGGACGATTTGGCGCAGGCGCGGGATGGATATTATTCGAACTAGGTCAGGCGACGTTTTTCTACAAACGGTTGCCTATTCGTCGCTATTTTGTGCTTTCCCACCAGCAACTAGCGCGTATAGAAAATTATAAAAAAGTCGAACGAAGTAGGGCCCCGGGCGGTCTTTATGAGTGAGGGCAGCGAATTGGTGGCGGGAGAGCTGATTCTGGGCGAGGCTCGGACGGCCGCGCGCGGCAGAGATGAGGTGGTCGAGAGCCTCGTCAAGGAGCAGGCGCGACTCGCGTACCGGATTGCGTATGCGGTGCTGCGCAACCATCAAGACTCCGAAGACGCGGTACAGGAGACGTTTGTGCGTGTGCTGCGCTATAGCGGGCGGCTGGCGTGCGTGAAGAATCCGAAGACTTGGCTTGCGCGGATCGCGTGGCGAGTTGCGGTCGACAAAAGCAAGCGGCAGCGAAGCCGGAATGAAGTGCCGCTTGAGCGCGACGATCTAAGGTTAACGGAGATTGCGTCGGGCGAGATTTCGACGGAACAGGCTTTGGAGTCAGCCGATGTCAGCGTCATGCTGGAGAACTTAGTTGCAGCGTTGCCGACGAAATTACGAGAGCCCCTGATCCTTTCGACGATTGAGGAGATGACGCCACGCGAATCGGCCGCAGTGCTGGGAATTAATGAGGCTGCGGTGCGGTCCCGCGTCTTCCGCGCGCGGAAGATTCTGCGCGAGAAGCTGACGGGAATTGTGGGGCGGAAGTGAGGTTGCGATATGCACGGGCATGATATTGAGCGGGAATTGGATGCGGCGTTGGCGCGGTATGCGGCGATCAAGCCGCGGGATGGGCTGGAACAGCGTGTGTTAGCAAACTTGCGCGTACAGCATACGCGAGCAACTCGATTCGATTGGCGGCAGTGGGTTGCGGCGGGAGTTTTGGCGGCGAGCGTGGCGGGTTTGGCGATTTGGGCGGGGGAACGACACTCGGTAATCGTGAACACTACGCCGGTGCTAGTTCAGCATGAACCGCCAACGGCGAGTGGCTCAGCTTATGCTGCGGCGGCAAATGCGGGTTTGAGCTTCGAGAGAACACGGGAGCATTTGCAAAGCAACCTACGGAAGGGGAGTGCAAAGCACCGACGCAACCGAAAAGCCGAGCGTGCAAACATCGAAAGCGTACCGAAGCTGGCGCAATTTCCTGCGCCGGAATCGCTAACAGAACAGGAGATGCTTTTGATCCAATTTGTGGAACAGGACCCGAAGGGCGCGGCATTGTTTGCAGAAGTGAGGGCGAAGGAATTGCAGCGCACGTCGGACGAGATGGAGTCATTAGGAAACGGAACAGATTTGCAAGAAAGGCAAACCTACTGAGTGACAGGTGCGCAAGGAGCGATGATGTTTCAACGAAATCTTTCTATTGCAGCGTTTTGTTTCGCAGTTTTGATAATGAGTACCGCGGCCCAAGAGAGCACTGGTGCAAAAGCGACATCTCCGGACGTGACGACGCCTATGCACAATTATCGTGCGGACTATTCGCTTATCGAGTCGGAAAACGGGAGGAAAATCGATTCGCGACAATATTCAATGAATTTGAGCAAGGACGGCCGTAGCATGGTGCAGATCGGAACGAAAGTACCTGTGGAAACCAAGGCAGACGGGACACTTCAATATCTAAATGCGGATACTGAGATTACTAGCCGCTTGACCGATCATCCAAATGGACTTGTCCTGGATGTCAGTTGCAACGTTACGACCGTCGCGAGCGATACGACACCGAAGACCGAGCGCCCGGTGTTTCGAACCTTCGTGATTGCGGACGACATAGTTGTCGTACCTGGGAAAAGCATGGTCGTGGGTGTTGCGGATGATCCCGACTCAAAGCGCCAGTTCGAGTTGGATGTAATGCTGACCGAACTCAAATAGCGCGCTACTTGGCGAGATCGCGCAGGAGTTTGGGGCTGACGAGCCAGCGAAGAGTCCAACGGCCATGAGGCGCGGAGTGCTCAAAGCATGCGATACCGGCTTTCTTCAGTTCGGTGAAAACCGCACGTGCGCCAGAGAGCTGGGCGATGGCGAGGTCCAGATGGGGCGCGTGACCGAAACAGGCGATTTCCTTGGCGCGAATGCGCTGAACTTCCTTCACAATTTCGGCGGGATTCGCGGTGGGCTTGAGCGCGTCAGTGAGTCGAATTTTGTCTGGCCGAAAACCGAATGCCTCGGTGAAGATTTCGGCAGTCTGGACAGCGCGGACGTAAGGGCTGGAGATGAAGACGTCGAGTTTGGTGCCGAGTTCAGCAAGCCCGAGAGCAGCAGCCCGCGTTTTTTGCATGCCCTTCGCAGTAAGTGGGCGTTCGCCTTCCGGGGGCGATTTGGGGTCGCTGCGATCGATAGCGATGCCGTGGCGGATTAAGTAGAGAAGCATGAATTGTGACCTCGATGTACCCATCGCCATTTAGAAGTCTCCGGATGACGAATAGGGGGCAACTACGCCCTTACACACTCTCAAAAAGAATTACGCAACTTTGGCCTTTCTTTGATCGCGGCGGAACTCGGCTTTCAGGTGGAACTCCGTCTCGAAAAGCTTGGCTTTGCGCTCAAGACCAGCGATATCGAGGCGCGTGCCTTCAGATGCGGCGATGAGAAAAATCGCCTTACGGCCTTCTATCCGAACGTCAACGCCGGTGACGCGCTGTTCATGCTCAGATTCGAGGCGCTCGGCAATTCGCAGCAATGAGCTGAGGATGCGTGCCTCGGGGCGATGCTCGCTATCGAGCGACGCATAGGATGCATGCGTCATTTGGGGCTCGGACTTCGTATTGTG
Source organism: Candidatus Acidiferrales bacterium (assembly GCA_050746865.1). GTDB lineage: Bacteria > Acidobacteriota > Terriglobia > Acidiferrales > UBA7541 > Palsa-295. The sequence continues at coordinate 5,993 of JBOGMU010000021.1, forward strand.
ATACCGAACGAGCGCGCCGACCATGTCGCGCCGCCACCCGCGAAGGCCGGGAATCCCGGCGTTGCGCACGAGATATTCGCCGTGGCGCTGATGAGCTTTACGATTCACGAAGTGGCCAACGTCATGAAGCAACGCGCCGATTTCCAGCAGGACGCGCATATCGGAATTCATCTGGTGCAGCGGGCGCAATTGATCGAACAGCGAGAGCGCCAGACGAGAGACCTGTTCGGCATGACCTTCGTTATGGCGCATGCGGAGCGCGAACCACCGCGTGCTCTCGAGCAATTCGGCATCGCGGCGCATGTCTTCTTCGGATTCGGCCGTGGCGGAATATTGTTCCGCGACTAATTGGAGCAAAACACCTTCTCGAACGCCAACCCCGGGAACGAGGAGCGAGCGTAAGTCGAGCCATTCCGCCAAGGATGTAAAAATGATCGCAGCAATGGCGATTACTTCTGCACGGTCTTGACGAATACGAAAGGCGCGCATGCGTGCGGGCACGTCAAGATTCTGCAGCTTCCACGCCTGATCTTTTAGCAGGCGCGTGTTGATCGTGGGAATTCGTCCGGAATTGGGACCAGCTGCTAGCCGGACGAGCGCTTCGGCGTTTCCACCACAGGCGACGCCGATTTCGCGAGTGAGTTTCGCTGCGGATGGCATGACGCTACGCAATAGCGCGAAAATATGGTGGCGGAGACGGCGGCGCTTGTCCTCGTCAATTACGCCTTCTATCTTGTAGGTTTCCATCAAACGGATCGTGCCGAGCGGAAGCCCAATGCGGCGCTGTAATTCGCCGCGCTGAAAAAAATTGAGTTCGAGGCTGCCACCACCAAGATCGAAGATGACGCGGGGCTGAACGCTCTTGCCGAGCGCCCAGTGAACGGCATTGCAAACCAGTTGTGCTTCTTCTTCACCGGTGATGACGTCGATTTCGATGCCGGTTTTGCGGCGGATGCGATCGAGCAGTTTGCGGCTGTTGCGCGCTTCACGAGCGGCGGCTGTTGCGACGGCGCGATAAGAATTCACATGGTGATGATCCATGGCATCGCCAAAGTCGCGAAACGCCCTTAGGGCGCGCACCATGGTTTTCGCGTCGAGCATTCGGCGCGTGAAGGCGTTGTGACCAAGGCGCACCGGGGCGCGTTGGTTTTCGAGAATTTCGATATGTTGCGCGGATGTAGCACGGGCAATGACTAGTCGGATGGCGTTAGAGCCAGCATCAATCGCCGCCAATTGGACGGGAGCAGCCACTCGCAATTAGCGCCAGAGATGAGCGAGAGCGTTCGAGGGATGATAGTGCGTGCCCCGAATACCCAGCTGGTGGGCGATCCGTTTGCGGAGCGCCGCATTCACCTCGGCCACACTCCTTTCGCCATCAATCTCCACGAAATCGTGGCGTTTCGAAAGATACTCAAACTCCTTCTGTACCATCGATTGGTAGCGAATGAAAGACTGAAAGAGATCATTGGAGAGCGAAAGATCACGGCCGGATTCCCAATAGCTGATGGAATGGGATTTTTTGAATTCCCGGTCGAACGCGATTTCCGGACGTACACTGAGCCAGAAGGTAAGGTCGGGGCGAAGAGCCATTTCGTAAAGACCGTGCAGATAATCACGGCTGATGCCGCGGACGGCGGAGCGAGCAATCAAGGTAAAGATGTAACGGTCGGCGAGGACAATCAAGCCGGAGCGCAACGCCGGAAGAATGCGTCGCTCAAGCTGATCGAAAAAATCAGTGCCGTACATGAGCGCGAGAGTCATGCGAGTGACGGCGTTTTCGGCGAGCAGGGCGTCGATGTCTTCGCCGACGAGGAAAGAACGGCGCAGGCCCATCGTTTGCACGGCGAAGCCTTCGGATTCCAGCCATTCGGTCAAAAGAGAGATTTGCGTCGACCGGCCGGAGCCGTCCGTACCTTCAATTACGATCAGCGAGCCGCTTAATTCCTCGGGGCTGACGCCCGGCATCGGCGTGCCGTAAAAGCGCGAAGCAGTGTTTCCGGCGGCGCCGGTGAGCTTTTCTGGCCGCTTCCTGCGGGCTTTGTCCACGCGCTTCTTCGTGAGTCTATGTGGCTGGCCATTAGAACCGGCGGGATTTTCGGGCAATGAGTCCGTCATTTCTTTTTCGTTTTCTTAGGGGCGAACTGTTCCATATTCACGCGTTCGCCGACGATCTGACGCATTAATTTCTGCAGCCGATTGACCGGAATGGTGCCGTCCATGAGGACGAATTTATCTGTCTCGATCATTTGGTCGTAATTATTAAGGATGCGCTCCTGGAAAATGCGAAAGCTTTCAGCGCGATCGAGCGAAATCCCCAAGTCCATGCCCGCTTCGTAATACTTTAACTTCGGTCGTCCTGCCACGATGCGATTGACGGCCACGTCGAGCGGGGCGCGAAAGTAAAAAGTGACGTCCGGCACGGGCGCGAAGCTATAGAGATTGCGCAACCAATGCGGCGAGCAGCCGCGGGCGGCGTCGCGGGCGAAAGCGGTATAAATATACCGATCGGCCAGCACAAGATAGCCGCCATGAAGCAGGGGCAAAATCTGGCGTTCGCAGCGATCGGCGAAGTCGGCGGCGTGGAGCAGAGAAAAAGTGGTTGGCGTGAGGAGCTTGCGCTGCTTGCCGCGGCGCGTGGCGGACTTGACGAGCGGCGATGAGTTCCATTCTGTGAAATGGATGCGATAGCCGCCGATTTCCAGCCAGCGCTTCAAGAGATAGAGTTGCGTACTCTTACCAGAGCCGTCTATGCCCTCGACGACGACAAGCGCGCCTGGATACTTGCTCGATTCCCTCTGAGCAACCCGGGCACTCTCCGGTACGTTTTGAATTACGCTCGCCATGCAGGCACAACTGTCTCCCTGCTTGCCATAATACTTCCGAATACGACAGGCTCATGAACAAAATGTGACTATGGGGAGAATGACCGCATTTCGCAGGAGTCGAGCTCAAGAAGTACCGCTCCAGCAAGCGGCGTCGTTCCTATTCGTAGCGGAGAGCCACGAGCGGATCGACATGCGCGGCGCGGCGCGCTGGGATATATGTCGCGAAGAACGCGACGAGGCTGAGAACGACCGTCACGGTGACAAACACTACCGGGTCCCACGTCTTCACACCAAAAATCAGGCTGGCCATCAGCCGCGTGAGCGCAAGCGCCGCGGCGACGCCCACGGTGACGCCAATGAGCGCCAAAATCATTCCTTGCCGCACGATCATGCCGCGAACCCTCGCGGGCGCTGCGCCTAAAGCCATCCGGATCCCAATCTCCTGCGTTCGCTGCTGCACCGAATAGGCCATTAAGCCATAAATTCCCACAGCCGCGAGCAGCAGCGCGACGGCCGCAAAAACCGTCAGCAGAGTTGTATTAAAATCATCGCGCGCCGTCGACTCCGCCACCACCTGCTCCATCGAGCGAATTCTCCCGACTGGCAAACCGCCGCTCGCCTCGCGCAGCTCCCGCTGAATATCCTGATTGAGTGAGTAGGGTGCCACTTTCGTACGCACAACCCACATGATCGGCAGAATCTGCTCGTTGAGCAAAGTCATCCCGTCGGTGACTTGCGAGGCGGGAATGTACATGATCGGAAAGGGATTTCGGTTGAGTCCGCCATCGCGAACGTCTCCGACCACTCCGATGATTTCGCGCGGAGGCTCCGCGAATTGCGGACCGGCATTTTTGCCGATCGTAATCCGTGCGCCAATCGGATCTTGCTTAGAGAAAAATGCTTTTACGAGCGCTTGGTTCACGACAACGACCGGAGCAGCACCGGTGTCATCGCGATCGGTAAACGTTCGTCCTCGAACGACTGGGATGCGGAAGATGCTGAAATAGTTCGGTGAGACGCTGCGCCACGCGCCGCCAGGTTGGTTGCGCGGGTCCGTGTTGGTCTGGCCTTCGATCGTGAAACCGAGACCAAAGCTCGGCTCGAGCGGAAGCGAGCAGGTGGTTGCCGCTGCCTCGACGCCGGGCAAAGACTGAATGCGCTCGACACCGTCTCGAACGAGCTGCGCCACTTGCGTCGTTTTTTGATACCGGGCGTCCTGGAGCGACATATTCATCGTCAGGATGTTGTGCCGGTCAAAGCCAGGCTCAACGTGCCGAAGCGCTACATATGTTCGTATCAGCAGGGCCGCTCCCGCCAATAGAATGAGCGCCAGAGCCATTTCGGTGATGACGAGGATAGAGCGCCCTTTGTTCTGCCGGAAACCGGTGCCCGAGCGCGAGCTGCTCTCTTTCAACATCAAATTCAGATCGGTGCGCGAGGCATGGATCGCCGGGATCAGCCCGAACAGAATGCCCGTAAAAACGGAAATGAGGAGCGTGAATAATAGCACCCGCCCGTCCATGCTTAGATTCGCGCCTTTGTCCCCGATTCGCGGAATATTTCCAGGATTCATGGAAAGGAGGGCGCGCACGCCGAAATAGCCGAGGGCAAGCCCAAGCACGCCGCCGATCACAGACAAGATCACGCTTTCTGTGAGCAATTGACTGATAATGCGCCTCCGCCCGGCGCCCATGGCGGTGCGGATCGCGATCTCGCGCCGTCGAACTGCAGCGCGCGCGAGCAGTAGGTTCGCCACGTTAGCGCAGGCAATCAGCAGCACGAATCCTACTGTGCCTAGCAAGAGCATCAGCGCCGGACGCACGTCCGCGACCTGTACGTCTTCCATTCGCTCCGCCGTGAAGCTCTGCCTGGGGCCAAGTCCATTTGTATATTTTCTGCGGAACGCTTCCGCCGCGAGGCCCATCGCCGCTTTCGCCTGCGCGAGCGTGAAGCCCTGCCGAAGCCGCCCCGCCGCCATTAAATAATTGCCCTGATTGGCGCTCGCCGGATCGGCGCGGATGGGCAGCCACACGTCCATCGGCGGATCCCAACGGAAGGTGCGGTCCAAGATTCCAATCACTTCATACGGCACGCCGCCGAGTTGGATATTTTTACCGATCATCGCTGGGTCGCTGCCGTATCGGTTTCGCCACAGCGATTCACTGATCACAGCCACGTCCGGCCCGTTGGGAATGTCCTCATCAGCACTGAATGTTCTTCCTCGGATCACGCGCGCGCCAAAAAGCGGGAAATAGTCAGCCGAGACGTGCAAACCGCTGATCTGTTCTGGCCGGTCGCCTCCCGTGAGGTTCATACGGCCGACGCCGAGATCGTAAAGCGCCGTCGCGTCGAACGCCTTGGTCTGCTCACGCCAGCTCATGTACTTGGGAATCGACGTGACCGCGCCATTGCCGCCCGGAGAACTCGTTTCAAGCTGCACGATGCGGTCAGGCTCGGGAAAAGGAAGCGGCTGAAGCAAAACGGTGTCGATGACGGAAAATATCGCCGTATTCGCGCCGATGCCGAGCGCCAGCGTCAACACGGCGACGATGGCGAAGCCGGGATTCTTTGCGAGCATCCGCAGCGAATAGCGAACATCCTGCATCAGCGTACCCATCGTCGATTTCTCCCCTGGGCGCCAAAAGAGCGCTTGCGATCTCTGTTACTCGTATCGCAGTGCGATCAGCGGGTCCACTTGTGTCGCGCGGCGGGCCGGCAACAGGCAAGCCGCCACACCGACTAGGGCGAGCACGATCACGACTCCGCCGAATGTCCACGGATCTGTCGCGGTGACACCGAAAATCTGGCTCTTCATTAGCCGGGTCAACGCAAAGCTTGTACCGAGCCCGATGATTACGCCCGCGAAAATCGGCCTCAGTCCGTTGAGCAGCACCATACGCATTACACCATTGGGCTGCGCGCCCAGAGCCATGCGTATCCCAATATCGTGCGTCTGCAATGAAACCGTATAAGCCATCACGCTGAATACGCCGATAGCGGAAAGGATGAGGCCGACACCGGCGAAAACCGCAAGCAGCATCAAACCGAATTCCGGCGCGGCCATGTAATCGCGGTGCAGAATCGCTTCCAGCGGCTGCATATTGCCGAGCGCCACATTGGCATCGATGCTGGAGATAATCTGGCGCACATTGGCGGCTTCCGATTCGGGTTTGACGGCGGTGCGAAGCAGAAGTGTGTCGCCCGCCAGGCTCGTGATGGTATGTGGAATGTAGGCTTCGGGCGTGATCGCGTTTTGCAGGCCGCTGTTGCGGACGTCCCCGACAACCCCGACGATCTGGAAATATGCGTTGTGCGGCGCATCCGGAATGCGGTCGAGCACATTGAACTTGATCGTTCGTCCAATTGGATCCGAGTCGCCGAAGAAATCGTGGACGAGCGTCTTGTTTACAACGACGACCAGGCGCGCCGAATCAATTTCATCCGCAGTAAGCAAGCGGCCACGGATAAGGGGTACGCCGATTGTCTTGAAGTAATCCTCGCTGATTAGCTCGGCGGATGTGGTCCAGGTGTTGGAGTGAGTCGTGCCCGGAACGGTCACTTCGGTGGTTGCACCGCCTTCGACGGGCAGCGTCATCGATTCGCTGATGTTGCTGACGCCGGGCACCGTGGCGAGCCGCGGCAAGAGCTGTCGAAAAAACGCTTGCTTGGACGCCGAAGTCTTGTACTGGCCGTTCGGGAAAACGATGGGTGCGACCAGGATGTTTTGCGTGTTGAAGCCAACATCGACGCGGCCGAGCGCGAAAAATGTTCGCATCATAAGTCCGGCGCCGACGAGCAAGACAATCGCGAGTCCCACCTGCGAAGCCACGAGAACGGAGCGCAAGCGGCCGTGGCTGCTGCTCGCGCCCACACCTTTGCCCGTACCCATGAGTCGTCCGTGCAAATCGCCGCGGGCCGCGCGAAGCGCAGGGGCAAGCCCGCACAGCAGAGTCGTCACCAGCGTCACGGCCATCGTCGCGAGCAGAGCAGCCGCGCTGAATTTTATTTCGACTTCCGAAGGGATCGTGTCTGGCGGAATCGTTGCTTTCACCCATTGCAGGCCCGCATATGCCAGGCCGCAGCCGATTGTTGTGCCGACCGCGGCAAGCACGAAGCTCTCGGCAAGCAGTTGACGTATCAACCGACCGCGCGAAGCTCCGATTGTGGCGCGAATCGCCAGTTCTTTTTCGCGTGCCGTGGCGCGGGCGAGCAGCAGATTCGCTACATTGCTGCATGCGATCAGCAGCAGCATCAGTACGGCGCCCAGCAGAATATAAATCATCGTGCGCAGGCCGCGCGTATAGAGGTCTGCGATTGTCCCGACTAACACATGGAATTGCTTTGGATAGAGATCGGGATACGTCTTGGCCTCGTTGTGCGCAATCACTTCCATGTCCGCAGCCGCCTGTTTCAAGGAGACGCCGGGCTTCAATCGGGCGACAGTCCAGACGTACAGCGGCTGTCCTGCAGGCCCCCCGACCACCTCCGCCGTCAGGCCCGGAGTGATTTTCATAGGAACCCAAATGTCGGCTCCGAGCAGGAGAAACCGTGGCGGCATAATAGCCACCAGCGTTCGTGGCACGCCATTCAAAGTGAGCGTTGTGCCCAGAACTTTCGGATCCCGATTGAAGCGTTCGTGCCACATTCGGTCGCTCATCGCGAATACCGACGGTGCGCCGGGTTGGCCGTCCGAGTCCGCAATTTCTCGACCGAGGATCGGCTTCACGCCCAAGCCCGAGAACATTCCAGGATCGAGAATCGCGCCGGTTGCTTGATAGGTGGTATTGCCGAGCTTATAGACGAAGTTCTGGCCATCCCCGGCCATCATGTTGCTGAAGACGTGATTCCGCGCCTTGAAGTCGAAAAACTCTTTCACCGTGTAGCCGTTGCGCCCGTAAGGCCCGGTTTGCGTCGAGCTGTGAATATAAATGTGAACAAGCAGACTGGAATTTTTGTAAGGGAAGGGATCGATCAGCACACTATAAACTACGCTGAAGATGACAGTGGTGGCGCCGATTCCGAGCGCTAGGGCGAGCAGTGCCAGCGCGACTGAGCCGCGGTCCCTCCGCAGGCTGCGCGCCGCATACCGCAGGTCTTGCCAGAACGATCCTGTAATGCTCATCGAAAGACTCCCATTCCGGCACTTGATACGCGCCCGTGGGTGAGCGATTGAGGAAGGTGAAGTCTAAGTCGGAACTAATTGCCCAGCATCGCCGCTGCCGTCTCGGCGCCGTTGGTTTCTTCCACGATTTTCCCGTCGAAAAGATGAACGGTGCGGTCGGCAATTGCCGCGTAGCGCGGATCGTGCGTCACCATGCAGATGGTGGCACCTTCGGCATGTAACTGGCGTAGCAGCTCAACCACGGCTTCACTATTTTTCGAATCGAGATTGCCGGTGGGCTCGTCCGCCAGCAGGATGGAGGGCTGCCCAACGAGCGCGCGCGCTACGGCTACGCGCTGCTGCTGACCACCGGAAAGCTGCGAGGGATAGTGCTTCGCGCGATGCGCCATCCCCACGCGCTCGAGCACGTTCTGCACGCGCTCCTTGCGTTCTTTTGCGCCCATACTGCGATAGGTGAGCGGCAGTTCCACGTTTTCAAACACCGTGAGGTCGCCAATCAAATTGAACGCCTGAAAGATAAACCCGATCTCGCGGTTGCGAATCCGCGTGCGATCGCTGAGCGAGAGCTTTTCGACCGGCTCCGTATGAATCCAGTAACTGCCGTCCGTTGGAGAATCGAGCAGACCCAGAATCGAAAGTAGCGTCGATTTGCCGCAGCCTGATGGCCCGGCGATGGAAAGAAACTCACCGCTCTTGATCTCGAGATGAACGCCGCTTAGCGCGTGCGTTTCCACTTCGTCGGTATAAAAAACTTTGGTCAAGTTTTCCAGCCGAATCAACGTCTGCGGGGCGGTGCTCATTGTGACTCCTTCTCTAACAAATTCTCTCTTGCGAGAGTACTCACTTCAACTCGACGCGATCGTAGTTGTCTTCGGCGGACATGTCCGAAAGAATCACCTGATCGCCTACCTGCAAGCCTTTGAGAATTTCCACATCATTTACCGACGCGCGCCCGAGTTGCACCTGCACGCGCACCGCTTCTTTCCCGCCGTCGGTGATCTTGAAAAGTCCCACAGTGCTGTTTTCATCCCCGTGCACTGGCCGTCCCACATAGAGCACGTTGGAAAGCCGCTCGATCTCGATGGTGCCTTCGACACTCAATTGCGGAACAGCGCCCGCCGGCAATGGTCCGTCGAGCTTCACATCAACGGTACGAGTCCCATTCAACACGGCCGGGTCGATGCGAATCACATGCCCGGGAATGATTCCATTGTGCGTGTCGATGGACGCTTTCTGCCCGATCTGAATGTCTTTCGCCTGCGTCTCGGCGATTTGCAAAGCAGCCTTCAATTGCGTCGGCTGTGTCACCTTGAAGAGAATCGCCCCAGCCGCCACTTGCTGCCCCACGTCCACATCAAGCTCCTGCAGCACGCCGTCCACACCTGGGCGCACGTGCAGGCCATCCAACTCCGACTTATAAAGGTTATACAGAGCCTGCTTCTGATCCACGGTCGCCTGCGCAACTGCAAGCTGAGGCTGAATCGAGGCCTGGAACGTTTGAACTTCCTGCTGTGCCAAATCGTTCTGTTTCGCTAGTGCCTCGGCCTGGACCTCGGAAGTCTGCACCGTGAGCCGGTCCTTAAGCTGGGCTTGATAAAGCGCTTCATTGGATTCCTTTTGCATTTCGGCTGTGCGGTATTGCGATGACACGGACGCCGCAGTGGTGCGCTTATCCATGAGCTGGTTTTGCAATGTCGCTTTCAATTGCTCGAGCGAAGCCTGTGCGCCTTTCAATTGATACTCGGCGTCGAGCGTTTGCTGTTGGAGTTGCGGATTGCTCAGATCGAGGATTGGGGTATCGGCCTTCACGGGAGTGCCGGCCAGTAGGTAGCGCTTTTCGACGCGGCCGTCCGTTCTCGCGGGCACGGTCCAAACCGTCTCAGGTACTAGCGTCCCAAGCCCACGCACGTCGCGCAGCATGGAGCCGCGCTGCACGGTGCCCGAGAACACGGTCGCGGCATCCACGGAAGGAGCCGCGGGAGAAAGCCGCGAAAGCCCTAGCCCGATCCCAATTACCACCACCAAACCAGCGGAAACGTAAATCGTCCGCCGGATTCTCCTTTTTCGCTTTTCATCGGGCCGTGCGATGTCCATGATCGAACCTCTTAACGCTCTTTTTGCGCTGTGATGTGCGGCGTTAACTTACCGTTGCCCGTCATATGTCTGCAAATGCCGAACCGCCGACGGGCAAGAATATCAAACGTTTCGTTGGGAATCCGTTATATCGGAGTCCGAGTCAGTGAGCAAGCACTTTCGCTACTCAATGCGAAACCTGACCGCCTCGCCGGACATATATACATGAGTTCTCAAAGCTGGCTGAGGGGCCAGAATTCCGCCGCAGCAGCCGGAAACTATATCGTCACCCCGCCACAAGTTCCGCATGCATCATACTCCACGACATATCGATGAGCCCTTAGACTCCGCAACCGCGAAAAGGTTCTACCGCAACTCAAAATTGCCAGTCGGGCGCAGCGCAACATCCGCCACGCATCCAGATACGAATGCCTGAGGCGAAAAGTTCCCGCACAGCGGGAAACGCGACGGCATTCCGGGCGGACTAGAAGCAAAACCCACCTATTGTGTGTTACAGCATGTAACACTACAAGAAGTAGCCCAAAAGGCGCGGCCCAGTCAAGTACAAAACGCCGCAACATTGTCCTTTCAAGCGCGCGAACGGTTTGGCGCCAAAAAGCGGGCAACGATCTCCGTCGTTTGCTCCCAATCGCGCTCCTCGCGCTCGACCTGCTTTCGGCCGGCCCGCGTCAATTTGTAATATTTCGCCTTGCGATTGTTGTCGGAGGTCCCCCACTCGGACGCAATGTACCCCTCCTGCTCTAACTTGAGCAGTGCGGGATAGAGTGTTCCGTAATTAACCGAGAGTAGATCGCCACTCGTCTGTTCAATTCGACGCGCAATGCCATACCCGTGTAACGGACCGATTGTTTCCAACGTTTTCAACACCATCAGCGCGAGCGTGCCTTGCCAAACGTCCGTCTTGCCGCTGCCCATCGTGCCTCCTTGCGAACTTTTTAAGTAGATTTCCATCCTCGCACAGATACCTATGGGCAGGCAATAGCAGCGCGATTGCACTGCGGAAATCTACCTGCAGTGAACCTCAGGGATTAGCCGTATCTCCTTTTTTATCTATGCCTTGAAATATTTACGTTGGGTCCGCAAAAAATTCGCTCTGTAACTCCACGGTTTATCTACACATTGCGTCGGCGCGAAGTTTGGAACGTCGTGTGCACTTCGTGAGCGCAGTAGTTAAATTGATCCGCTGAACCCTAAATGTGCGGGCTCCGTCACCCCCTTTTCCAACACGCACGGGGCCCGCACCCCCTTTTAGAAACTCTGTAGACGATTTTTCCGCGATCGTTGTCTTTTCAAACTCTTTCTTTTCCGCAAGGTTCTTTTTACGCATGCTCTCATCTTCATGTCTTGGTTGTGCAAACTGAGGATGAGCGCGAAACTTTTCGATCCAGAAAAAAGCTGAAGCCTTGGTACGACAACAGCTGTATTGTTCGCTCGCGCCGCATTGTCCAATATGGTTTTGTTCTCGTTCACCCGAGCGGGAACCCCGGCGCTAGCTCTGGTGTCTGACTACAGCTTCGGTCAAACCGGCGGTGCTATGTAGCCAAGCTCAAGAACTTTAACCTAAAGGAGAAAGTTGCAATGAGGAATAACGAAATGGGAGATATCGAGCAGAGGGTTCGGTTCGGCCTCGGATCCGCCGCGGCTGCGGTCGCGATTTTCGCGCCCCTCGACTATAAGTGGAAAGGAATCCTTACCGGAATCGCAGCCAGTACGATTCTGACCGGCATCTACCGCATTTCGCCGGCAAAACGCTTTGTCGGCATGTGAAATAACAGGAGGCTTCGCTCAGCCCGGCCCCCTCAAATTTTGCTTACGATGCCGTTTCGATGCTTGCGCGAATCTCCTGCCATCTGCGCGGTCGTTTCTTAGCATCGAGCACCTTTTTACGCAGGCGAATCGATTTGGGTGTCACTTCCACATATTCGTCGTCCGCGATAAATTCAATCGCCTTTTCCAGGGTTAATTCGCGCGGCGGTATGAGACGGATCGCTTCGTCGGCGCTTGAAGATCGCATGTTCGTCTGTTTCTTTTCCTTCGTCACGTTTACGTTCATGTCGTCCTCGCGCGAATTTTCTCCAAGAATCATTCCTTCGTAGACCTGAACACCCGGCCCGACAAACATTTCGCCGCGTTCCTGAATGCCCCAAATCGCATAGGGCACGGAAACTCCGGCGCGATCAGCCACCAGCGCGCCCGTGAGGCGCATCGCCATCTCTCCCGCGTATTCGGTCCAGCCTTCGAGAATGGAATGAATCAGCGCCGTCCCGCGGGTATCGGTCAGCAATTGACCGCGCAATCCGATTAGACCGCGAGAAGGAATGCTGAACTCCAGCCGCACGCGCCCGGAATGATGATTCACCATCTTGGTCGCCTTGGCGCGTCTGCTGCCCAGGGACTCCATCACGATCCCGATAAACGCCTCCGGGCAATCTATCACCAGCGATTCGAGCGGCTCGAGTTTCTTACCGTTTTCCTCGCGGACCACGATCTCCGGCTTGCCTACCATCAATTCGTAGCCTTCGCGCCGCATCGTCTCAATGAGAATGGCGAGTTGCAATTCGCCGCGGCCCAGTACCCTAAATGCGTCGGTGGAACCTGTGTCTTCCACGCGCAACGAGACATTCGTTAGCAGTTCCTTTTCGAGCCGGCTGCGCAAATCGCGTGACGTCACGTACTGTCCTTCGCGTCCCGCAAACGGCGAAGTGTTGATCGTGAACACCATAGCGAGCGTCGGCTCATCGATGGTCAAAGGCTCGAGCGGGGCCGGATTCGCGAGATCGGTGATACTCTCGCCGATCTGGATTCCTTCCACGCCCGCGATCGCCACGATTTCGCCCGCTGCCACTTCTTCGGCCTCGTCGCGTTCGAGCCCGCGGAACGTGAAAAGCTTCGTGATCTTTGTCGGTTGAATCGCGCCGTCGCGCTTCGCAATTCCCACTTCGGTTCCGCGTCGCAGGGTACCCTGGAACACGCGCGCTATCGCAATCCTCCCAAGGAAGTCGCTGTAATCTAGATTCGTGACCTGAATCTGCAATGTCGCCGAGGGTTCGCCCGCTGGCGCAGGGATCGTTGCAACGATCGCTTCAAACAGAGGTTCGAGGTTCGTTGAATCGTCGCCAAGCTTGCGGTGCGCAACGCCTGTCTTGGCATTCGTGTAGACCACCGGAAAATCCAGTTGATCTTCCGCCGCGTCGAGATCGATAAAAAGATCGTAGATTTCGTCCAGCACAGCGGCGGGGCGTGCATCCGTTCGATCGATTTTGTTCAGTACGACCACCGGTGGAAGTTTCGCCGCCAGCGCCTTTTGCAACACATATCGGGTCTGCGGCAGAGGCCCTTCGCTCGCATCGACCAGTATCACCACACCGTCGACCATTCGCAGCGCGCGCTCCACCTCGCCGCCGAAATCGCTGTGGCCCGGGGTATCGACGATGTTGATCTTCGTGTCGTGATACGTAAGCGCGGTGTTCTTCGCCAGAATCGTGATCCCACGTTCGCGCTCCAGTTCGTTCGAATCCATCACGCGCGTCACCACTTCCTGATTCGCGCGGAAAATCCCACTCTGCTTTAGCATCGCGTCCACGAGCGTCGTCTTTCCGTGGTCGACGTGCGCAATAATTGCGATATTACGTAATTCAGTCATCGTAGTCTTTCTTCCTTAGTCACCCTGGGGTCCGGCCGCCAAGCAGCGACCCGAAGGGTTCCGCCAGCTTTCTGTTCGATTGTGTCCGGACAAATGAGTCAGCGCGGCCAATACTCGTCCAAAAACAAAAATGGGCTGCAAGCGCGATCCTGCAGCCCCGGCCATCCCAGTGAAATCTTCAGGACTTACAAACGCCTCTTCATTTTAGCACGCGGTTTGTGATTCCCGCGTGGCTCAGATACCAACCCTTGCGGTGATCCAAAAGGAATTCGCGATCATGCTCGTGTTATCTCCAGATAGCTATGCCGTTCGAACTCTGGACGCTTTTGATCAGTGCTCTAATTGCCCGCCTACTTTCTCCCAAGACGTGGATTATCGGCCCGGGCGCAAAGCTGCCCCACGATCGCCGCGTGCGGGCGCAGCCGGAAGCGTTCCGCCTTCGGCGAGAATTTTCATGTTTTTGAGGCCGCTAATGAACCTCGTTCTTCTGGAGGCGATGTCGGCTTCGCGTGCAGCGTCGCCCGGGAGCATGGAGTTGTCAAACACGAGCGTGTAAACCAGTTTGGAGGTTGTCGCTGTGACGGGACGTGCTTCGAGCGTGCCGTGATAGAGACTGTAGGGTCGGCCTTCACGAACGGGCTGCGTGTAGGTGTAGGAGAGCTCTGTCTTGCCAACCATCACTTCATTGCCGATCGAGCGAACGACTCCAACTTCACCGTCTTGGCCCGAAAGAATCGTGCACGAAGTCTGGAACCATTCGCCGATATCGCAATATTTTCCGACACGCTTCCATACTTCTGGAGCTGGACGGTCAACATCGATCTCCATCTCAATCGACACGTAGTGCGGATTTGGAATCGCAAGAGGCGCTGGTTCGCGCCCTGCGGGCGCAGTTTGTGCCCGCGTGACGAAAGGTAAAGGTAAAAGGCAAAGCGCGAGCGCTGCGATAATCATACGCTTCATAGTCTGCTCCTTTGGGACGGAGATGGTTGCACGAGTTGCTCACAGAATCAAGGATGTGGAACGCACAGCGACTAAGGCATTGAGACTAAAACAGTTGTTGGGTGGGACGCGCCGAGATCAGTTGTTACCCTCGGTTTGAGCCGTGGTATAGAAGTGGGTGTATACGCGTGCGTGTTTAAGCTACGAGCGAGGAGCGTTGTTCGCGTGTCCATAGATTTGCAAAAGGCGAAAGCGGTCCGTGTCACCGGGGAATTTGCCATTGATACGCTCACGTACGATACCGTCGAGGTCGCGCACCCTGGCTGTGGTCAGGTGCTGGTGGCGATCAAGGCTGTATCGCTGAATTATCGCGATTTATTGGTAGTGACAGGTCGTTACAACCCGAATCTCCCGACGCCCCTTGTGATCGCGTCGGACGGGGCGGGCGAAGTGCTTGCAGTCGGAGAAGGCGTGCGAAATTTCAAAATAGGTGATCGTGTGGCTGGTTCATTTTTCCAAAAGTGGCAACGCGGCGAAATCGATCGCGAGGCCGCTCCGTCGGCATTAGGAGGATCGATCGATGGAGTTCTGGCGACGGCGCGAGTTTTCGACGAATGCGGGCTCGTCCATATTCCAGCGCACCTGAGCTATGAGGAGGCGGCGACGTTGCCTTGCGCTGCCGTCACTGTGTGGAACGCGCTCGTGCACGCGGCTCACGTGAAGGGCGGAGACACGGTGCTGCTGTTGGGGACGGGAGGAGTCTCAATCTTCGGCTTGCAGTTTGCGGCAATGCACGGTGCGCGAACGATTATCACGTCGAGCAGTGATGAAAAACTTGCCCGAGCAAAAGCGCTCGGCGCTTCGGAACCGATTAACTATTCGAAACACCCGGAATGGCACAAAGAGGTGCTGCGCCTCACTAACGGGCGCGGCGCGGATATCGTTCTCGAAGTGGGAGGTACCGGAACGCTGCCGAAATCGCTGCGAGCGGTACGTTCGGGAGGCCATGTGAGCCTGATCGGGGTGCTCGCCGGAATCGCGGAACCTTTTAATATCGGCCCGATCCTGCACAACAGTATCCGGCTGCAAGGAATCTATGTGGGCTCGACGGAAATGTTCGAAGCGATGATCCGGGCGATTACGGCGAACAAACTAAAACCGGTGATTGACCGTACGTTTCCATTCGAGCAAGCGCGCGAGGCTCTGCGCTATATGGAAAGCGCGCGGCATTTCGGAAAAATTGTTATTCGAGTCGCCGAGTAGGTCTCCGGCCGTTTGAAGTCGATTCGGCGATGAGGTTAGTGGTCTCGTCGTCGGCGAAGTCCACGCCCCAAAAATCCCGGCCGGGATAGAGCATTTCGACGCCGAGGTCGAAACGATCGCCCGCTTTCGTGGCAGCCACCTGTATCACGCGGAATTCGCGCCGTTCTTCAGAGAGGCCGTGACGGATTTCGATGCGCGATCCGACCTCAGGCGCAAACGTTGTACGCAAAAACGCCCCTGTACGGCTGATGGCGAGAACCTCTGCTGCCTGTATGGGATTTACCGAATGAAGAGAAAAGATTTTTACCGGGATGCGGGTCTTAATGCGAGTCGAACGACGCCGCTCCAGCATGGCACGAGCGGTTGCCATGTACCCTCCTGAGTTCCGCGACCCTACAACCAGCGTAGGCACTCGGACGGCTCCCGTCAATAGAACTACAAAAGAACGAAGTTTCAGGTGTTTGAAAAGATGCGTATGGATGGCGCGGCGGTTAATGTGGATTTGCGAACAGGTGAGGAAGTGCCCCTTTTAGGTGCACTTTCGCTTCGCCAAGCCCTGATTGGTGCACCTTTCGAAGCTTCGGGCTTCGTTGACAAAGGGCGGTTCCCACGGCAAGATAGATTTGCCTCGGAGACCCGCATGGCAGTGCCCAAGTGGCGGAATTGGCAGACGCGCTAGCTTCAGGAGCTAGTTCTCGCAAGGGAGTGGAGGTTCGAGTCCTCTCTTGGGCACCACTTCTACCGGAATTTCGCGTTTCGCGTAGTTTTGACCTACCTAATTGTAGTTTTTGTCCGACAAGGCATCTATTTTTTACACTCACTGCATCATTTTTACCTTGACGGGCAAGCTGCACCATTTTATTACTGGGTTTGACCAGCAAATTCTAGGGGGTTCCCTTTACCTTGAAACGCTCTGCCATCGCAGCCGCCATAATCGTGCTTTTCGCAGCTCCAAGCTTCAGCCAAAGTGCCAGCATCCGCCCTCTGCAGATTCCAGCCGGGGCAATCGTCAACTTCGAGCTCCAGTCTCGTCTGAACCCGTCGGCTGGCGACCCAGCCGATGCTCTGCCGGCGGGTACCAGACTCCGAGTCAAGCTCCTCGACAATATCGATTCGCGTGTGGATCAAGACGGCTCTGCGTTTCAGGGTGTCCTGGTTTTGCCGCTCGAGCAAAACAATCGCATTGTGCTCGGCGCGAATGCGCAGGTAAACGGGCTTTTCGCGCTGCTTCGCAGCAGGCAACACCCGGAAGGATTTAAGTATGAGCTTTTAGTGACGAATGTGGTGGATGGCGGGCGGTCTTATGTTGTCACCGCGTCGCTGGATCCTTCGCTGTTTGAGCCGACGGCGACGCAGACCGTTGCGCGGTCCACGGTGGGCCAGAGTCCACAGGGCTCAGCCGAATAGCATTTGTCTCACTCGATTCCCGGTCCCTACGCGAAGCGGATCTCCTTGCCCATCCGCTTCGCGTGGTGATGTTGCCGCTCACACGCACCGACTCTCCCGACATAGCCCAACTTTTGCGCGCATAGACGCTTGCAGTCCCGCAGCGATCGTTGCGAGTCATTCCTAACGATCCGACGCAATCTATCCCGGCGGTAGCACGAGCGTGCATGTGGCCTCGAGCTCATTGCGCGCTATAATCGCGGGATGCGAAATGAAGGGAAGACACAGCGGATGCATGGCACGACAATTCTATCGGTCCGTAAGGACAGCAAAGTTGTCGTGGCGGGGGACGGTCAGGTAACAATGGGCGAAAGCGTTATCAAACACAATGCCAAAAAGGTACGTCGCCTTTACGAGGGAAAAGTTCTAGCAGGATTTGCAGGCAGCACCGCGGATGCGCTTTCGCTCTTTGCGCGTTTCGAAGGGAAATTGCAGGAGTTTCACGGCAATTTGGCGCGTGCCGCAGTGGAGTTAGCAAAGGAGTGGAGAACCGATCGTTCCTTGCGGCATCTGGATGCGCTGCTGCTGGTGGCAGACACGAAAGCGACGTTCCTGCTCTCAGGCAACGGAGATGTGATCGAGCCGGACGACGGAATTTGCGCGATAGGATCGGGCGGCCCGTTTGCGCTCGCTTCGGCGCGCGCTCTACTGAAACACACAAAGTTGAGCGCCAAGGAAATCGCGCAGGAGGCAATGCGCCTCGCAAGCGAGATCTGCATCTTCACGAATGCGAATTTCAGCATCGAAGAATTGTGAGCGGCGCTTGGCGCGAAAGCCACGCCGAGGGAAAATCAAGGATATGGTGATCTATTTGAGTGGAGAATCGCAGCCGGCAGAGACCGAGGCGCTGCCGTCGTTCGACGAACTTACGCCTCGCGAGATCGTCATAGAGCTCGATAAATATATCGTTGGTCAGGCAGCCGCGAAGAAAGCCGTCGCCGTGGCGTTGCGCAACCGCGTGCGGAGGCAGAAACTTTCTCCAGAACTTGCTGAAGATATCCTGCCGAAAAATATTCTGATGATCGGTCCGACGGGCGTTGGCAAAACCGAAATTGCGCGGCGGCTGGCACGGCTTGCGGGATGCCCGTTTGTGAAGGTTGAAGCTTCGAAATATACCGAAGTCGGATATGTCGGCCGTGACGTCGAATCGATGGTGCGCGATCTCGTCGAAACCGCCATCGATATGGTACGCGAGGAAAAGCTGGATGAAGTCGCTGAGCGCGCTGAGCAAGCAGCCGAAGAGCGACTCCTCGATTTGCTGCTGCCTTCGGCTCCGCAGCCGGCTGACTCGGCGCCTGCACTGCCGTCGGCATCGAATGACTCGCAAAAGCGCGAACAAATGCAGCGGACGCGCGACAAGCTGCGCGCTCAGTTGCGCGAGGGGAAGCTCGATCAAAGGTTGGTGGAAGTGGAGGTCCGGGAACGTTCGATGCCGTCGTTCGAGATTATCTCGAATCAGGGAATCGAAGAGATGGATATCAATATGAAGGACTTCGTTTCCGGGATGTTCGGGCAGCAGAAGAAGAAGCGGAAGATGTCCGTCTCCGAAGCGTTCGATTACTTGATTCAAGAAGAAGAGAACCGGCTAATTGACATGGACCACGTCACACGCATTGCCATAGACCGCGTGGAGCAAATGGGCATCCTCTTTATCGACGAAGTGGACAAGATTGCAGGCCGCGAAGGTGGGCATGGCCCTGACGTCTCGCGCGAAGGAGTGCAGCGCGATATTTTGCCGATCATTGAAGGCACCACGGTGAACACGCGCTACGGAATGGTGCGGACTGATCACATTCTCTTTATCGCCGCAGGAGCTTTTCACACGACGAAGCCTTCCGACTTAATTCCGGAATTGCAGGGTCGTTTTCCGATTCGCGTGGAACTCGGCTCGCTAAATGAAGGCGATTTTGTCCGTATTCTGACGGAGCCGAAGAACGCACTTGTGAAGCAGTATATTGCCCTGCTTGATACAGAGGGTCTAAAACTCTCATTCAGCGACGACGCGATCGCGACGATCGCCAGATTTGCGGCCAAAGTGAATGAGCACACGGAAAATATCGGCGCGCGGCGGCTGCACACAATTCTCGAGAAAGTGCTGGAAGAGATTTCCTTCGAAGCTCCCGAGATGAAGAAGAAGACCGTAAAGATCGACGCCGGATACGTCACGAAACAGCTTGCAAATATCGTCAAAGACCAGGATCTGAGCCGCTACATCCTGTAAGCGATGAACATGCGCACTTTGGGAGTCTTACGCCGCGCAACGGGCTGGCAGGTTGCGCGCGGCGTTCTCCCGTTCGCTATCGTTGTGGCGCTTTTGGGTATGGCGGGCTGCGCTTCGCCCGGAGAACCCGTGGAGCGTCGATCTCCGATTCCGACCGCCATCACGGATCTCTCCGCCGAACAATCCGGAAACAGCGTCGTTCTCACCTGCACAATTCCTCGGCAGACCGTGGACCAGAAGCCGCTGGAAGATCCCCCGACCTTCGAAATTTATCGCGCGATCCATCCGACGACGGATGGATCCTTCACCGGAATAGGCGCTAGGCTCGCGCTCCTGGTCACGATCCCTTCGGCGATGGTGGCAACCTATACGACGGGCGATCATTTTCGCTACGTGGATTCGCTTACGGCGGGGGATTTCCTGCCGAATCACCAGCAGAGTGTCGCGGATTACGTGATTCGCACGCAAGTTTCGCCTAAGAAGGAATCGGCTGAATCGGATCGCGTTGCGTTGCCCATTTATCCGGCGCCGCTGCCCATTAGTGATTTGAGCGTGCGGGCAACGCAATCCGTGATTGTACTTTCGTGGAGCGCGCCTCAGGCGATTCTCACCGGCGATGTGCCTCAAATTAAGGACTACCACATTTACCGTGCTAACGCGCAGACGCCTGCCACGGCTGCGGGAGTGGGCGACTTGCTTGCGCCCAGTGCTGTTTCCGCCGTTAACCAGGGCGCTGCGGCTGCCGCAGGAGAGCCCGCCTCGGCTTCGACCCGACGACCACAGCTTACTTCGCCCCTGGTACAAATCGGCGAGTCGCCAACCACGGAATACAGAGACGGCGATGCACAAGAAGATAGGACGTATGTGTACGCGGTTCGCAGCGTGACGCAGACGCCGGGAAAACCGCTTGAATCGGGCGATTCGAACCTTGTCGCGACAACACTGCACGATGTGTTCCCGCCGAGCGCTCCAACGGGGCTGATCGCGACTCCTGTGCCCGCGGAAGACAGCCTGGGTGCACATATGGACCTTTCGTGGGCGATAAATCCTGAAACGGACCTAACGGGTTACAACGTCTATCGTAGTGAGAAGGCTGGCGTTTCTGGCACTCGGTTGAATCCTCAACTATTGCCAACGCCGGCATTTCGCGATATGAATGCCGTGCTCGGCCAGTCCTACTATTACACCGTAACGGCGGTAGACCGCACGGGCAACGAGAGTGCGCCGAGCGCCGCCGTGCAAGCGGGTTTACCCACCGCAGCGGGCTCGCCGGCTGGAAATCAGGCGACGCCATGAGCGAATCGAACGATCCGGACGGATTACCGCAGCGAGAAGCAGCATACCCTAAGCGTGAAGTGCGACCCTCCGCGCTGCGGCAGGCATTGATCGCGGGCTGTTACATGGGCGCGATGCTTACGATTGCTATGCTCGGCTCCCTCGTCGTTGCGAACCGGATTCCGGCGTTTGAGCCGTATGCGTTTGAACGAAATGCAGCGTGCTATGCATTGTTTGTAATGCTCATGCTTGTGCCGGTCCTGAGGTTTCTCAATAGACCCGCAAAGATGTTTGTTGCGTCGCTTACCGGCTGGATCATTCTCAGCGTTGCGTACGACATCGCAGGGATTTACTTCCATAACCTATTCATTGTGCTCCAGAGAACTCCCTTTGAAGTGCTCATCGAAGGTGCAATTCTCTACGGAGTGCTGGCGGTTGCCGCGTGGGTGTGTAGGATGATTGTGCATGCGCGCCGACATTCGCTCGCGCCCGTGCGCCGCGCTCGCGCGGGAAGCATTTCCAGCCACCGATGAAGCTCTGCAGATTCATCCCACTCGAAGAAGGCGTGCATGGCAAGGTGCGTCCAGGAATCGTCGAAGGCGGCGCTATAGCAGAGATCCAGGGGCAGCCTTGGACGCCTGGCGAGCGCACCGGACGAGAGTGGCGCATCGAGGCGATCAAGTTCTTACCACCTTCCGTTCCCACGAAGATCGTATGCGTAGGGCGAAATTTTGCGGCGCACGCGTCTGAGCTGGGCAACGAACTACCCAAGGAGCCGCTGATTTTTTTGAAGCCGCCATCCTCGATCATCGCTCCCGAAGAACCGATCGTCTTACCGAGCGTCTCAAAGCGAGTGGATTTTGAGGGCGAATTGGCGATTGTCGTTGGCCAGCGCTGCAGTCGCCCCGGCGCGAACGAGGACATGAACTCGTATATTGCCGGTTATACTTGCCTCAATGACGTGACGGCTCGGGATTTACAGAAACCGGATGGCCAATGGTGGAGGGCAAAGGGCTGCGATACGTTCTGCCCGTTTGGAGCTGTGCTCGAAACCGATCTCAATCCCGCCGCGACCGTGGAAACCTTCGTGAATGGAATTAGGAAACAGTCCGGAAGCATCTCGGACTGGATCTTTTCTCCGAATGTTATAATCCGCTGGATTTCGCAGGTGATGACGCTCGAGCCCGGCGACGTGGTCGCAATGGGCACTCCCGAAGGGGTCGGCCCTTTGTCCAGCGGGGATACTGTGGAAGTGGTTGTGACCGGCATCGGAACTCTCCGCAATACCGTTGTCGCCTCGCCGGAGTAACCTGATGTCTTCTCTTTCGACGATCTGCGTATAGAAGGCGAACCAGCTGTGAACAGATACCTCTCAAATTGGCATGAAATGGCTTCAGTCGTCGGTTTCGGCGCCGTTGCGGCCGCATCGCTCTATTTCGTGTTCCGCAAGAAGCCGGAGAATGCAGACGCCATCGAACGGCAGCGAAGGGCGTATTTGAACCGTATCGGCCGAATTGCCGAAGGGCAGGTCGTTGAAGTGTCCGGCCAGTCCGGCGTCGCTTCGCCGCCCGACGTCACGGCAGCAAGTACAATTGGGAATCTTGCTCCAAAAATGCTCTATTACAGCTACTCAATATCCGGCGTGACGTATGAAACCGCGCAGGACGTCACCGGTCTGGAAGAACAGGCGCACCTGAACCGCGTGGTTGCGGGGCAGCATGCGAGCGTAAAATATGACCCCTCAAATCCCAGTAACTCCATCCTGCTAGCCGACGATTGGTGCGGCCTCCACTAGCTGCGACGCAGAGTTCGCACCAGCGATTGCCGGCGGGGCGCAAATTCAATTCTGCGCGATGTTTGACCTATATGCTTCCGCACTCGTACTCATGAGATCGAATATCTCTTCTTCCTCCAGGTAACGGACTTGATCGCACGAATCCGTGCGCTGGGTCACTTCCGCAAGAGCTGCCAGCGTGGCGTGTTCCGAACTGCTTGCGCCGTGATCGAGCAATACTCCCGTTTCTTCCACGATCACGAACGAAGGTCGGCGCTTGTTTGACCCATTGCCGAATTTCTGAACCACGGCGCTTGGCTGCAGGATAGGAGCTTTCTCTCCGAGAAACATTGCCTGGCACGGAAAGAGAACACCCCTTCTCAGGATGCTCATCGATGCCATATCCAACGCGAGCGCATGAAGAGAGCAGTCATCGGGAACTTGAAATTTCGCGGCACTCGCAATTTCCTTCAGCAACGCGATGTTTGCCATGGGGCAGGGCCGAGGCGGAATATCTAGCCGGTGGTCCACTTCCATCAGGAGCGCTTCGGCCCTATCGCAGTCTTGACCGCAAACGACAAGCCCGTGGTTACCCAGGATAAAGATGTCCGTTTCCGGCGCAAGAGCGATTCGCGCCTCGATTCTTCTTGCAAGAGGAACTCCTGAGGCGACATAGGGCACCCAGCTCCAATGAAGCCCGGCCAGCCGTTCTTGCAGCTGCTCTTTTGCGTGGCGGCGTATTGCCCATGCGATTGTATTAATCGAGTGAACATGGATTACCACGCGATGCGGCAGGACGGCGTGCATTGGAGTTTCTATCGAAGGCCGCAGCTTCGATGTTCCATCGCTGACCGAAGTAATTTCCTCGCCGGCTCGAACGCAGGCGTGCACTTCGGCCAATTCTAGCGCGACGATAGAATCTTCCCGCATCGCATTGGCAAGCCATCTGCCGGACGCCTTGATCCAAAGTGCTCCGTCAATTTTTACGGACGTGTTGCCGTTGCTCGCCTGCACAAGCCGCGGGTCGCGGCCGAGACGAGCCGAAAGACGGCGGAGGCCGGTTATTTCCGGCACAGCCGCCGCTTCGGACGCAAATTCGATTGCACCCTTCAAGAGCGTGATCCGTCCTTTCGTCTCTTTTCGCCGAAGACTGCTATCCGTTCTGCCAACATAACGTTAATGACTACAAACGCCTTATCAACCCGCGTTCAAAGGGGCCATCCCGAAATGCCGGAAGCCATTCAGAAAATTACACGCGCGGCGGTCACAGCGGCGTGGTACGGCGATACCTAATTGACCGGCGTTTCGATTCGTCGCGATTCAGGAAAGAGGAGGCGAGGTATCTGTTGCCTGCGAGACTAGTACCAGCCCGACGCAGGGCAGAGCCGCTTCAATGGACTGCGTCTTCGAAAGATTGCATTCCATCGGGGGTAAAAATGAAATCGCCGAGCGAGCGAGAAGAGCCGCCGGCGCAGCGCGGTTCTGGTCAACCTGGGAAGCGAGGCTGTGCTGCGCGTGCTGCGTTACGGCAGGCGGGTCAGGTATGGCGTCCAGCGATGCGCCGATCAGGAAGACACACAACACACTCGCAATAATGCGAAGCATCGTGGTAGCGCACATCCGCTTAGGCATAAAAGAAAGTCCCAAAGAAGTCTTTCCTGCGGTCGACACCGTCGGACAACCCCGCTTGGACAAATACATCCTGCCAGATTGGCGCTTCTGTTGCACCTGCATAATAAACTAGGTGTTCCGCCGGGCTTTTCGTTGTGTTAGGGGTTAGTTTGCTCCATACTTCCGCCACCAAAGCGAAGGCACCGAGCGATCGGGGAGATACTGCGATGGAAATTAACCGCCGCGAATTTATTGCATTGTCAGCGGGAGTTGGCGTTGCCGGTTCCCTGGCCGCTGAACAAGCAATGCAGCAATCCGTGCCCGCCACTGGAGGTGCGTGGCACCAAATGGTGCACCGGATCGGGCAGACGAACATGACCGAACACGATCCGGCCGTGATGAATATAGAGCAGTGGGCTGATTATTGGTCCAGCCTGAAAGTGGATGCGATCCTAATCAGCGTCACCGGCATTCTTGCGTACTATCCTTCGGCGGTGCCGTTTCACAGGCACGGGAAATATCTTGGTAATAAGGATTTCTTCGGTGAATGCTGCACGGCTGCGAAGAAAAGAAATATTCGAGTGATCGCGCGGATGAGTCCCGACCTGAATTGGGAAGATGCAACAAAGGCGCATCCAGAATGGTTTCAGTTGGATGCGACCGGCGATCCCGTGAAGCATTTGGAAGATCCCCGGCTGTATCGCACATGCATGTTCACGACGTATATGACGGACTACATACCAGCCATCATGCGCGAAGTAAATTCGCGGTACGAGGTTGACGGAATTTTCACGAATGCGTGGCCCCCGTTGGGTCAACCGCCCCGCTGTTACTGCGCCCAATGCAAGACAGCCGCACTTCCAGGAACGCTGGAATATTGGGATCGCTTCAACAAACGCACGCTGGAACTCTGGAAGATTTACGATTCGATCGCGAAAGGAAAAGGGCCGGATAATCTTTTTCTCGCCAATCTGGGGGGCGCAATTCGCTGCGGCCCGAACTCGAGCGAGCTGGCAAACGTGGCGTATTGGTTCAACGCCGATAACCAAGGGCGCGGAGGAGAAGGCGCGCCGCCCTGGGGAGCTTCATTGCAAGGTCGCGTTTGCAATGCCGTGATGAAGGGTCGCACGAGCACAAATGTGACGGGCGCATGGGCAACTGGTTCGCCCCGCTGGCGGAATGCGGCGAAATCGCCGACCGAGGCGACGATGTGGTTGAGTCAAACGGTCGCGAGCGGCATGGTGCCCTGGTATCACTTCATTGGCGCTGAGGATGGCTTTGGCGCAGACCGGCGACAATTAGCTCCGGGGCGCGAGTTCTTCACTTGGTTGGCGCGGAACGACCTGCATTTCACAAATAAACGCTCAATTGCCAACATAGCCGTCGTAATGGGCCAGCGTACGCAGTTGTTCTATAAGCTGCAGGGTGCACCAAATACGACGGATTACGTCGAAGGACTTTACTATGCGCTACTCGAAGGAAGATTTCTTTTCGATTTTATCCACGAAGACGATTTGGATCTGCAGAATTTGAAAAGATATCGTGCCGTCCTTCTGCCGAACACCGCCCTGCTCGGGGATCGCCAATGCCAAGAGCTCCAGAATTTTGTGGGTCAGGGCGGCTCGTTGATGGCTTCGTTCGAGACGAGTATGTACACGGAGCGCAATGAGCCGCGCACGAATTTTGGATTAGCGCCGATTTTTGGCATTCAGCGAAAAAGCGATCCTGTTACTTCGCGCGGAAACGGGTTTCTTGCGCGGATCGAACGCGCTCATCCGATTCTCGACGGCTTCTCGGATACGGATTGGATTCCGGGCGCAGAATTCCGCCTGCCTGTAGCGCCAGTCGACAATCCTGTGCTTACGGTTGTGCCGCCATACACCGCCTATCCGCCGGAGCTTTCCTATCCACCGATACCGCGGACCGATGAACCGGCGGTGGTCGTAAAAGAGCGTGGCAGCAGCCGTCTGATTTATTTCCCTGGCGACATCGATCGGACAGCCTGGAGATCCGGCAACACCGATCTGAGCCGACTCCTGCAAAATTCCGTGCGATGGCTCGTGAACGGCGATTCGCCCGTCAGCGTGCAGGGTGATGGGCTGATCGAAACGTTTGCGTGGGAGACGGAAGCGGGTTTTGCGGTTCACGTTTTGAATTACACGAACCCGAACGCTCATAAGGGATGGATAAGAAAGACGTATCCCATCGGCGAACAAAGAGTTCAGATGCAACTGCCTCAAGGACGGA
Organism: Candidatus Acidiferrales bacterium; assembly: GCA_050746865.1. Classification (GTDB taxonomy): domain Bacteria; phylum Acidobacteriota; class Terriglobia; order Acidiferrales; family UBA7541; genus Palsa-295. The sequence continues at coordinate 32,456 of JBOGMU010000021.1, forward strand.
AAGTGACTCGGGTCGAACTGCTGAAGGCCGGCCAAAATATCGCTTTCAATCAGCGCGGCCAGCAGATCGAGTTCACCATTCCAAGAGTGGACGATTACGAAGTGGTCGGCCTCTATTCGGCTGTAGTCTAAGACATCGCGCTATCTTGAAGCGGCGTGTCGTCCTTTGCCGCCGTTCGGAAACCGGCGAAAATTCCCCGACTCCTACCGAACTCATTCGTGTTTGCAAGCCTCTATAAGAACGAAGAGACTGCGTGGCGACTTCACAACAAGAAGCGCAATGGGTGCTGCAGGCGCAATGTGGCGACCGCGAAGCGCTTGAATTATTGCTTCGCGGCATTCAGCCCTCGCTGCATCGTTACTTGACGAGGCTGGCTGGTTCTTCTGTCGCGGATGACGTCTTGCAAGAGGTTCTGATTAGCCTCTGCCGGAAATTGAAGTGGCTGCAGAATCCCGAGGTGTTCCGCGCCTGGGCCTTTCGTGTTGCCAGTCGTGCCGCGTTTCGCCATTTGAAGAAGGAGAAGCGCTTGAGCGCCCAACACGATGACGCAGTACTCGACGAATTCGCTGCTCCGGCAAACGCTCCGCCTCCCGAGCTTCTACCGGCACTCCTGAATTCGGACACCCTTTCTCCTGCGAGCCGCGCTGTACTGACGCTTCATTTTCAGGAGGATCTCTCATTGCCGGAGGTCGCCGCGATTTTGGAAATCCCGCTGGGAACCGTCAAATCGAGGTTGGCCTACGGTTTGGCGGCCCTGCGTAAAACATTCGATCCAAGGAGCGTGTAATGCCTCAAGACATGGAAAATATTCTTCAAAAGTCGCTTCATGAAGTGGACCGCATTCAAAAATGGCAAATCGCCGGCCTCGTAATCTTCCTCCTTTTTTTTGCCGTTCACGCGTTTGCATTCATTCGCATGGCGCATGGTGGTCCGGCCGGCGCACCGCTCCGTCCTCTGGGAATGGGAATTCTGTCGGTGATGTTTATGGTGGGCGTCTGTGCGTTTGGCGTAACGTACTTCATTGCACGGATGACAAAGCGCATTCTGAAGGCGATCGAGCTGTCGTCGAGATCTTGAAGACTCCCTGCGCCGGAAGAGAAAAACATGCGGGCAGCCCTTAACAGGTAAACGCTATAGGTCATTCACAAAGAAGGTTGTGTTGTTTGTAAAGTTCGATGCGAGCGGGGACATCGCTCATGCTATGCCCGCGCCCGGGAAGAAGTACGAGATCGGTGGGATACGTGTCGTGCTGGATAAGCGCGTTGAGCAGGTCGGCTGTGTTCGCGAAGTGAACGTTGTCGTCGCCTGTGCCATGAGCGACGAAGAGTTTGCCCTTGAGTCTGCCGGCCTGATTTACGGGCGATGAATCGCGATAGCCTTCGGGATTGTCTTGCGGGCGCCCAATGTAGCGCTCGGTGTAAATCGTCATATAGACGCCAATCGGTCACCGGCGCAATCGCCGCGCCTGCTTCGAATACACCGACAGCGTTGAACATGGCTTCGAGGGTCATGTAGCCGCCATGGCTGCTGCCGTAGATTCCGATGCGCGCCGGATCCACATACGGCAGCGATTTCAGATACTGCACCCCGGCGAGTTGGTCCGGAAGTTCGATTTGTCCGAAATGGTGATACAGAGGCGTCTCGAAATCGTGACCGGCCGTACGCGCCGTGATTATCGAGTCTGAAAACGATGCACCCTCGCTCGGCCATCATTTCGCGCCACAGAAACGCATGGCCATCCCACACGTTCGTCACGTTCTGCACCTCGGGGCCTCCGTAAACGTAAACAATCGCCGGATATTTTTTTCGCGGGACCGAAACCGCGCGGCTTGATGATGGAGGCGTCGTGTTCGCTGCCGTCGTCTGCGCGCATTAGCAGTTGGCTCGGAGGAGTCGTCGCGTTTGAGAGCGTGTCGACAAACGCGCTTGAATCGGGCGCGAGCAAAACGTCATGCGTGCCTGACGCCCTGGTGACGCGCGAGACCGATTTATCGGCGAGCGAAACGCGGTAGAGCTGGCGTTCAGTGGCATTGTCTTTGTTCGACATGAAATAGACATACCCATGCTTCTCATCGAGGCTGAAGCGACTCCCGACGCTCGGCCCAAATCCGCCGCCGGCGATGACTTCCCAATTCCCGCTCGTGAGCTGCTCGAGCATTTTACCGGCCGTGTCATAATCGCAGATGTGCCAGAAGCCGCTGCGTTCGCTCATCCAAAGGAAGCGTTTGCCGTCCGCGAAAAGCCGTATCGGCAGATCGCTCACGTTGATCCAGTAGCGATCCTGCTCGCTGATAATCGTGCGCGATTTTCCCGTAGCGGCATCTGCAAGTAGTAGGTCGAGCCTTTTCTGCGAGCGATCAAGGCGTTCGACGAGCAGCGACGTGCCATTTGGCACCCAATCGACGCGTGGCAGATACACGTCCGTGTTCGCGCCGGTGTCGATCCATTCGGGACGTCCTCCGCCGATCGGCTCAACGCCAACGCGCACGGTAGGATTTGACTCGCCGGCCTGAGGGTAATCGGTTGTTTCGACTTTGCCGTCGACATCGACAATGGGATATTTCGTGACAGACTGCTCGTTGAATTGGAGGAAGGCGATTTTTTGCGAGTCGGGGGACCACCAGTAGGCGGTCTCGAGATCGAGCTCTTCCGGATAAACCCAACCGAGCTTGCCATTGAGCAGTTCGTCGGTGCCGCCAGTGGTGAGTTGCTTCACGGCGCCCGTGCAACGTTTACCAGCCAGATGTCTTCGCCCTGCAAATAGCTGATCCATTTGCCGTCGGGCGAAAACTTTGGATCGTCCGCGTCCTCTTTGCTGTCGACCAGAGCTGTTGACGCCATTGAACGCACGTCAACCCAAACGAGGCGCCCACCGCTCTTGAAGAGGAGCGCGTTGCCATCCGGCGATCAGAAATAATCTTTTGCGGCAACGCGACCAAGCCCCGTGGACTGAATTGCCGCAGCCCTTTCCGGCTGAAGGAAATGTGTTAACTGCTTCGCGTTGAGGAGCGCGCTCTTTCGGCCGCTGGCGGCGTCCATTATCCAAAGCTCGTTTTGCGAAGGATCGCTTGAATCTGTCTGCATGAACGAAATACGCGTGCTGTTCGGCGACCACTGAACGCCTTCGCTCAGCTTTCCGCTCAGGCTTGGCGCGCCGTAGATGCGTTCAACGGTGAGTTGCTCGGAAGAGCCACCCGTCTGGGCGGAAATTGTAACGGAGCACGCAATGGCCACGCAAAGCGCGAAAAGGATCGTGGCAAAGAAGGTTTTTCGGCCCGCAGGAATGCTGTGTGTCCATTTTCAGCGCACGCTTTTTATACACCTTATGCGTTGCGAATCGAATAATTTCGCGATGCCGGTCGTCGCGATCGGAGCGAGCCGGACAAAGTAAGCGCGGCCACACTGTGAAAAAATTTCTCGCATCCGGAAAGTTCGAGTACAATCCTGCGCCACGCGATGTAAGGAACTGGATTACGGCGGGCAAAATGACAGGTGAGTACAAACGAATTGATCGAAGGCGGAAGCATCCAAACGCCGCTGTCACAGCTTCCAATTTGCGCCGTTAACAATCGGGTGGCGTCTAATTTGATAGGGAGGCAAGTGGTCGTTCCAGTACCTGCTGGAATTGGCCCGATATGTGCTCGCGAATTAATTACCGACGCCCACTACAATTTTGGATGGAATGAGATGGAGTGAATGGTGGAACGAATTTTAATCGCCGACGACCACCCTGCCGCAAGAATCGCGTTAACCACGCTCTTGCGCCGCGAAGGCTTTGCGGTGTGTGAGACAAGCAGCGGAGAAGAAGCGCTCTCGCAGTGCGCATCTTTCCGTCCGGATCTGATTTTGTTGGACATCGTCATGCCGGGCATGAGCGGATTTGAAGTCTGCCGCCGAATCAAAGCGACGCCTGAGACGCGGCTCACGCCGGTCGTGCTGATTACCGGCCTTTCGGAAACCGAAGATCGCATCAAGGGCATCAACGCCGGCGCCGACGATTTCCTGAGCAAGCCCATCGATATAAATGAGCTGCTGGCGCGGACGCGTTCGCTCCTGCGCCTAAAACAGTATACGGACGAGCTGGAGAATGCGGAATCGGTGCTTTTTACGCTGGCACACAGCATCGAGGCGCGTGACCCATACACCGGAGGCCATTGCGAGCGGCTCTCAGAAATGTCGGCGCGCCTGGGAGAAAAATTAGGGTTGTCGGATGACCAGATCAAGGCTCTGCGGCGTGCGGGTATCGTCCACGATATCGGTAAAGTCGTCGTCCCGGACGCGATTCTCCTTAACCCGGATCCCCTTTCCCCAGAAGACATGGCGATCATGCAAAAACACCCGGTCGTCGGTGAACACATCTGCAAGCCCATGCGGACCTTCCGGCTGGTACTGCCGATCATCCGCCATCATCACGAGCACCGAGACGGCTCGGGTTATCCCGACGGGCTCCGCGGAGATGAGATACCGGTCACTGCGTCGATTCTTCAGCTCGTAGACATATACGATGCGCTGACTACAACGCGGCCGTACCGGCAGGCGTCCACGCCGGCCGAGGCGCTCGAAATTATGGATCGCGAATCGGTCAAAGGCTGGTGGGATCGCGATCTTCTGAAAGCTTTCCGCGAAATGATCCTCAACGGCCACAAGAGCGCCGCAAACGGCCACGGCTAAAAAGACTGGCCCGAGCCGGGATCCGGTTCGGGCCAGGGGCGTTGTGCGGTAGGGGCGCTGCGAGGAATTTTGTTTCAGTCCTTAATCGCCTTTTGTGTTCACCACTTCTCCCGTCGAAGGATCGAGCAGGACCACATCGTCCCTCTTGTTGTTGAAGTTGAACATGTTGAGAATCGAGCCGGCGAATGCCTTAAACGATCCGTTGCCGATCCGCGGCAATCCCCAGTTATCACGGAACTCTGATCGATTACTGTATGGTCCACGAAGTTTTCCTTGCCGTACGGTGATATCACCAGGAATGGGAGATGCGGTCCATATCCGCAGCGGCCTTGAAGGCCTTCCAGAGAGTTGCCTGCGATGCCGCACGATCCCGTGGCGTTTAGCGAATCGTCTCCGGAAACAGACTGGTTTAGGATGGGACCCATCGCATGGTCATACCAGCCGTCGGAATCGTCGTAGGTGATGACAACGGCCGTGCGGTCCCAGGTCGGCAGCGATTGGAGGAAGTTGATCGTCTGCGCTATGAAAACCTGTTCATCAAGCGGCGATGAATTGCCTCGGCGTCGCCGTATCGTAATCCGCGGCAGGATCGTCGTTGCCTTTGTCGCCTTTGTTTTTGCCGTTCGGAGCAGCCGACAAGCCGCTTGGAGAGAAAACCGCCAGGTTCGTGGCCATCAGAAGGCTGGCCATCCAGCGAAGATGCTTCCGGATCATGAATTCTCCTTGTGAAGA
>JBOGMU010000022.1:0-18228 GCA_050746865.1 Candidatus Acidiferrales bacterium
ATGGATTGTCGAGTGTGATCGGCATTGCGTTCCCCTGCGTCAAGACTAGGTCATGGAATTTATCGGCGCGGCGGCTCGGGTCTTTAGGCACTCTTAGCCAGGGAGACAGAGGCACAAAGAAGCATAAGAGAGTGGCCCTGACATTTTGTGCCGTCACTGCCGAAAAATGGCGCTTCGTCGGGATAACGACGAACGGCTGCTAATCATGTGGCCACCCTTGGCCACATGTGTACACGTCCAACCGCACGTCAAAATGTGGAGATAGATGCAAGTGCGCGGGATCGCGCAGATCTATCGCCTTCTGCTAATCGACCACGGGGCCCTGGCCGCGGCCTCGGGCAGGGGAATCGGGTTGAAACACGTAAGTGTCGTTGGTTTCTTTGCGGAGTTCGTCGATTCTTTGGCGAAGCTGTTGGACTAGCGCGGCGTGCTTGGGATCGCCGTAGAGATTGTGGAGTTCACCCGGATCTTGTTGCAGATCGTACAGCTCGAATTCTTCGGGCGGCAAGTAATAGTGAATGAGTTTGTAGCGTTCGGTGCGAACGCCGCGGTGGGGCTTGACCTTGTGAGGCATCGGGTACTCGTAATATTCATAGAGCCAGTCTTTGCGCCAGTTCGGCGCGTCCTTTCCTTGTAACAATGGAACGAAGCTCTCGCCCTGCATTGTTTTAGGAATCTGGACTCCGGCAAGCTCCAGAAATGTGGGAGCGATATCGAGATTCAGGGTCATGCGGTCGTTCGTTGTGCCCGCGTGGACCATCCGCGGATAGCGAACGAGCATTGGGACGCGAATCGACGGCTCATGCATGAATCGCTTGTCGTATTTGCGCCACTCGCCGAGGAAGAAACCGTGATCCGAGCTGAAGACGATGACGGTATCGTCGAGTTCGCCGAGGTCGGTGAGAGTTTTTAGAACGCGGCCGAAGTTTTCGTCGGCACCGACGATTCCGGCGTAGTAGTCCTTCGTAAGTTCCTCGAGCGATCTTGCGGCGTTATTCTTGGTCGTGCTGTTTTCGGCGTAGGTGCCTATGTTGTCGTCGGCTTCGGCGAATGCGCGCGGCTTGCCGGCATAGCCTTTCAAGTCATCGTCGAAGGTGGCGGGTTTTGCGATGGGAATGCCGTTATAGAGATCCAGATGGCGGCGCGCGCGGAAAAAAGGCGCGTGCGGCGACTGAAACCACAACATCATGCAAAACGGCTTGCTGCGCTCCTGCTTGATCCAATCGACTACGCGATCGGTTACAACATCCTCGACATAGCCCTGATAAGTTTTTGGCGGATCGACGTTGCCGTCCTTGCCCTCTTGCATCACGGGCCAGAAGTAATCAGTCGCTGCGCCTGGGTAGCCGAGGTAGTAGCTCCAATTGCGCTTTCCGAGTCCGCCTACGTGCGCCTTTCCGAAGAGCACGACGTCATATCCTGATTGCCTCAACAAATCGGTGAATAGCGGAATATCGGCTGGAATTTCGCGGCCTTGATTGTCAACACAGCCTGTGTTGTGGCTGTAGAGTCCCGTCAGGACTGTGGCGCGCGAGGGAAGGCAGAGGCCGTTCGTTACGAAGGAATTGCGGAACTGCATGCCTTCGCGACCGATGCGGTCGAAGTTTGGCGTGCGCAGAATGCGGTTGCCGTTCAAGCTGAGGGCGTCCGGGCGGTGGCCGTCCGTGGTGACGAAGATAAAATTTGGGCGACGAGTGGGCGGGTCCGCAAACGCCAGTGACGAGTTGGATGCGAGCGCTGCGGCACCCATAAGTCCCGCTCCTTCTTTTAGAAATGATCTGCGCGTCTCTTCGGCCATTGTTCCCTCTTTTTCAACCGCGTTAAACCACTGCAATCCTAATGCTGGATCATTTTGCAGGCGAAAGTTTCAGCTTGATCGATCGAGCCGCTGCCCTTGTATTCGGCGGCCTGGGGATAAGGGCAGAGCGGACGAGTGCGATCGACCTGCCCATTTGACACGTGTGCGGCCACGATTTGAACGGGGGGCTTGCCGTTTTCGACCCATTGCTGGATTACCTCCATTTTATCGAACTGGTTCGGGCCTTCCCCGCCGGAACAATGAGCCATTCCCGGCGCCATGAATAGGCGCGCCCAGTCATCGATGTTCGCGGATGTTGAACCGGCGGATTCTGCTTCCGCGGCGGCCATGGCTTCGTAAAACTCGATGGTGGCGACGGGCGCGACCTGCTGATCGGCCCATCCGTGATAGATAAGCAGCTTGCCAGCGTGCCGTGCGTAGGCGGAAAGATCGGGATTTAGCGCAATGATGCCTTCGGCGTCCTGATCTGCGAGAGCGGTGTCGCGGTCCGTTTCGAAAGTGCGCCAGTCCCAGGCCGGATTTTCAAAAACGATAAACCTGAAGTAGTCGAGGAAAAGGTCGGCCGGTTCGGGACCTCCCGCGAGACGGCCCCAGCGAAGCTCGGTGCCAGGTTCGAGGCGCGGAAAGAGCTCTTTTCCCGTAACGGACTTCATCGGGCTGAGGATCGTCCGAGCTGTTTGAACTTGGCTCTGCGTGAGACAGTTGGATGCATCAGCTCCCTTGCAGAGCAGTGTCTCTGGATCGAAATGGCAACTTCGCGGGTCAGTGATAAGGCCGTCCTGCAAGCCGTCGAGCTTGTCGCAGGCGTTTAGTACGGCCTGGTGAATCATCGGATATTTCGCCGGCGGAATGTAGTCCGCGGGATTTTTGAACGCTGCGTTGGCGATGTGCATTGCCCAGGCGTTTCGCCTGAATGTGGCGGGGTCGCCGGCGACGATACCGTTGAAGTCGTCGGGATAACGGTAGGCCTGCAAGAGCGCTTCCCTGCCTCCGCCGGAACACCCGTTCCAATAAGAGTAGCGAGGCGCTCTGCCATAGAAGGCGGCGATGAAGGCCTTCGCTCTGAGCGTCATTTCGTGCTCAGAGCGATAGGCGAAGTCGACGAAGCGTTCCGGATGCGCAACAAAGAGGCTAAGGTCGCCAGCGTCGCCATCGTCAGTAGAACTAGTAGCAAAGCCGTGACGCAGCGCATCGGCCAAAGCAGAGTATTCGATCGCGCCAGCCCAGCCGCCGTTACCGACGGCTTCGAATTTGCCATTCCACGAGGTGAGCGGGAGCCATACTTCGATCTTGATGTCGGAGACAGGCGTGGGCTTGATTGTGGCGGCGATGCGGCAGAACGCTGGCAGATCGGCGAGCGCCCGCGTGTTTGGCGGGGCGAAAGAGCCGGCAGGCAAACGCTGAGCAATCGTTACGCTGGCCTGCGGAAAAGTGAGCTTCGCAAGATCCTCGCAAGTCTTGGCAGCGGCGGGTCGCGCGAACAGAAACAACAGCGCAGCGGCAGTCGCGATAACGATGAAGCGCGCTCGAAGATTCATTTGATGCCGTCCTGAATGCTTCAGTTCACAATATTTTACTTCGCCGAAGCAGCAGGATTGTAACTCAGCCCGGCGCCGGGCCAAAACAACGCAGGTCAGGCGAATGCACTCTCGAAGCCGCTATAGACTCAGCGGCGGCGGAAGCAATCGGCTGCGTGGTCGTCAACCATGCCGGTGGCTTGCATGAAGGCGTAGCAGATAGTGCTGCCTACGAAGCGGAAGCCGCGCTTCTTCAGTTCTTTGCTCATGGCATCGGATTCGGGCGTTCGCGCGGGGACTTTGTGCGAGTGGTTCCATGAATTGACCTTCGGTGCGCCGCCAACGAAACGCCAGATGTATTTGTCGAAGCTGCCAAACTCCTCTTGTACGGTGAGGAAGGCCTTCGCGTTGCCGACGGTGGCAGAAATCTTGAGGCGATTGCGGACGATGCCCGGATCGCGCAGTAGCGCTCGTGTCTTCCGCGAATCGTATTTTGCAATTTTGCGCGCGTCAAAACGGTCGAAAGCGTGGCGATAGTTTTCGCGCTTCTTGAGGATTGTTTCCCAGCTCAGGCCGGCTTGGGCGCCTTCGAGGATAAGAAATTCGAAAAGCAAGCGGTCGTCATGCACAGGCATGCCCCATTCGCGGTCGTGATATTCGATCATCTGGGGCGATTTGGCCCAGTGGCAACGAGGGCGCAAATCGGAAGAGCCGTTCGTGCGTTGCGGATTCGGACGGCGGGGCATGGGGGATCATTGTGCCACGTGTGCTGTCATCAGGCGCGGAAATAACGAAAGACGTCGGCAAGATGCCGGCGGCCAAACTGAAACAATTGGCAAGTGGCTTTGATCAATCGCGCGGTACGGAGGCTTGCTTTGCCAAGCAGCCCGGGCAGAGGCAATCGCTGTAGCATTCGCGCAGTGCGGTGAGCGCTTGGTGGTCGAGTGCGACGGATTCGCACCAGCAGCCGGCCTCGGGCGCTGCACATTCGAAGGTTTCGCCGCAGGATGGGCAGACTTTTCGTTTCGCCACGGCGATATTATGCATTTGGAGCGACGCGAAAAGGAGAAAAAACGGCGATCAGGAGAAAATGACGTTTCAAGGAAGCACAAAATACAGACCCAAAACCAAAGTCAAAAGCGTCCACGGAGAAACGCCCACAAAATTCGCGGGCACCCTTCGCGCGCTCGAGGGCAGGGCGGTGGCCGCTACGAAGGAAAATTCAACTGCAAACCAAAAGGTGGATACGCGTGCGAGGTACCGGTGCTACGACATGGGCGCTTGCCTTCGGCAAACGCCCAAATTTCAGCGGCAGGCACTCTAGATTGCGATCCGCCACTTAGGCGGTGATATGTTTCTGGATCGCCTTGACGATGGTGTCTTTCGGTACCGCGCCGACGACCTGTTCGGCGACTTGGCCGCCCTTGAAGATAAGCAGCGTGGGAATGCCCCGGATATTGAACTTGCCGGGCGTATTCATGTTTTCGTCGACGTTGAGCTTCACGACCTTGAGCTTGCCGGCGTGCTCCTTCGCAATCTCCTCGACAGTGGGCGTCAGCATGTGGCACGGCCTGCACCAATCGGCCCAGAAGTCGACCATGACCGGCTGCGATTTGCTGGCCTCGATCACATCATTCTGAAAGTTGGCGTCGTTTACGGCTGGAATGTTCTCTGCCATGTCTATAGGTGTCCTTTTGCAGCGCGAGCATACGGAGGCTCCCGCTAGAGTATATTAGATGTACCCGCTGCCCGCAGGATTCGAGACCGCTTGGCTGCCTCGTACAGAGTGACATACGAAGCCGCCGATGTCTTCCATGAAAAATCCTTCAACATACCGTTGGCCTGGATCACCTGCCATAGCCGTAGGTCCCGGTAGAGGGCCAAAGCGCGACGGATTGCATCGAGCAGCTGCTCACCGGAATACTCATCGAACTTGAAACCAGTCCCTTGATTATTTGAAGGATCATAATTCTGCACAGTGTCATCCAAACCGCCCGTGGCGCGCACCACCGGCACCGTGCCGTATCGCAGGCTGTAGATCTGATTAAGGCCGCAGGGTTCATAACGCGAGGGCATGAGGAAGATGTCCGAACCGGCTTCGATGCGGTGCGCCAGCGTATTGTCGAAGCCGATTTTCACCGCGACTTTGTCCGGATGCTTTTCTGCAAATTCCTTGAACATCTTCTCGTACCCAGGCTGACCTGTGCCAAACGCGATGATCGAAATATTTTCGCGCGCCAGCTCTTCGGCAATATCCGCGAAAAGGTCGAAGCCCTTCTGATCGACAAATCGCGAAATGATTCCGGCGAGAGGCCGGTCGAGATTTTCCTCCGGCAACTTAAACTGCGCAAGTATGTCTTTCTTGCAGGCCTTTTTTCCCGCCATATTGTGGATGGAGTAGTTTTGAGCGATGAGCGGATCGGCTTCGGGACTCCATGCGGCATAGTCGACCCCATTTAATATGCCGACGAGGCGTTCGCCCCGATTACGAATCACGCCTTCGAGGCCTGCGCCATATTCGGGCGTCTTGATCTCCTCTGCATAGCGGCGGCTCACGGTCGTCAGATAGTCGGCATAAACGATGCCACCCTTCAGGAAATTCAGGCGGCCGTAAAATTCGAGGCGGTCCATGGTGAAAAGCTGCGGGGGGAGACCTATGGCGTCGAGCGTTTCGCGCTGGAAGACACCCTGATATGCGAGATTGTGGATCGTCAGAACGGAAGGAAGCGAGCGCACGGCGGGATCGCTCGCATGCTGGGTGCGCAGCAGCAGCGGCACGAGGGCGGCCTGCCAATCGTGGCAATGAATCACGTCCGGCAGCCAGACGCGCTTAACGAATTCGATTGCGGCGCGCGAGAACTCCGCGAATCGCAAGGAGTTGTCCGGGTAGTCGCCCGTTCGGTCGCCGTAGAGATGCGCGCGGTCGAAATATTCGGGATCGTCGACGAAGAAATAACGCACGCCGTTGACGGCTTTGCCCTCGACGACCGCCGGAAAACGAAGTTGATTGCCCAATGCGATTGTTACGCTGGAAACGAGGACCGAACCGGCTTTATTGCCGCGATAACGCGGCAGCAGGACGGCCACGTCATGCCCCATTTCACGCAAGGCACTCGGAAGGCCTTCGATCACGTCAGCAAGCCCGCCCGTCTTTGAGTAAGGCAGGCCTTCAGATGCCACGAAAAGAATTTTCATCGTTCCCCGGTTCGAAGTGGCAGAAAGTACCGAATCGCGCATGTGCCCGTCAACCAAGAATATCGTCTTTAACGGTCGGCTGCAGCCGAAGATCCGTACGGTGTTTTCACAATCGGCGCACCGATTGCGGCTTCAAGATGCGTGAAAGCGCGCGGGTACGGAAGACCATGTATTGCCCGTTTCGGCAAGCCGAAATATACGCAAACGGATTTTGTTCGGCCAATTTGCGCGAAAGCCTTGTTACGATGACGAGCTGTGAGTAAGATTTAATGCGTCGAACGGGGGTGAACTCAACAGAAGTCTGCGCCTTTAGAAATCCACAAGCCGGCTAACCAGCCTTCCCGCTTGCATCAAAAACGAGTTCTCGAAGGAAGCTGGACGCCGCGCGTTCGCAAGGCGCAAGTCCTGAGCGCATCGCCGCCAATGTATGGCGACGCAGCTCAAGTTCAGTTCGGGAACCATGGCGACCATCCTTTGCATCGATGACGAAACGGCGGCGCTCCAGGCACGCAAGCTGCTGCTTGAATCGGAGGGCTATCAAGTGATTGAAGCTTATTCAGGCAAGGAGGGTCTCGAACGCTTTCAGGCGAATAGAGTCGATCTAGTGATCCTGGATTACTGGATGGCCGGTATGAACGGAACGGCCACAGCGCAAGAAATCAAGAAGGTCAATCCAAAGACTCCGATTATCATGCTTTCGGGTTACGGAGAGTTACCCGGCGAGATCGTGGGGATTGCGGACCGCTGGATACTCAAGGGCCGCGCTACCCGCGAACTGCTGGACGCGGTGAAGGCTTTCACTTAACGAGCATGACGCCCGCGACGCGTGTTGCATCCGTGAAGCGGGAAAGTGTGCCGGCCTGGCTGCGCGGCGTCTTCATTCGAGTTGGTACGACATTTTCGAGAAACTCCGCGGGAATCCACGCGCAACGTCTCCCATTTTGGTGTTTCTGCGCGCTCTCCCTTGCCGTTCCGTTTGTATTGGCCGCGCAACCGCAGCGAGGGCGTCCAACCCAATACGATGTTGAGGCGGTCTACCTCTTTCAATTCGGAAAGTTTGTCCAATGGCCCACAGCGCCCGCGTCAAATGAGCCCTTCGATATTTGCGTAATGGGCCGAGATCCCTTTGCACAGACGCTTGACAACACCATTGCGGGTGAGACGATTGGCACGTCGCCGCTGAAAGACGAACGCATTAACGCCACCGACGACGCGAAGCGCTGCCGCATCTTATTTATCAGCTCCTCGGAGGATGCACACCTCGACGAAATCCTAAATCGCCTCGGGAAATCCCCTGTGCTTACCGTGAGCGATGTGCCCGGCTTTTTGGCTCGCGGAGGCATGATCCAGTTCGTGGTACAGGAAAATCGAGTGCGCTTCGATATAAACGTGGGCACGGCCAAGAGGGTCGGGCTTGCCGTCAGTTCGCAACTGTTGAAGGTGGCGGCAGCGGTTCGTGGCGGCCCGGCGGCGGGGACGAATCAATAATGGCTGAAATGTCCAAGATGCACGCGCCATTTGCCCGGCGCATAACGATGCCCAAAATGAGCAAAGGGCGTGAATCTCTCGCCCGCAGGATCACAGTTCTAAATGTGATGGTTAGCGCCGCCGCCGTCGTGCTGGCGTGCATGGCATTTCTCGCGTATGAAGTGAATAGTTTCCGCATCAACATCGACAACGATCTTTCTATTCAAGCGCAGATCATCGGTTCGAATGCCGCCTCTGCCCTGATTTTCAGCGACCGTTCCTCCGCGGAGAAAACGCTCGCGGCATTGCAAGCCTCGCCGCACATTACGTACGCGAGCATCTACACTCCGACGGGCCAGTTTTTCGCAGGCTATGGGCGCGACAGAAAAGGTCAGCCGGAAGCGCTGCCTGTTCGGCCCGCTTTTACCGGGGAATCGCATTGGTTCGCGAATTGGCGCGCTAATCTTGTGCGCCCCATCGTTTTCGATGGCAAGAACATTGGGACGGTCTACATCCGCTCCGACCTGCAAGGGCTGATCAGCCGCGCGGGAAGCTACGCAATCATTCTGGGTTCCATCCTGGTACTTTCGCTGATCGCAGCACTGCTTGCATCGCGCGTCTGGCAACAGAAAATCACGCGGCCGATCATCGGACTCAGCGAAACTGCGCGGATTATCTCGCGCGATCGAAACTATACGTTGCGGGCTACACCCATCTCAACGGAGGACGAAATCGCGTTTCTGATTGGGTCTTTCAACGAAATGCTGTCCGAAATTCAGATCCGCGACACAACGTTGCAGGAAAGCGAGCTGCAATTCCGCACGTTGGCGGATTCTCTTCCCCAACTGACGTGGATTGCCGAAGCTGATGGAGCGATCTCCTGGTACAACCACCGGTGGTACGAATATACGGGCAGTGAGCCTGAAGACATGATGGGTTGGGGCTGGCAATCCGTGCACGATCCCACCCGGCTTCCGGAAGTGATGGAAAAATGGACCGCGTCCATAAAAACGGGACAGCGGTTCACGATGATTTTCCCGCTGCGGGGGAAAGATGGCACGTTCCGCGATTTCCTCACGATGGCGGCGCCCGTTCGCGATAGTTCAGGCAGGGTCGTCCGCTGGTTCGGCACGAACACCGATGTCACCGAGCAGCGGCGGTCCGAAGAGGCCCTCCGCCAAACGGAAAAACTGGCGGCTACTGGCCGCCTTGCAGCCAGCATCGCGCATGAAATAAATAATCCGCTCGAAGCGCTCACGAATCTGATCTACCTCGCGCGAAAAAACCCCGCGAACTCCGAGTCGTACCTGGCTATTGCGGACCAGGAGCTCGACCACATTGCAGAAATTACGAAACACACTCTCGGCTTCTATCGGGATACCACCACGCCGGTGCAGGTAAATATCGCGGGTGTGCTCCATGACGTACTTGAACTTTATGGCCGTAAGCTTCAATTCAAGAATATTTCGGTAAGCGAACGCTATGAGGCCTCGGCGCGCATTGTCGGTTATCCCGGCGAGCTTCGACAAATTTTCGCCAACCTGATTGCGAATGCGATTGACGCGATGCAACAAGACGGTCATTTGCGGATAAAAACGTCAACGGTGCGCAATGGAGGCTCTGGAAACGCGGACGGAGTTCGTGTTAGTGTAATGGACGACGGCTGCGGAATCGAAAAAGAGCAGATGATGAGGATCTTCGAGCCGTTTTACACCACCAAAAAAGATACGGGCACAGGTCTGGGCCTTTGGCTCACCCAAAACTTAGTGGCTAAGCACAACGGGTATATTCAGGTGCGCAGCAGAATCGACCACGGTAAGAGTTGGACGATTTTCTCGGTATTTTTGCCACGGGATCGGTCCGGCTCCCAACCCCCGATTGTCGGCACGCCGGGAAACGGAGCTAATCCTCGCGTATGATGCAAGCATCGGTTGGCGTTGTTTTCCCACTTTCCGCCGCACCTCCGCCAGATTTTCGAAATTTCGACCGGGACGCCGACTCGCGTGAGTCTACACGCAAAAGTCGCGGTACGCGCGTAATCGTCGTCGACGATGAAACCAGAATCGCCAGCACTCTCGTTGAAATCCTGAAGGGCGAAGGCTACGAAGCGATGGCCGCGTCCACGGGAGATGGCGCGATCGAATTGGCCCGCATCTTCAACCCGGATATCATCCTCAGCGATGTGATCCTTCCCGGCGTCAACGGCATCGAGGTTGGCATGCAGATCAGCGCGCTCTTTCCGAAATGCCGGGTGATCCTCTTCTCGGGTCAGGCGGCAACGCTGGACTTGCTTAAAGATGCGCGCCGGCGCGGGCACGACTTCGAAATTCTGGCAAAGCCAATCAAACCGGCGGCGCTGCTCGACGTCATTCGCCGCTGATCTCCGGTTAAGCCGCGATCATCTTTCTCAGGAATTTCACGCCATCGAATGCCACCGACTCCGGATCGCGTTCGATATCCCGCCAGATGGAAGCCGCCGCGGCAAGCTGGCCCATGCTGAAGCTGAAACTCTCGATAACCATCCAGCGGTCGTAATGCAGCGCCTTGATCGTTTCGAAAAATTCGGGCCAGTTAACGTTTCCGGTGCCCGGGATGCCTCGGTCGTTTTCGCACGTATGGACGTGCTTCAGATGCTTCCCCGCTTGCCGTAACGCACGCCCGATGGACTTCTCTTCGATGTTGGCGTGAAAAGTGTCCGCAAGAAGGCCCACGCTGTCATCACCGATCTCGTCGCAGAACTTCGCCGTATCGGCTATTGTATTGAGAAAATAGGTTTCGAAGCGATTCAGCGGCTCAATGGCAATCGGCATACGATTCTTTGCAGCAATAGGTGCAAGCTGTTGCCAACTCTCCACGCCGCGCTTCCATTCGTCGGCCGTGCGGCGCTTTCGCGAAAAATAACCTACGGGGGAATACATCGGCCCGGCCAAAATCTGTGAGCCCGCATCGGCGGCCAGCTTGATGCACTCTTCTATGTGTGCCCGGGCCTTGCGCCGCTGCTCGGCATCTTCGGAAATAAGGCTCGCGCCGGGCGGAATCACGGCACACGTGGTGCATTCGAGGCCCGTCTTTTCCATTTCGCGGCGGATTGCCTTCGCGGGAAATGCTGCAGGAGCGAGAATCCCGATTTCTAATCCATCGAGTCCGGCCTCTTTAAGGCGCGGCAAAATCCCGCAGTGCTCCACGCCAAACTCTTCCGCCCACAGATACGAAATTGCGCCAATCTTCATCTCACGCTCCGTATTTCAGCAACTCCCGCCTGATCATCACTCGCGGTTTATCATAAACGTCGCGATTTGCGACAGAAATTCGTGAAGAAACTGCTCCGCCTCGCCGGGCAACGCGGCTTGCACGAAGGCCTTCTCCATCAGCGCCATCCAGCGGTCGCGCGCCGCCTGGTCAATATGGAAACGCGCATGCCGCATTCGCAGCCGCGGATGCCCGCGCCGCTCGATGTACCGTTGTGGGCCGCCGAACCGCCCGATCAGGAAATCCCGCAACCGCTCTTCGGCGCCATGAAGATCCTCGGCCGGATACATGGGGCCTAAAATGTCGTCCTCGGGCACCTGCCTATAAAATGCCGCGACCAATCGGGCAAACCCTTCTTCGCCTATCACCGAATACAGACTCATCTCATCCATAGACTTAGGATTTTACCTGATTGCAGGCGTGCAGGCCCGGTTGGCAGAGCCTGGCGAAATTGTGCTCCATACCGTGCAGCCGTTAGCTGCACATCCAAAATCATGTAAAGCACCGGCGTCGAAGTCCTTTTCCCCTCGATGCGCCTAGCCCGGAACAGGTCCTTGACACACGCCGCTCGATCTCTAATATGGTTGGTGTCCTTTGAGCAGATTGGGCAGCGTATTGCGCGCAGATTCGTTGCGAGGTTGCCTGTGCGCCTCGCGAATCGCAATCGACGGAAATAAAGCGGGCTTTTTGAGTAACCAACGCAAATCGACTTCTTGTACTTGTCCAAACTTAAGGAGATTTTGAATGGCAAAAATGTTCTTCGAAGCCGACGCTAAGCCAAAGGTGCTCGACGGCAAGCGAATCGCCGTGATCGGCTACGGCAGCCAGGGACGCGCCCATGCGATGAACCTGCGCGACAGCGGCTTAAGCGTCGTCGTCGGTTTGCGCCCCGGCGGCCCCTCCGCCAAGCAAGCTGAAAAAGACGGTTGGGCGATCCTCTCGCCCGCGGACGCCGCCAAGGGCAGCGATATCGTGATGATGCTCCCGCCGGATATGGCACAGCCTGCGATCTATAAGAACGAGGTCGCGGCCAATCTAAAGCCGGGCGCGCTCGTTCTCTTTTCACACGGTTTCAATATTCACTACGGCCAGATTGTCCCCGCTGCCAACATCGACGTCGCCATGATTGCTCCAAAGGGCCCCGGCGCGCTCGTCCGTCGCCAGTTCGAAGCGGGCCAGGGCGTGCCCTGCCTTATCGCGGTCCAACAGGACTCAACCGGTCAAGCTTTCGAGCGCGCGCTCGCCTACGCGCATGGCATCGGCGGCACACGTCCCGGCGTGATGCAGACCACGTTCGCCGAGGAAACCGAAACAGACCTTTTCGGCGAACAAGTGGTTCTCTGCGGCGGCCTGCGCGAATTAATCCAGGCCGGATGGGAGACGCTCGTCGCGGCCGGTTATCAGCCGGAGGCTGCATATTTCGAGTGTCTCCACGAAGTGAAGCTGATCGTTGACCTGATCTACGAAGGCGGCATCGCGAAGATGCACCATTTCATCAGCGAGACGGCAAAATTCGGCGATATCACCCGCGGTTCGCGCGTGATCGACGATCGCGTCCGCGAGACCATGAAGGAAATCCTCAAGGAAATTCAGACGGGCCAGTTCGCGCAGGAATGGATTCTCGAAACGCAGGCCGGCCGCCCGATGTACAACAAGCTCCTCGAACGCGACAAAAATCACCCGATCGAAAAAGTCGGCGCCGAGTTGCGTAGCCAAATGTCTTGGCTCAAGCAGGAGGCAACCGCGGCCGGAGGCAAGAAGTAGCGCCCCAGCGGGCGGACGACGGCGATGCCAAACAGCGTTCCCTTTCGTCGCATCGCCGTCATTGGCACCGGTCTCATCGGCGGCTCGTTCGGCCTTGCCGTCAGTAACAAATTTCCTTCGATCGAAATTGTTGGCTGGGATCGCGATGCGGGTTCGCTGAAGGGCGCGCTATCGCGCGGTGCGATCCAGGAAAAAGCGGCCGATCTCACGGACGCTCTTCGCGGCGCCGATCTCGTCTACGTCGCCCTCCCAGTCAGCGCGATCGTCAAATCACTTGCGCCAGTCGCCGCAGCCGCGGAACCTGATGCACTCGTCACGGATACCGGCAGCACCAAAGCCCTGATTGAGCAAGCCGCGCGGGAATGCTTTCGCGGCAAATCCTCGCATTTCGTAGGCGGACATCCCATGGCGGGCAAAGAAAATTCAGGTATCGATGGCGCGGACGAAAACCTGTTCCAAGGCGCGCCTTACGCTTTGATCGCAAATGAAAGCGGAGCCAATCAGCGCATCAAGAAATTCGCCGAGCTGATTGGCGCCATTGGCGCGCGCGCCGTGTGGTGCGACGCCGAAACGCATGACTGGTCCGTGGGCATCGTCTCGCACTTGCCACAGCTTCTTTCAATTGCGCTGGCTCAGGTGATCCAGGATGAATCCGACGAGACCGGCTTTCCTCTCGCTCTCGCAGGTCCGGGCCTGCAAGATACGCTCCGCCTGGCGGGGAGCCCGTATAGCGTCTGGCGCGACATTCTCGTTGCCAACGGCGACAACGTCTCTCGCGCGCTCAATCGCCTCGGCCAAGCCATCGAACATCTTCAGCAAAATCTAAAATCCAATGAGCTGGAAGCCGAATTCCGCGCCGCAAACGACCTTTATAGGATTCTCCGTAAATAAGCTGCGGAGTCCAACCGCCCGCGCAAAAAAAACCGCCACCCCGTCGACTGCGACACGCGCAATCGCCAGAGCGGCGGCCATTCAGATCAGATTTGTTCCAGTTGCTAGAACGTAAGCCGGGCGCTGACCTGCAAACGGCGAGCCTCCGTTCCATCGGGATTAAGCGCATCGCCGCTTCCGGTGTTGAAGTTGCCAACCGGTATCAGGCAAGGCGTCGGATTGCCGGCTCCGCACGAGCCGGTGCTGCCGCTTTCGGTGAATGCTCCTGTACGCATGGAAGTGGCAGACCAACTATTGCTGACGTTGAATACTTCGAAATTTAGATATACCTTGTATCGCTCGCCAAAGGGAAGAATCTTGCTCAACCGGAGGTCGTCGCGATACGACGCGGGCTGCCAAACGGTGTTTACGCCAAGGAAGGGCGCCCTTCCGCTCAACCCGGTTCCGTTGATGGAGAAAGTGCTGAATTGCGTGGGCGCCACTTTCGTGCTGCTGTCGCTGATCGTGGCGGTGCCATAAGGCCGCGAACTATTGATCGTTGTGATCGACGAAAGTTGCCAGTTGTTCACGAAATATTTGTAAAGCGCGCCGTCTCGATGGACCAGCGTCGGCGTCCAAACCCATGAGATCGCCAGCCGCTGCGGCTGATCTTCCAGACCGTTGCCGTAATCGGTGCGGAAGTCGTTGTTGTTCAACCACGCAAAATTGTTGCTGAGAAAAATGTTCTGCGTCGCCTGGCCGTAACCTTGGCCGTCATCGAGTTCATGCGACCATGTGTAGGACACATTCGCCTGGAAGCCGTGCGAAAAGCGCTTGCTCAGTTGGATAGCGAGACCGTCGTAGAAGCTCACCACGGCATTTCCATCCTCGTACATGCCTCCAAAGTTCGGGTTCGGTCGGGCGCCCGCAACTCCTCCAACTCCAAGTAATACTGGCGTCGTATAGGATCCAACGACGTGCTGGCTGGCGTCCAGGATAGAGTACGTAACATTCGTCGAGTTGGAAGGCGGCGGCATGTTCGTATCGACAACGCTGTAAAGATGGATTCCGCGGCTCCAGATTCCTGAAACTGTTAATGCAAGCGAAGGGGCCAGTTGGCGCTCCACCGCAAGCACCGCCTGTTCGGAATAGGGAGCCGACCAGTTGGGCGACGCGAACTGAATATTCGAAGCGGAAACGTTGGCCCCTGCGGGCGGAGAAGGCAGCACATTGGGAAAAACCGGTCCCGCCGCCTTTTGCGTGGAGTTGCTGGAGGAGAAACTATCTGAAACCGTCACGGCGCCGTTCCCCGTGAAGAGATCCTGCAGGCTAGCTCCCATCACACGCGCATAGAACATCCCGTAACCCGCGCGTACGACCGTCTTATTGTTCAACCGATATGCGAGTCCGATGCGGGGCATGAAGTTCGTCGCCGGCGAATTGACATGGCACGTCAACGGAACCGCCGTGTTGCAAACTTTCGGCTGCGGCAGTTGCGAATATTCATATCGTAGTCCCACAGTCGCGGTCAGCTTGTCCGTTGCTCTCCACTGATCTTCGGCGTAGAAGTCATAATCGTTGATCCTCGTGTTCACGGTCGGATCGCCAAAGGTTTGTGAATAGGAACTCCAGTTCTTGGCGCCCGTCGTATTGCCCGAAAAATCGAGCGCAAAATTCGTCAAATTTGTGTAACTGTAGTTTCCGTTGTGGTTCGTCACGAAATAGCTGTAATCGTTGGTTGTGGCAATGTCCGCGCCGAACTTAAAAATGTGCCGGCCTCGTGTCCACGAAACATCGTCCGCAAATTCGTTCCGCGTCTCGTTCGGCTCGACGCGAGGCAGATAGTTCACCGCGCCCAGCGACACTCCCGACACCGCGGTTACGTCCAGCAAGCCCAGCGACCCGTTGAGGGCGGGGTTGAGGCTATCGCCCTCAAGGTCCGTATCCCAGCCGTAGCGGAAGTTATTCAGCAGTGACGTTCCAAGCACGGACGTCCAGGCGACTTTCCCGTTGCGCACCCGCGCGAAGTCGTTGCCGTTGCTGTTCACACCCGCGCCGGACGTGGAAGAAACCAGAGTTTGCTGGAGACCGTTCGGCGATTTGAAATGCATGAAGTTCAGGCTGAAGCTGAACGTGTTGGCATCCGAAAGGTGGTAATCGATTTTCCCGAAGCCCAGATCCTGATTCGCGCTACGCGGGACGAGACCGAAGAATCGCGGCAGCAGCGCATTGATCGCATCGCACTGTGCCGGCGTTGCCACCGTCGGATCACAGCCATTGGGATGAGTGGCGTCTTTCAAGATGAACTTGTGAGTGACTGGATCAATGTTCGTATTCGCGTAACTATCGACGATCGGCGAGTTGATGCGAGTAAAATCGCCGTTCACGAAGAAAAACCACTTGTCCTTAACGATGGGGCCGCCCAGGCTGGCGCCGGACTGTAGCCTCCATTCATCCGGATTGAGTCCGCCTGCAAATGGATCGGTCGCATTGAAATCCTGATTCCGGAAAAATGAATAAGCGGTACCGTGAAATTCATTCGTTCCGCTGCGCGTAACGGTGTTCACCACGCCGCCCATGGCGCGTCCGTATTCCGCCGAGAAGTTCGCCGAGACCACTTGAAATTCCTGCACGGCGTCCTGCGAGATCTGCGACACGATGCGCGTGCGGCCGTTATTCTCGCCATAGAACTGCTCCGTTGCATCGTTACCGTCGAGTAGGAACGTATTGCCGTTCGCAACTCCGCGGAATGTAAGCAAGCCATAGTTTCCATCGTTGGTCACACCGGGCGTAAGCAACACAAACGTATCGACGCGGCGGCCATTAATCGGCAAATCTAGGATCTGCTGCGAGCCGATCACTTGCGAGACATCCGTTTTCGTGTCGTCCACGAGCGGCGCTGTGCCAACCACTTCCACCTGCGTGGTCGCGGTCGCGATCGTAAGCGACGCCACGATATTCAGGTTCTGGCCGACAGACAGCGTTATGTCTTTCACTTCATAGTGGGCGAAGCCCGGTTTGTCCACCGTGACGTCGTATCCAGCAGCGGGCGGGAGCGACGGCGCGTTAAAAAGACCGCCGTCGGAACTCTTCAATTCGAGCCGAACGCCGATAGAGCCGTTCTCCACCACTACGTTCGCGCCGCCGATCACCGCGCCGGTGGGATCGCGTACAATTCCTGAAACTGACGAAAGTCCGGCCGAGACCTGCGCGTAAGAAGGCGTCGCCGTCATCACAAAAACTACGGTCGCCGTTAGAATCGACAACACAAAGCTACGTACTACTCTCCCCATAATCCCTCCGCAAAATTGTCGTGCAAAATGCATGCACACTAGGACAAAAGCCGAATGTTTCAGACATATTAACGATCGGAGACGAAAAGCCGACACACGATCACGCCCAACTCAGATTGACATCAGACCTACTAAAGGGTTCGCGTGCAGAGGCAGCGTGGCTACTGCGTGCAACAGACGTGCCGCAGTATCTTACGATGTTTCGACATTGTCAAATAGTCAGACGGCGCTCGAAAATTCGCGCGATCGGAAGCGAAAATTGCGTTGGACTGGCACAGCGGCCTGCCGACTCGCACGCCATCAGGTGCCCCTCGTCCATGCGCGTAAGCATCAACCGAAATGCGCCCGCAAAATTCGCGGGCAACGGTGGCCGCTACGAGATCAACGGCAGGGCGCTGACAAAAGGCCATGGCCACCACGTACACGCACGGGCGGCCGCCCAAAAGGTGACCGCTACAAAATCAAAACAAACGGAGGCAATGTGCCGACTATGATCGCTGCGGCCACGCGGATTGAAGCCGCGGGCAACAAACCGAAAATTATTCAGGAGCACATCGGGCGCATCAATTCGAAGACGCAGGCACTCAGCGTAGCGCGGATGTCGAGCCCCGCGGGTTGGATCGAACCAGGACAGACGCCCGAATTCGATGAATACACGCTCGTGCTCAGTGGGACGCTGCGCGTGGAGCACAAAGGCGGCGCGATTGACGTTCAGACCGGGCAAGCAGTGATTGCGCATGCGGGCGAATGGATTCGGTATTCAACGCCGAATGGCGCCGAATACGTGGCGATTTGTTTGCCGGCGTTTTCACCGGATACAGTACATCGGGATTCGGACTGAGAAGCGGTTTAAGTTGCTGGAGCCACGCTCGCTTAGGGGCTATCAAGCGCGACTTTCGGCCAGCTTTTCGCCCACGCGATGGTGGAAATTTGCAGCGACGGCTGACCTGTGTGCGCGTCATAGGCGTGATACACGATGATGTCGCTGCTTTTTTGCAACAAGACCGATTCCCCGCCGGGGCCGGCCCATTTGGCGTTGCCGGAAAGCAACAGC
>JBOGMU010000023.1:0-14292 GCA_050746865.1 Candidatus Acidiferrales bacterium
GCACACCGAATGTAACCGTCGGAACAGTGAAAAAGTCCATCGCCGTGATGGCTTCGCGATGATTACGCAGAAACGCCAGCCAACGCTTCGCTGGCTCGGGATCTCTTGGCGCTCGACGCATCCAGCGAGAAACTGTCCTCTCCGAAACGTCGAAGCCCAGCATCAGGAGTTCCCCATGAATCCGCGGTGCGCCAGATGTCGGATTTTCCGCCACCATGTGGAAAATCAGATCGCGAATCTCTTTGGAGACCCGCTTTCTACCAACCCGCATTCGGACTCTGGAGATCAGCTT
Source organism: Candidatus Acidiferrales bacterium (assembly GCA_050746865.1). Taxonomy (GTDB): domain Bacteria; phylum Acidobacteriota; class Terriglobia; order Acidiferrales; family UBA7541; genus Palsa-295. Next base: position 293 of record JBOGMU010000023.1, read on the forward strand.
CCAGTACAGTCGGAAACCCGCGCGGTGCCAGTCGACCACGGTCTGAGGAGTAACGACGATCAGCGAGATCTTCCACCCCGACCAGATTTTTGGGCAGCCACCCAGAACATCTTGTGAAGGATACTCAATCTGGGGCGGGGATGCCGACGCTTGAAGACGGTGAGTTGCTGTCGTAGAGCGAGATTTTCCAGAAGGCGCAAAAGATGCGAACTAACGTGCCAAAGCAGAGCACTATTATGGCGAACATGGCCAATGTTTAGCACAACGCGGAGCGGGAACGGTTCTCTGTAACTTCCTGACTCCAAAGCCTCGCAGCATTTTGGCGAGGGACAACCAGAAAATCGCGCTCTTCCGGCTTGACTCTGTACGTGCCCGCTGCGATGTGGCAACCCTCAAAAAAGAAAATCTGGTTATCCATGTCAGCGGTACACCAAACATCCGTCGCGTAATTCTCACCGCCTTCTGAACACACGCTTCCGTAGCAGTGACCTAGCGTGTAGGTGCCAGTGTCAACGGTGGTTTCCTTTGGGCCGGAGAACACGCCCTCGTGCGTGAAGTCAGCCGGGTTCGGGTCTTTGGCTTGTGCAGACAACGCGACGAACAGGCACACGAACAACAGAGCTTTGCTTTTCATTGGATTTTCTCCTTGGATTGGTGTGGACTACCGAACCGCTGAATAAACTGGGTTAGCTGACGGGCTGTTTCAAAGTAAGCGTCCGGTGGGCGACCACTTTTCTCCGGGTTGGACCGCAGCAGTGTGGCGGAGCGCCCTTTCGGCCTCAACGGTTTTCAAGCCCGCCACATTCAACCCCTCTGCCATCGCTCCGCTGAGGCATTGAAAATATTAGCCTAACAGCATGTTTGGTACACGGTACACAGGCAAACGTATTTTGAGTTCCTCTGACCGTTTGAAACGCCTATAAAATCAGACCAAAAGGCGATACTATCTTAAATGCCTTCTTATACTTATGTAGGGTTCCCGAAATGGTCGCAACTAACCCATACTCATTCATACCAACCGTGTATAGAATCCCACCTCCTCCGCCATTTTGTTCAACGGGTTCGGCTCGAAGACATGGATAAACCCGCATGATCGGTTAGCTCTCAGCGCCGCATCCTGACGCCCGCATTGTGCGACTCCTGGCAAAGTTCAGCCGGCTCACCGAGGAGCCAAAAAACTGCATTTTCTCGCGTCCATCACCGAGCCTAGCATCTCTCGTTCCCTCTGCGGGCAGAAAGTGTCACCTGTGTGTCCGTTACAATGTGTTTACCTCGTCTCAGACCGCTCAAACTCGATTCCGCCGGATCATCGCACGCGATCCTTTGCAGACACCCATCCGTAACATTCCGCGCCTCCTGCACGTATGTTAGATTGAATCCCACATGGATACGCCTGCAATCTCGACGACAAATCTCACGCGCCGCTTTGGCGATTTCGTGGCCGTTGATTCGATAAACTTGCGAGTAACGCCCGGGCAGTTCTTCGGCTTTCTTGGCCCAAACGGCGCCGGCAAGTCGACCACCATAAAGATGCTCACAGGCCTTCTCGCGCCGTCAGCCGGTCGCATGGAGATTCTCGGCCTCGATCTCGCATCGCATTCTCTCGAAGTGAAACAGCACATAGGAGTCGTTCCCGAGGGCATGGCTCTATTCGGACGACTCACAGGTCCCGAATATCTGAATTTCGCCGGTCGCATGTATGGACTCGACCGCGAAACCGCCGCAAAGCGCACCACTGAATTGCTTGAATTTATGCAACTCGATCGCGAGCCCAAAAAGCTCATTACCGATTATTCGCATGGAATGCAAAAGAAGCTGGCGCTCGCCGCCGCCGTGATTCACGGGCCCAAAATCCTTTTTCTCGACGAGCCATTCGAAGGCGTTGACGCGATTGCTTCCGGCACTCTGAAAGCGATGCTCCAGCGCATGATTCTCCGCGGCGCCACGATCTTTCTCACCTCTCACGTACTCGAAATCGTCGAACGCCTTTGCAGCCACCTCGCCATCATCCATCAAGGCAAACTCGTGGCACAGGGCTCACTTGAAGATCTGCGCAGCGGCGTTCAGGCGATGCCCGCGGACCAGCACGTTGTCGGTGCACCGGCTGAAAAGCTCACCCTGGAAGAAATATTTCTGCGTATTGTCGGCGGCATTCGTTCAGAGGACCAGGAGCTCTCGTGGTTGACGTAGTCCCGGCCGGCATGCCTCTCCCTCTGCCCAGCACCGGCATGCAACTTCGCGCTATAGCCCTGCTGCGGTGGCAAATCCTCAAAAACTCTCTCAGGACAATGCGCGGCAGGCTGGAAGCCGTCTCATGGATTTTTGTCGGTTTCTGGTTCGTCGCCCTGGGTCTGGGAGGCGCCTTCGGAATCGCCGTCGGTTCGTGGTGGATGGTTTCCCATAACCGCACTGATCTGCTCGCCGCATTGTTTTGGCCAATATTTGTTTTTTGGATTTGCTTTCCGCTGGTCGCGACTGCATTCACGGAAGTATTCGATTCCTCGAATCTCCTCCGTTACCCCCTACGTTACTCGTCGTTTTTCTTCGTCAACCTTATCTACGGCTCGCTCGATGGCGGTACAGTCGTGGGCCTCTTATGGCTGATCGGCGCCGCCCTTGGCATCTCAGTGGCCCAACCGTCGTCGGCCCCCTGGGCTGTATTGACCCTCGCAATCTTCGGTGCCGCCAACATTTTCCTCGTTCGTGCCCTTTTCTCTTGGATTGAACGTTGGCTAGCTCAGCGCAAGACGCGCGAAATTATGGGCGTCATTTTCTTCCTCATCATTATCGGCTTCCAGTTTATCGGCCCGCTCACGCGGCGCGCCCATAGACAACATTTTCAACTGCCATCCTATATTTCCCAAGCAATCCTGGTTCAAAAATTCCTGCCGCCCGGTCTAGTCGCAGGAGCGCTGGGCGGTTCCGTCCGCGCTGACTGGTTGTCCGCTGTGGGTTCGTTCTTGTTCCTGTCCGCTTATGCAGGCGCTTTTTGTCTTCTGCTCCACATCCGTTTGCGAGGGCAGTACGCAGGCGAAAGTTTTAGCGAAACGGCGTCTCGCGAGAAGGTCCGCGCGGGGAAAATGGAAACCCAATCAGGATGGGCTTTGCCGGGCCTCTCTGGCCAACTCGTCGCCATTATGGAGAAGGAAGCGCGTTACCTCTCGCGCAGCGGCCCAATGCTCTTCGCATTGATCATGCCGATCGTCGTCCTGTTGCTGTTTCGCATGGCCGGCAACCCCAATCGTCCAAATGCTTTTGCGCACAATCCGAATCTCGCGTTTCCGGTTGGAGCGGCATACTCGCTGTTGCTCCTCACCAATCTGATCTACAACAATTTCGGAGCCGACGGCATGGGCGTCCAGTTCTTCTTTGTCGCGCCAGTAAAGATGCGTTCGGTCGTGATCGCAAAGAATCTCGTACACGGCGGAGTTCTCGCTCTGGAAATGGGCCTCGTGTTCCTGGGTACCTATTTCATGTATGGATCGCCTGCGTCCGCCGTGGTCAGCGCCACGTTCGTAGGCGTGCTGTTCGCGATCCCGCTGGATTTCGCCATCGGCAATCTGCTTTCTCTCTACTCACCCAAAAAATATGACTATGGCGCGTTCGGCCGTCAGCGCGCGCCAGGCCTCACAGTCCTCGCCAGTTTCGGCGTGCAGGCTCTCACGATTGGCAGTGCTGTAGTCGTTGTGCTTATTGCGCGCCATTACGGAAGCCTCTGGCTGGCCTCGATCATATTTGCGATCTTAGCTCTCGCTTCATGGGCCCTGTATCAAGGCGTGCTTGGTCGTGTGGACGGTATCGCGTTGTCTAAACGCGAATCGCTCATCGCCACAATCGCGAAAACAGGTTGAAACTCCTCCTGACATATCGGGCTTCCGCCGAGCCTTTGCTATAATCGCTCGCCATGCCTGGTCCGGCTTTCCGAGCACCACGCTATATCGCTATCGAAGGTCCCATCCGCGTTGGCAAATCGACGCTCGCGCGCATTCTCGCCGAGCAATTGCGCGCACGTAGGATCTTTGATTCCGAAGATAATCCTTTCCTGGCAGAGTTTTACGATGAGAAACCAGGAGCAGCATTTCGCGTCCAGATGCATTTCCTTTACGAACGTTATTGCCGCGTGGCCGAAGCCGCCGCAGATGAGAAAGCGGGTCCACTCCTAAGCGACTTCATCTTCGAAAAAGACAAGATTTTTGCCTACATCAACCTCGACAACGAAGAACTTCGCCTCTATGAGAAATATTTCGAATTTCTCTCGCGCTCATTGCCCGTTCCCGATCTCGTCATCTATCTTCAGGCCACACCGGAGGTCCTGCGGAAGCGCGTTTCGAAGAAAGGCGATCCATCCGAAACGGGAATATCTGTGGAGTATCTCGAAGCTGTTGCTAATGCCTACGAACACTTCTTCTTTCGCTATTCCGCTTCAAATCTCTTGGTAGTCGATACTTCGGAAATTGACTTTGTCGAGCGGAATCAGGACTTGCAGGAGTTGCTGAACCGCCTGCGCCAGCCGGTAAAGGGCACCCAGTATTTCCTTCCGCTCGGCCAGGGCTAGGAGCGTCCGGGTTCTTGATAGAGGGCGCGCGGCGTGCGTTCACCGGGTGTTCCGGCGTCTGCTGGACGGTTTCCGGGAGCATCGACGGCGGTGGGGCCGCCGGCGGAGCGCGCCTGTTCGGAGCGATCGTCATAGCGGCCGAAAATCATCTTGCCTGCGGTTGTCTGATGGACAGAAGTAACACTGATATCTATCGTTTTATTGATCATTTTGCGCGCGCCATCGACGACGACCATCGTGCCGTCATCCAGGTATGCGACACCCTGACTGTATTCCTTGCCTTCGCGCAGGATGAATACGCGCATGGCTTCGCCGGGCAACACGACAGGCTTGAGTGCATTGGCGAGGAGGTTGACGTTCATAATTTCGATACCTTGCAGCGTCGCTACTTTGTTCAAGTTGAAATCATTGGTTACGATCTTCGCGTCATATCGCTTTGCCAATTCGATCAATTTCAAATCGACGTCTGGAATATGCGGAAAGTCATCTTCGGCAATTTGCACATCCAGGTGTTGCATTTTCTGGATGCGCTGCAAGACTTCGAGTCCGCGGCGGCCGCGCTGGCGCTTTAGCGGGTCGGCCGAATCGGCCACAAGCTGAAGCTCTCGCAGGACGAATTGGGGAATCACCAGGGCGCCATCGATAAAGAGCGCATCTGCAATGTCCGCCACGCGCCCATCGATGATCACGCTGGTATCGAGCAGCTTGGTGATGTGCCGCGATCCGCGCTCGCTGCCGAATACGCCTCCGAATGCCTGGAGGTTCAACATATCGCCCTTATTCGCACCGAGCATGAGCCCCACGTAGGTGCATACCACAAAAATCGAGAGGCTGAAGAACGAGCGTGTGCTCTCCGGCATGGTGGTGTGGGTCATGATCAGTGAAGTGAGATATGCGCCCAGAATTCCCAAAATCGCGCCTACGGCCGCGCCAATCAATCTGCGCAAAGTGACCTTGCGGAGGCGTACTTCCACCAGGATGATGGCGGAGGCAAAGCAAACGCCCGCGATGGTTCCTTCAAGAGGGGTGATACTGAACGGCCGGAAGTGAAAACCAGCCACGCCGCAGATGACAACAAAGATGATGCGGATGACCAGGGTATCCCAGAAGGTACCCACGCCGCGGTTTGTGCGGGAAAGCATTATAGGACGCGGAGAAACCGAAACTTCGGGAGACGCGCTGCCCTGCGTGCGGGGAGGCGCGTTAGAAGGCCTCTGCATTATTGCACCCATAACCGCTATAAAGATTCAGGAGGCGCCAATAGCCAAACACTCCCGTAATTCTCCAAGCCGTGTGAGAGATGATCCCCGCGAGCCGGGTATCTATCGATGCGGCTTATATCCTTATATCAATGAATATGGGGGAGTATAGCACTGTAAAGGAACGCGGAGTCAACGTGGGCAGGGTCGGTACGAGAGGTCTTCGATTCCGGCGGGGTATCAAGACCGCAGAAAGCTCCGCGCCCCTACGTGGGCATGTGACCGCGGAGATAAATTCCCGCTCCTCTGAACGACCATCCATGAAACGCGTTCTAAACGTAATAACGAGGAACCCGACGACCTAAGGCGCAGAGCAGATCAGAGGTGACCGTGCCGATTTCGCGGGCTACATCGGAGACCACGATCGAATCGGCGCCGTCCTTGCCGTAGATTGTCACGATATCGCCGAGTTGGGCTTCCGGAACGTCGGTCACGTCCAGGGTAGTGAGATCCATGGAAATCGTGCCAACAAGAGGAACTCGTCTGCCGCGGACCAATACACATCCACGGTTCGTACGCTGGCGCAAGATGCCGTCCGCATAGCCGGCATTAATTACGGCAATGCGCGTAAGACGTTCGGTAACGAAGCGCGCGCTATAGCCCACTCCTTCGCCTGCGTGGACGTCGCGCAAGGTAATGATGCGCGCGCGCAACGAGAGACACGGCGTGATTGGCAGCTTCTCGCGGACTTCCTCGCCCTTGTGAGGCGGGTCAAACGATTGGTAATAGCCATAGAGCACAGCGCCGGGACGGACCATGTCGGCAAAGGTCGTGGGACGCGCGCAAATCGCTCCGCTATTCGCCATGTGAATAATACCGGGCGAGACCCCGAGTTCGCGCATGCGCGCCAGACTATTGCGAAAAAGCTGCTCCTGATCGTCTGTTTGACGGGCGCTGAAGTCCTCGGCGGAAGCGAAATGGGTGAATGTGCCTTCGAGCGCGATATGCCGGCATTTGGCGAGCGCTGCGGCGAATGAATCGATTTCCGTGGCTTCGATGCCGAGGCGGTTCATGCCGGTATTAATTTTAAGGTGAAAGGGAATTGGCGCGGTTTTGCCACGGATTGACTTCGCAGCCTGTTCAAGCAAGCGGACATCGTCGAGGCGTGTGACGACTGGCGTGAGCTGATTTTTCAGCACGCGCTTTTCTTCGCCGGGCCAGAAGCCGGTGAGCACGAGAATCCGTTTGCGAATGCCGGCTTCACGCAGCTCGATGCCTTCATTGGTGCATGTGACACCGAACCAGTCCGCTCCGGCTTTTTCAAGCGCCTTGGAAACGGGGACAGCGCCTAACCCGTAGGCGTTTGATTTGACTACGGCCAGGATTTTTGGCCTAGGTCCGATTTGGCGGCGGACGACTTTCAGATTTCCTTGAATCGCCCTCAGCGAAACCTCCGCCCACACGGGACGGCCCTCGGTATGGATTGCGTTTGGCACGAACATATAGATTGCCAGACTCCGGCTCTGCGGCGCGATGAAAATCGGCCAGACTCGATTAGTCCGCCGCGTTTAGGTAAACATCCAGATGAATGAATGTGCAAAAGAGGTGCCGTAGGCTTGTGAACGCGACGGATGCGCCGGAGAATTGGCAAGCGCCGAGGAATGAGGGATTTGAGAGGTGCGTGCGGAAGCACGCCCGACGAAAAGGCCCCGTTCTGGATGCTTGCGCGCGGAGATTACGACACAGAGCGTGTGTGCAATGACTCATAGCGCTTTGGGCCTGATGCGCCTACGCGCTGCGGCGGCTAAGTTGCGGCGCGGGCGTAAGCATATGCGCGATTTCGAGACTCGATTGCCACGTGTGGAGGAGCGAACCGTCACCGGTTGTCCTTGCTATGACTTCGGCGATCCGTATTTTGCGCTCGGCTTCGATTTTGTCGAGCCAGGTGCCCAGCGAGCCGGCAAGCGATTTAGTAGCGTTGCGGCGAATATCGGCGCGGAGCACGTCCAAATCGTGAATTTCACCGAGTAGATCTTGGAGGTGCTTCAGATCTGCAGCCCAAAGCTCATATCTGCGAGGGAGAAAATTCTCGGCTACATAGCGAAAATGCTTTAGGCCGATCCGGGCACCGTGCCAGGCCCTCGCGCTGCGGCGCTTGCGCGCACGAAAGAGAAGTTCGGCGGCTTCCTGCAATCTGGCCAAAGCTACGCGTTGAAATACCACGCTTTCGGGCAGAAAGAGTTCGGCCTTACGCCCGAGTTTGCGGGAAAGATTCTTCCATTCCTTGGCGCTGAAATCGCCAAGGGTCTCTCTCGCGTTTTCTCGCTGTTTCTTTTCGCGGCGGGCAAGAAGCCTCAGCATGTGGGTGCGAAGCGGTTCCCCTGGCGGTGCAAGCGGTGTCACCCATTCGCGTTCCACCTGAGTGTCTCGAAGGCTGCCCAAAGCGCGGAATAACGGACGCGATGATTTCTTGACTTTTCGCCAGCCGGGGTCAGGGCTCACTTCGTTGAGTGCTCCAGCCATCGCGCGGCAACGCCGGAGAGCTACACGTAGGTCGTGGACGCTTTCGGAGTCCCAGTTTTCCGCTGCACGGTTCGCGCGAGCCAAGACGCGGCCCATCCAGATGGCTATACCAACGCCTCCGTTAGGCGCAATCGGCGAAAATGAACTTTTTCGAGACATAGAAACGCTGACCTGGTGTGGACCAGCGGAAGCGCTATGTTACGCTGCGGGGCCGGAGTTTGCGAGGCGGCCTATGGAAAACTACGAAACGAAGGAACAGCCTACGCGCGTGCGGCCGCTTTCAGTTCGAGAAGAGTAGGCGCGCTTGAGAACGACGCGAACCGGAGGCAGGATCGGCACGTTGAGCACGGCATTGAATTGCTCGGGGACCTCATCGCCCTCATTGAGGAGAAGGGCCACACCGCCGTAGCTTAGATCCAGGACGCGGGCGGTCTTCTGGGCCTGCTCTGGAAGGACCGCGTGAGCCTTGGTGCCCGTTAGCGACACGCGCTCCCATTTCCGCTGCTCCGAAGCCCGGGGAGCCGGCTTTTCGGGACTCAGCTCCGAGGCGGCAACGGGAACTGCTTTGGGCGATGGAGCCGGTGTTTCGCGCGGATAACTCTCTAAAGGAATGACTCGAGGCTGCGTGGTCCGTCCGACCTGCTTCAACTCGTAGAGGCGCTCATCTGCCAGCGTGAGAAGTGCGCGTTGCTCATCTGCGTCTTGCGGATAAATGGCGATTCCAAAATCGAGGGTGACTCCGACTCCCAGGTTAAGGGGGCGAACTTCGGTCTCATATTGAGATCGCACACGCCGGGAGAGCGTGGTCGCCTGCTCGAGCTCCGTCTGTGGCAGCAGCAGCGCGAATTCATCGCCACCAATGCGAAATGCTGTATCGGAGGCGCGGAGCGTCTTTCGCAGCGTGGTCGCGGCGAGTTGGATGATGTTGTCGCCTTCAAGATGCCCACGCTGATCGTTCACTTCCTTGAGTTTGTGAAGATCCAGCAGCACAAAGGCCAGAGTCTGGCCATAGCGCTTGGCACGGTTGAGTTCGCGTTCGCAGGCTTCGTCAAAGAATCGCCGGTTATACAACCCCGTCAGCGGATCTGTTGCTGCGTTCACCTGAAGCTTCTTCAGTTCCTCGTATTCGATAATGATTGGTACGCGCAGCACGTTCGCTGAGGCGAGTACATCAATGATGGCCGTCTTGAGCGAGACTCTCTTGCCGAGATTGGCGGAGAGCTCGCGCTGACGCTCCAGGATTTTGTCCCAGTGCTGATTGCTTTGGGATTCGGTGAGCTCGATGTGAGCAATCGTGCGGAAGTACTGGCGGAGAAATTGTCCGCGCACCGACTCGTCGAGAGCCGCGAGGGTCTCAACAAGCAAGTCGAGAAACGAGTCTTCGGCCGATGGCTGCGGCTGGGGCACGTCGCCGGGCAGAGGCATCAATTGTCTAGACTTTCTCTTCCCTGAACTTCAGTCAGGGCTTCCTGCGGGGACGCTGGTGTGTATGCAAAGCATAGTCCAAATGTGAGGGTGGATGCGTCAAAAGATTGGAGCAGCATCCCATTGAAAACAAATGATATAGCTTGTTAAGTGCACTCTCAAAATGAAACACTGGCGCGGAAGCTGAACTTGCTTTCCACATGTGGCAGAAACAGGTAAGAAAACATGACGCCTTACGTCAGAGGTTTTATGAACTCGACGCCCACTAGATAGATGTCGCCAGCCTCTTGCTCGCGCCGAACTCGGGCTTGGATCGGCGGCATCCCGGCTGGGATCAAAGCCGAGGACGTTATCGAAGGAGCCGGTACCGTCAGAGTCACGAAGTCTCCGACGGCCAGCGCTTTCGGGCACGTAATTAATGCTCCCAAGGCGCTGATATCTAAGGCCTTAGCGAGTTCAAGGAATTGCTCGCCTTGCGAGTCCTTACCTCGTATAAACAGCGGCACTTGCAAATGGATCCGCGGAAAACGCCTACGTTCTTCACAGAGCGTCCGCGCTCCAGTCTTGTGGATTACTGTTTCTCTCGCGTGCATCATAGTCCCTCAGTTTTAGTACTCGGATTAACCGCAATTTAAGGGCAAACCTTTTGAAGGCCTTTTGCTTCTTCTAAGACCAATCGAAACAGCAACATACAGCGGTCCAATAAATTGTGTTGAGCGAGGGCTGTGAGCAAGATGCGCAATGTTATGCCCAGAGGCTTCCACCATTGTGCAAACATGGGACGTATTTACCATTGACAGCTCTCAAACACGTCTGAGAGCATATGTTTTCCCATCCAAGCCCAGGCGAAACCCCTATTCGCTCTGTTGGAATAGTCTTTCCTGAGCTTTGAATTTGCCCTCGCCGGAGGAACAGTGCCGAGAACAGCCACAATCGAGCGCCGTAAGGGCAGCGCCACTGTCCTAGAACCGGTGGCCAGTCTTCTCGATGCGCTCGACCGACCCCTGATCGTTTCCGACCGCAGCGGCAGGATTCTTTTCAAGAATTTGCATGCCCACGAATTCGTCCGGGGACTGACATTGACCGACGAAGAGGTGAACCTCTTCAGAGACATCCTCACGGGCGACGCAACGGTAACGCTGAGGAAGCTTACGGAAGGTCAGCAGGAAGTCACGATGCCTCTCATCAGTGACTCATCGATGAGAGCGCGTGTCCGCTGGCTGCCCGAACTCGATTGGCTTGCGGTCTATCTCGAACCGGCTCCTCCCGACTTGCAACCGGAAGAGGCCGACATGCGCCAGACGGTGCAAGAGTTGATGCAGGAACGCGAGACGACGTACCGAAATCTTCTCGCAGCTTATCTCCGCCTTCAGGAAGTAAATCGTCAAAAAACGGTTTTTCTCGCTTCGGCCGCACATGAACTGAAGACGCCGCTCGCCGTGATGAAAGGCTACTACGATCTTTTGCTTTCTGGCTCGCTTGGAAAACTCAGCGACAAGCAGACGGACATCCTGCACGAATCCAAAGAGAGCTGCGAACGCCTGGTACGCCTCGTTTCAATGTTTCTTAACTATTCGGCGCTCGAAAGCGGGAAGCTCGTGCTGCACCTGCGCGACAACGATTTGCGCGATTGCATTAAGGATCTGAACTGCCGTTGGCAAGATGCCTTTCAGCGTGCCAAAGTGCGCCTCGACGTGAAAATTCACGAGGATTTACCGATCTTCAGATTCGACTATCAAAAAGTGCAGCAATGCATTTTTAATCTGATTGATAACGCATTGAAGCACACCCCGCCGGGCGGCGAGGTGACGCTGATGGCGCAGCCTCATTTTTGGGAACGTCGTGTCAACGAAGCCGCTCCGGCCGACGAGCGTCGGCGTGGCATCGGAGAAACGCCCAATGCGGTAATGATTTCTGTTGCGGATACAGGCAGCGGCATTGCAGCCGAGTTTCACCAGGAGATTTTCGAAGAGTTCGTTCGCGTCGATCCCTCATCGTCCGGAATGGGCCTGGGCCTGGCAATCACCAAGAGATTGATTCAGGCTCATCGCGGCAAAGTGTGGGTCGATAGCGAACTAGGACGCGGCAGTTCTTTTTCATTCTTGCTGCCGATTCAAACGGAATAGCGATTTTCAATAACGCGGGCTCGCAGCTGCTCAAGCCCAATAGGAAAGCTCATGGCCGACAAAGAAAAGATACTCGTTGTTGACGACGAACCTAGTATTCGAAAAGTTCTTCAGACACTGCTCGAAGTGGATGGCTATAAAGTGGAAACGGTCGCGAGCGGCAAAGAAGCTCTGGAGCGCGTCGGCTCCGGGGAGCGTCCCGACATGGTCATTCTGGACGTTCTGATGCCGGAACTGGACGGCATCGAGACGCTGCGTCAGCTCATGCAACTCGATCGCACACTTAGCGTCATTATGCTTTCGTGCTCGAACGAAGTGACTACCGTCGTCGAAGCGATCCGCTTGGGCGCCATGGACTACCTCACGAAGCCATTCGAGAAGCCCGAGTTGGAAGCGGCATTTTTGAAATGTAAGCAGAAGCAGCAGCTTCGCTCGGAGAACGAGTCTCTGCGCGAATATTGCGAGGCGCTGACAGAAGATATTTCATTTCTCGCGGCGAGCCCGCAAATGCTCAAGATTCGCCAGCAAATCCTGCAAATCGCGCCCGTGGATGTGCCTGTTTTCATCAGCGGAGAGAGCGGCGTTGGGAAGGAAGTTGTTTCCCGCATGATTCACCTGCGCTCCACGCGCAGGCAGCAGGCGTTCGTGAAGGTGAACTGCGCGGCGCTGCCGGGTGAACTTCTCGAATCGGAACTTTTCGGCTACGAACAAGGCGCGTTCACGGGCGCCGTCCGAGCGAAGCCCGGAAAATTTGAGCTTGCCAATCGCGGTACGATTTTTCTGGATGAAATTGCGGAGATGAGTCCGCATCTGCAAGCAAAGCTGCTGCACGTGTTGCAGGACGGCCAATTTTCGCGGCTTGGCGCGCGCGCCGTCGTCAACGTGGACGTGCGAGTTCTCGCCGCCACGAATATGAACGTAAAAGAAGCGATGCGCACCGGGCGTTTCCGCGAGGACCTTTATTACCGCCTCAACGTGCTTTCGATTCATATTCCACCTTTGCGGGAGCGCACCACCGAGATTCCGCTGCTCTTCCGCCACTTTCTCGTGAAATATAGCGAAAAGTACGCCAAGGCTGCTCCTGATCCATCGAAGCATCTCATGGAGGCTGCGCTTCGCTATCCGTGGCCGGGCAATCTTCGGGAGCTCGAGAACTTCGTTAAGCGTTACGTGATTCTTGAAGACGATGAAGGGAGCTTCCGCGAACTCGTCGAAATGACCGGACAACAGCAGCGTATTGCGCCACGCGAAGACGCGGCTCCAGCTCCTAAGGATCAGGGACTGAAGGCTCTGGTTCGCGGACTAAAAGACGAAGCGGAAATGGAAGCCATTGCCGACGCGCTCGAAAAGACAAATTGGTGCCGCAAGGATGCGGCGCGCATGCTCGAAATCAGCTACAAAGCTCTGCTGTACAAAATGAGGCAATTCAATTTGGATTCCGGCCGAGGAGCTCGCTCGGCAGCGGCAAAGGCCGCGGCAGCGGCAAGAGAAGCGGCCGCCAAAGAGGCAGGGCTGAAGGAGAAGGCCGAAGAGGCGCATGCGGTTCCCGGCGTTCGCAGTTGATTGCCTGCTTCTGACTGCGGGTCAGCGGGGGATTACCAGTAGGGCTAAGGGCTGCCCCACCCCACATAGTCCTATACCCTGAAAACGATTGCACAAGTAGAGCACATATCTCAAAATATCGCTTCCCATCTTCTTGCGGATTGGTCTAGTATTCCGCTCCGGCGCGTTAAAGGGCGTCGCTGCAGAACGCGTGTCGATTCTCAATTTCTTGGGACCTTCAGCTTTAGGCGATCCTTTTTACTGTACCGAAAGAAGTTGTCAGACTTTGTTCGGCTGCGGCTCGTGAGCGCACAGGGGCAAAATTTGCCCGTCTCCGCGGCGCAATATTCTTGTATCTTTTTGGAAGAGTGATTGCACCAGTGGTTTGCGGCATGGGGTAGATTCGCATCTTTTTTCGGAGGAATACGGGGGATGACGGAGCGTCGCATGGCTCGCCGGTACGATTTGTCTCTGCCGGTAAGCATTCGCCTGCCGATCAATCGAGACCCGAGTGCTCACAACGGTCAGACCAGGGACATCTCAACGCGCGGCGTGTATTTCGTAATGCAGAAGGAGATGAGTCCCGGTACCGAGTTGGATTTCACGCTTACCTTGCCGGCGGAAATCACG
>JBOGMU010000024.1:0-2356 GCA_050746865.1 Candidatus Acidiferrales bacterium
ATCTGGTGGTAAGGATGCGCACCCAAAACGGATCCGAGCAAGTAATGTGTATTGTGGACGTTGGTAACCCAGTCGCGCATCGCCTCATTGATTGCATCCTTGAGCGTTTTGCTGCCAGAATCGACACCAATCACCTCCGCGCCGAGCAGCCGCATTCGCATCACGTTGAGACGCTGGCGCTCCATGTCTTCCGTGCCCATGTACACCGTGCACGAAAGCCCTAGGCGCGCCGCCACTGTTGCGGTCGCTACGCCATGCTGGCCCGCGCCGGTCTCCGCGATCACGCGCGTTTTGTTCATGCGGACGGCAAGGAGTCCTTGGCCAAGGCAGTTATTGATCTTGTGCGCGCCCGTGTGGAGCAGGTCTTCGCGCTTCAAATACACTCGTGGACCGCTAAGCTGCGTCGTCAACCGCTGGCAAAACTGCAGAGGCGTTGGTCGGCCGGCGAAATCGTGCAGCATTGTGTTTAACTGTGCCTGAAAGGCGCGATCGTTCTTTACCTCTGCATACGCGCGCTCCAACTCTTCGAGGGGAGCCATCAGCGTTTCCGGCACGTAACGGCCGCCGTAAGCGCCGTAGCGGCCGCGCGCATCCGGCGATTCCTGCATTCTCTGCTCTACAATCGGACTCATCGCGCCCTCTTCCTACTCATGTTCCCGTTCCCGTTTCCAACGGCGCGCATGAACGCTACGATGCGCGCGGCATCCTTTCTCCCTGGCCTATCTTCGACGCCGCTGCAAACGTCCAGCGCGTACGGCCTCACGGTCTTACTCGCCTGCGCTGCGTTTTCAGGCGTCAATCCGCCCGCCAGAAAAATCGTGCGACCGCGTCCCACGCGCTGTGCCACAGTCCAATCGAATGTCTTGCCGGTACCGCCCCGCGCTCGCTTATCGAACCCATCCAGCAAAAATGCGCTGGCGCTCTTGAATTGTTCAAGCTGCGACATGCGAAATGGCCTACGCACTCGAATCGCTTTTATCACCGGTACATATTGCGCTATCTGTGCGACTAATTCCGGAGATTCTTCGCCGTGCAACTGGACAAAATCGAGCTTCAGTCGGCGCGCCGTTTGAATCACCGCATCGCCGGCCTCGTTCACGAAGACGCCGACGGCTGCAACTCCGTCGGGAAGCCGATTCACAATCTTACTGGCGCGCGCTGGCGAAATGTAACGCGGACTTTCGCGGTAAAAATTGAACCCAAGAAAACTCGCGCCCGCCTCGCAGGCCCGCTGCGCGTCAGCCCAATTCGTGATGCCGCAAATTTTCACACGGGTCTTTGCCATTTTCGGAATACCGGTCAGTGCGCTCCAGCCGCTCCCGCATCAGCTGTGCCAAGCAACTCTTTCAATCCAGCGGCGGGGTCCGCCTGCTTCATCAGCCGTTCGCCGATCAAAAACGCATCGAACCCGGCTAACCCCAAACGCTCGAGGTCTTCGCGGTTATGAAGGCCTGACTCACTCACCGCGACAGCGTTTTCAGGAATCTCTTGGACCAAATCGAGCGAGGTCTGCAAGGTGACTTTGAAGTCCCGCAAATCGCGATTGTTCACGCCAATGATCTTCGCACCGGCGGTATTTGCGCGGGCCAGTTCCTCCTGCGAATGCACCTCCACGAGCGGCTCCATCCCGAGCTCGCGTCCTAAGCCGAGCAATTCGGCAAGCAGCTCATAGCCAAGTACGGCCACGATCAGGAGAAAGGAATCCGCTCCTGCCGCTCTTGCTTCCCACACTTGCCAGGGATCGATGATGAAGTCCTTGCGCAAGATGGGGATCGAGACAGCTTTTTTCACTTCTTTCAGGTCGGCGAGCGAGCCTTGAAAGAACTCTTCCTCAGTCAGAACGGAGAGGGCCGTTGCTCCCACTGCTTCGAGGCTGCGAGCGAGGCTTACAGGTTCGTAATCTTCGCGAATTAGGCCGAGCGATGGAGATGCCTTCTTCAGCTCGGCAATCACATTGCATCCGGGGCGGGAAAGCGCGGCGGCAAAGTCGCGAGCCCCTGCCTGTTTTTGCACGGCAAACTTCAGCGCGACGTCGGGAAGGACGCGTTTCCGGTGCGCGACTGATTCGCGCCGCGCGGCCACAATCCGGTCGAGAATCGCCTTCCCGTGCGCTCCATTTTCCATAGAAGTGGTCTGCGAACATGCTATCTGCCGCCCTGCGGCCTGTCAATTTATGCGGCAGGTCACGGGCCGCTGTTGGCTAGATTTTATATGTAAAGACCTGCGTAGCGGGGCTGGATCGGCTATCGCACCGAACCATAGACTGTTTGTTTCCCGAGTTTGCGCTTTGCTTTGCGCCACTAGGCGAGCAGGAGCATGGCGAAACCAGCTAGGAGCAATGTGAGCGTGCCGGGCT
>JBOGMU010000025.1:0-7608 GCA_050746865.1 Candidatus Acidiferrales bacterium
ACTTTGCGCTCGACCCGATTCATCGGCAATACCATCACGGAGAGCTCACGTTTTCAATGCTTTACGCTTTCCATGAGAACTTTGTTTTGCCGCTTTCGCATGACGAAGTCGTACACGGCAAGCGCGCTTTGCTCGAAAAAATGCCGGGCGACGACTGGCAGAAGTTTGCGAACCTGCGGCTCCTCTTCGGATACATGTACGCGCATCCCGGGAAGAAGCTGCTTTTCATGGGCGGCGAATTGGCGCAGCGACATGAGTTCTGGGACGGCGGACAAGTCCAATGGGAGCTTGAGGATTCGCCGTGGCACAAGGGCGTGCAGAATCTGATCGGCGATTTGAATCGTCTGCATACGGGCGAGCGCGCCATGCACGAAGTGGATTTCGAGTGGGACGGGTTCGAATGGCTCGAGACGCACGATTCAGCGAATAGCGTGCTGGCATTCGTCCGCAAGGCGCTGAATCCAGAAGACTTTGTTGTCGTCGTGTGCAACTTCACACCGGTGGCGCGAGAGAATTATCGCGTGGGCGTTCCGAAGGCCGGCTATTACCGCGAGATCATGAACACGGATTCGCAATTCTATGCTGGAACGGATTTCGGCAATTCGGGCGGCGTGCAGGCCGAGCCGATTCCGTGGAGCGACCGCCCCTATTCTTTGAAGCTGCGGCTCCCGCCCTTAGCAGCAGTTTATTTCAAGCTTTAAACACCTTCACCGACAGATCTTTCGCGCGTGCATTTTCTGCTGCAACGACATCGTCAGCTTTGCGCGTTTGGCGCATTAAATCAGCTTATGTGGTGCGGTTTTGTCGCGAATGCCGCTGTAATTTGAATTCGGTTAATCGCGAGAAAAAGAGCAACGGAAAATTTTTTCCATTTCTGAGGATTCGGTCTCAATGGTGAGAGGGCGAGGTGTCAGGGATAGTTACTCCACTTGTCCGGTATCGTCGTTTGTCAAACCGTTGGCGTGAACCTGGTTTAGAATCGCAGGCCGGAGGCGGAATGCGAAATATCATCCCTCTAACGGCGTACTACGGTGATGAAACCGGCACATGGAAACGGCTACCGTTCGTTTGCGGTTTGTACTTCGGGTTCGCAATGGCGATTTTTGCTGCGATATACCCTATCGATGATTCAGGCCTATTTTATTCACGCGCGACCAGAGTAGTGTTCGCCTTCTTTTTCGGTGGAATAGGATTCGGTATCTTGTTCCCATTTCTCGCCCGAAGGAAAGCACGCACGATGCAGCGGGACCTCTACATTGGGAAGCCTTCGATCGACGAACCACCGCCGCCAAACAAGCGCCTTGAGTATCGCTTTCCGTGCACATTGGTTCGGGAGCATTTGTCATCAGTGGTTGGCGGCGCGATGTACTTAGGGCGGGATGGAATGATTTTTGTTCCGCACAAACGCAATCGTCGCCCCGCAAATGCTCTTGAGATGGGTCCGCTGAGTGGGTTGGGAATTGATGCCGTAGCACCCCCAACTCTGAGCCTCAAAGAGCGGATTTTGATACCCCACCCTAAACGACTACTGGAAGTGCGGTGGTCAGAGGGTTCTGCAAGGTTTTCGGTTCCGTACGTAGATACTTTCCTGCCACAATTGTCACAACTGATCGATGGGCTCCGAGTTGGCGAGCAATGAACAGCAAGAATGGTGCAAGACTGATTTCTCCAAATCGTCGAAACGCAGCGGTGTTATACGGGTGGCGAGTTTTCGAACTTTTGTACTTCTTGCCTTAGCGGTTCTGCTGATCGCTTCATAGTTTCGATACAAATACGAGCAGGCAAATTCTAGCGCTTGAGATGGCTAACGGATGAGCCAGAGCGGGAGGGCGGCGGCGATGAACTGCTGGATCATGTCGCTGTCGCGGTTGGTGAACGCGTTGGCGCGATCACTTTCGACGTCGACGGTGCCGATCACGTTGCCGGTCGGCGAGAGAACCGGGACGATGATTTCCGAAAGCGTGGTGCCAAACGCGGTGAGGTAGCGAGGGTCGTTGCGCACGTCGCCGACGATGACGGCTTTCTTTTCCGCGATGGCGGCGCTGGTGAGTCCTTTATCCACGGGAAATTTCGGACACACCGGCGCGGCAGGTCCGCTCCAGGCGAGGATCGAAACTTCTTCGGCGCCCACGTCATAAATTCCCACCCAGCGATAGCCGCCAAGTTTGCGAATGCCTTCGGCGAGATGTTTCGCCTTTTCCGCGCGGTTTCCACCGCCCATCGCGCTTGAGCGGATTTGGTTTAGCGTGTTGTCCATTACGATCGGCATTTGGGCACCTTTGCGAATGATACGGCTTAGGGCGGCTGGTTATCAATACACCGAAGATGCGGGATGCCGCGGAAAAGATAGAACGACATTTCAGGGCCGAAAGGCCTATTGATGTTGTTGCTCTTGCAGCGCGAAGAGCGAAGAGCGAAAAGCGCCCGACTTGAACGGCGAGTCGGCCGCTACAGAAAGCAACTACGAAATCGCTGCGACCGATAAACGGTGGCCGTTGCGTTTGCAGCGAGGTTGCGCTTCGGGCGCCGCGCTGGAAGGCCGCGGCGCTACATTTAAACCTAATCAAAAATTTCTGTGCGTTCAGTTGCCGCGAGGACCATGGGAGCCTTATAGAGTGTTACCAGAGGCGATGAGGAAGTAAGTAGGTGAAGCCGGCGAAGGCTTCCCATTGCGTTGACGTGTGGGTGAGGCCGCGATCGAAACCAGCGTCGAAAACGAGTGTGTTGCGGGCGTTGTAGTTGAGGGCCCACAAATTGCCGACCGCATTTCCGCGAAGAAATGGCTGCGTGAAATGCCAGATCTCTCCCGACACGGACAATTTTCCGGCGACGTAGTGCGAGACCGAGAGCGTCTGGCCATATTGCGCGCGGCGAACTCCGGAGTCCGTCATTTCATTGAGCAGTGCGTTCGAGTCGTAGTGAAAGCCTTTTACGTCGGCACTTGCCAGAAGTATTCCCGAGTTTGTGGCGCTCCCCATGTCGAGATCAGGGGCTGCCCCACCGTAGACTTCGTGAAAATAGCTCAGAGCGATTGTCGGCGATGCGCCTTCGCCTTTTCTGATGACTGCTTGCCCTCCGAGAGATATCCCCCCAGCGCTACTCCCGGTCTGCCCGTTCGCGAAATAGTGTGCAAAGGGTGAAAACGCGGCCAGGAGTTGGAGACGGGGAGCAACCGTCAGCTTCGCGACTTCGTTGATGCCCTCGAAGGTGGAGACGCCTGGCGAGTCCGTGGCACCAAGCCCTCCGGTTTCAAATTGGAGATAGCCGACCGGCGTGAGAGTCGCCGGAGTTGAGACCGTCGGGCGGCCGGGATTTGCCTGCGGCGATTGATTCGATTGTGCCAATGCCGAAGAGCAAAACAGCATAGATGCGGCGAGGCAGATGGCGAGCTTCAACGGTCCTTCCATGAAGACGCCACATTAGCAGATTTCCGTTTGTCGGCGACTATTGCGGTTTGCGAGTGGCGGAGCCGCGGCCGATTTTGCAGCTTGATTCGGGGCAATCGGGCGATTTTCCGCTAACGACGAACTGGATCGAGTCGCCGGTCACCGTTCCTTGAAAGTCGATGTGAGGAACGTCTTTTGCGTCGGTGTCTGTGCCGAAGGAAATTGTGTAGCCGTCGATTTTGCCGTCCTCGATAGGGGCGCGGCCCTTTTCAGTTTTGCAATTGCCGTCGCAGAAGATCATCGTACCGCGCAAAACGGGGCCGCCGGATCTCATGACCAAATGGAATGGATGCACAGTTGGGTTCATGCCGAGAGTAAATTGGCCGACCCAGGTTCCGTTTGCGTCGGCGGCGAAGGATGGCGCGGCGCAAATGGTCAATATGAGCAAAATGATTAGGCGGGAGAGCGGTTTCATGGCGATTCCTCCGGGTGCGGGGAAATATACCATCAAGGTAAATTATTTGCCTGAGAATATGATAGCCGTTTGAAATGATGATCGGCTAAAAAGAAAGCCGACCTCTACGAGATCAAATTCAAAAGCGCGGCCGAGAGGCGCGGCCAAGAATCGGCAGCAATGGCCGCCGCTACGAAAACGGTGCCCGTGGTGGGAACCGCGGTGACACCGCAAGGGGCGCAGTCCTTCGCAAAAGTATTCAGGGTAAACAAGCGTGCGCCCCTACGGTGTTCAGCGCGGCACGAATTATGCGTGCTGGGCTACGGCGGTCTTCTCGGCTTTGCCGGTGGGCCAAGTGACCATACCGGCGATCTGGCGCGTCGACACGTTGAGACGATTCCAGACATTCGTGGCCGAGATGGAGAGCAGCAGCGTGGCGAGGCCGCGTTCGTCGTAATGGCGCGCTGCTTCGTCCCAGACGGCGTCGGGAACCGGATCGGAACGGTCGCTGAGGCGCGTGACGGCTTCGGTCAGCGCGAGTGCGGCGCGTTCGGCGTCAGTGAAGAAGGTTGTGTCGCGCCATGCAGCGAGCGTGGTGAGGCGCTCTTCGGTTTCGGGCTCCTTGAAAACCATCGAGTGAATGGAGAGGCAGACGGCGCAGCCATTAATCTGGCTGGTACGCATGTGGACGAGGCCAAGCGTGCGGATAGGCACTCCTCCCTTTTGCACAGCCGCGCCCAACGCTTGGAGCGCCTGCATCGCTTCGGGAATGACCATCGCGGGATTATTCATACGTGCTTGCATATTTCGATTCCTCCTTGTCACATTGAGTGAGTTTCGTTCGTCAATACGATGACGAAGCAAAATGAGGGAATGTGACATGGTGGAACAAAATTGGCTGGCGGCGAGATTTGAAGAGAATCGAGGGCACTTACGCGCGGTCGCGTACCGCATGCTAGGCTCGGCGAGCGAGGCGGACGATGCGGTGCAGGAATCATGGCTACGGCTGAGTCGCGCCGATGCGAATGGCATCGAGAATCTCGGCGGATGGCTGACGACTGTGGTCGCGCATGTGTGCCTCGACATGCTGCGTTCGCGCAAGGTGCGTTCGGAGGAGACGCCAGCGACTGAAAGCGGAAAGGAAAAGCCGGCGGCGCGGGTTGAGGCTGCTGATCCGGAGCGCGAGGCTATTTTGGCGGATTCGGTGGGGCTGGCGCTGCTCGTTGTGCTGGACAGGCTCACACCTGCGGAGCGGCTCGCGTTTGTGCTGCACGACATGTTTGCGGTGCCGTTTGAAGAGATTGCGGAGATTGCGGGGCGTTCGCCGGAAGCAACACGGCAACTCGCGAGCCGGGCGCGGCGACGTGTGCAAGGTGTGCCAGTTACAGGCAATGCAAATCGAACGGAGCAGCGGAAGGTAGTGGATGCGTTTCTGGGGGCGCTGCGCGCGGGCGATTTTCAAGGGCTGGTTGCGGTGCTCGATCCGGATGTGGTGTTCCGGGCTGATGCGTTCTCTGCGGCAGGCGGCGTGGCGCGGGAAATTCATGGCGCCGAAACATGGGCACGTCAGGCGATGACCTATGCACGTGGCATGCAGCACGTGCAAGCGGTGCTGGTCAACGGCGAGGCAGGCGTGATTCTGGCACCGGGTGGCAAGTTGACGCGCGTGCTGACATTTTCGTTTGAAGGCCCGAAGATCAAGGAAATTGAGGTGATTGGCGAGCCGGAGCGTTTGCGGCAGATGGAATTTGCGGTGCTTGCGGATTGACACAAACGAGACATGAATTCGTAAAGGCCGCAGGTCTTCCGCATATATAGCGGAACACGTGCGTTACGTGAAACGCACCAACATAAGCCGCCCAGTAAAAGCGCCCGACTATACTTCGGGTCGGCCGCTACAAAAATCTTTGTGCAAAGGGCATTACTTTTTGTCGGGATTGAGGCGGAGGGCGGCGGAATTGATGCAGAAGCGCAAGCCTGTTGGCGCGGGGCCGTCGTCAAAGACATGGCCAAGGTGCGCGTCGCAACGGCTACACAGGACTTCGGTGCGGACCATGCCGTGCGATGTGTCCTGATGCATTTCGATATTGCCGGAATCGATCGGCTGGATGTAACTGGGCCAGCCGCAGCCAGAATGGAATTTCGCGTCGGAGGCGAAGAGAGGCTGTCCGCAGCAGACGCAGGTGTAGGTGCCTTCCGTTTCTGTGTCGGTGTACTTGCCGGTAAAGGGCGGCTCAGTTCCCTTCTGCCGCGTGACGTAGTATTGCTCGTCGGTGAGGTTGCTGCGCCAGTCGGCATCGGATTTGCGGATTTTTTCGTCGCTCATACGAATAGGCTACACCGTTTGATGCGGGAAGCGAAATCCTGGACTCAGCAGGTGGCGGGCGTTGCATGGCGCGAAGCGGCCTTCACTCATCGATTGGCGCGGGTGCGCTCCATAGCGGATATGGCAAGCCCGCGAGGCGATTGATGGCCAATGCCTGAGCAACCAACAAGAAGACCGCCACCTCGATGATGACGAGTTCGCTCGGTTTCGAAATGATGCCGAGCGACACGATTAACGTGGTGGCGCCGGCCGGCGGATGGCTTACGTCGAGGAGAACCATGAACGCGCCCGTAGCCGAAAGTGAAAGAGCCGCCGCGAGGATTCTGGGCCAGAAAATTCCGGGGTGAACTCCGAATGGCATGGCTCCGGCACCGGTAACAACGAACGCCGCGTAACCGCAGACGAGGCCGATGGCATGGCCAAAAATCGTATTTCTCGGGCTTGAGGTCCTGCCGAGCGGGCTGAAGAAGAGAAGATATGCGGTGGGCCCAAGCGATGGGAACACAAACGGGTTGCGGCTCACAAGAGCCAACAGCGCAAGCACCGCGATCGTGACGAAGCCGTTGATGAACACGTAGGCGGAGCGCACAAGCCGCGGCGGAAAATGATGAAGCAGCCAATCGAGCCGCAGCTTCTGGAAAAAGGAGAAAATATGGTCTCCAGCATGTTCCTGGCCGAAAGAGTCGCGATCTCGCATCAGATATTTGGCAGCAGGTCGAAGTATTCATCATCTTCGTTTTTGCCGCCTTCTCCTTTGCCAAGAGATTTTTCGGACTCGACGAACTCAATGCGCTCAATCCATTTGACCATCTTGTAGCCAAGTTGGTTTTCCACGCGTAACCGCAAAGGCGCGCCGTAAACTTGCGGAAGGCGTTGCCCATTCATCCGCGACGCGAGCAGGCATTGCGGCTTCAGCACGTTGTCGAGGCTCTGGGTGTCGTAATAGCGGCCGCCGTAGAGAGCTTCGCCAAAGGAGAAGAAGGCGACGACTTTTGCTTCCGGTTTTGGCCTCACAAGATCAACAAGCTTCTGCATGGGAATGCCGCCCCATTTGGCGATTCCGCTCCACCCCTGGATGCAATGGTGCATCGTAATGTGTTCGATTTCGCCTAGCCGCTCGATATCTGCGAGAGAAATCTCGATGGGGTTCTCGACCAGGCCTCCTACTTTCAGCCTGAAATTCCCAAAGCCACTTTCTGCCAACTGCTTCCAGTCATCGCGGATGGGCATTTTCCCATTAGGCCAGAAGTAGGGAGAGATCTCCTTCTCCGTGTATTTCTGCTGAGGGTGCAGACGGTTTAGCGTGAGGAGCTGCATTGGATACGTGACAGACTTGAGGGCATGCTGCACTCGTCGCGGGTGATACCACGAGATGTAATGCGCCGCGACCCACGAGAGGACAACAACACCGATTCCAACAAATCCCAGGTACATCCCAACTG
>JBOGMU010000026.1:0-4345 GCA_050746865.1 Candidatus Acidiferrales bacterium
CCTTCCCCGCAACAGGTGAGCGCCCCGCTACCCAACCCCGGGCGTGGAGGCCCTTTCCCGGGCCGTGGCGCTGGCGCGGCTGGCGCAAATGGCGCCCGAGGCGGGTTCGCTACAGGGCGAGGGAGAGGTCCGCAGCCATACGCCGGCTCGTATCCGCAAAGCATCGTGGACGACATTGTCCCGTTCGTCCAGAAACACTACCGCGTCTATACCGACAAGGATCATCGTGCCATCGCCGGACTGTCCATGGGCGGCGCGCAAACCGTGATGACCACTAACAATAATCCGAACTTGTTCGGCTATATCGGCGTCTTCAGCGCGGGCGGGCAAGTCGGAAACGAGACGTTTGAATCCCAACTCGAGCAAATCAAGAAGGACGGAGTGAAGTTCTATTGGACCGGCGCTGGAGACATTGATATGGCTCGCGCCGGAACTGTTGCGCTCGAAGGCGACTTGAAAGCCAAAGGTTTTCCAACTTCCTATAAGGAAATTCCAGGCAGGCACTATTGGTTTCTTTGGCGCGATTTTCTGAGCGATTACGCTTCGCTTCTTTTCAAAAAATAAACGATTCGAGCGTGCGGGCAGCCTGTCCGGTCCGCTGCCCGCCCGGAAATTAGCTTCTTGAAATCCGGTCGCGAGCAAGCGCCCGCACAAGTGCTAGTGGAGAAGAAAATCATGACTGATCGCGAAAAGTTTTTCTCAAGTGCGTTGACGCGCCGCGATTTTCTCGCGACAAGCTCGGCTGCCCTGGTTGGCGCTTACCTTGTCCGCGATACCTGGGGCCAGGCTCCTCCTTTGAGCCCTCCTGTTCCACTGAGCGGTCCGTACGTCAAAGTCGAAACCAGTTATGGCAAGGTTCGCGGCGCGCAAGGCGATGGCCTCGTGCGATTCAGGGGCATTCCCTACGCGGGTTCTGTCTCTGGCGCGAACCGTTTCAAAACCGCGCCGCCTCTTAAGTCTTGGACGGGTGTGCGTGACGCGCTGGAGTTTGGCCCTCCCTCCATGCAGCCCGGCAGAGGCCGCGCGAACGAACCTGCATTTGCAGAAGACTGCCTTTTCCTGAATGTATGGACGCCCGCGGCTGACGGCCGCAAGCGCCCGGTCATGTTTTACAGCCACGGCGGTGGCTTCACCACCGGCTCCGGAGCAGCCGCATATCAGGATGGCAGCAAGCTGGCCCGCACGTGGGACGTTGTCGTTGTCGCCACGAATCATCGCCTCGGCCTTCTCGGCTATCTCTATCTCGGCGAGCTGGGCGGCGAGGAATATGCCACCTCGGGCAATCAAGGCCTCGAAGACATCCGCGACGGCCTGAAGTGGGTTCACGGCAACATCGAACGATTCGGCGGCGACCCGAACAACGTGATGATTTTCGGCGAAAGCGGCGGCGGTGCGAAAACCTCCTGCCTGTATGCCATGCCTTCCGCAGCGCCATATTTCAATAAGGCGTCCGTAGAGAGCGGTCCGGGCCTTCGTCTCCGCCCGTTGGATGCGGCAGCACGAACGACCGAAATGGTCCTGCAGCAACTCGGCTTGGATAAATCGCAGTGGCGCCAGCTTCTAGAAGTCCCGGCGGACAAGTTAGTGGAAATACAGGGAACGGTCGGCCGTCCGGCGCCTTCCTCGCGGGGACCTCAGGGCCGGGGTCCATCGATGCGAGACAACGCGCGGTACGGGTTCACCTATAGCGGCGCTGGCGGAGGCTTTGCGCCCACGCTCGACGGCCACATCATGGACCACGATCCTTTTTACCCCACAGCGGCGGCTATCTCGAAGAATAAGCCCCTGATCGTCGGCTACAACCGCGACGAGATGAACTTCTTCTTCTCGCAGCAGCGCGCCACCGATGTTTATTCCCTCACGGACGCCACTTTGAAAGAGCGTCTCGCTAGAGAGCTTGGCGCGAATGCCGATGCGGTGCTCGATGCTTACAAAAAGAGCCGCCCCGGCGATTCGCCCGCCGACCTCTACGTCGCCATCGCGACCGCGCGCTTCGACGTCATCGGCTCAGTCACAATCGCAGAGCGCAAATACGCCCAGCAGGGCGCACCGGTCTACATGTACAACTTCGTTCACGAATCGAAACGCCTGATTCCCGGCACGAATCACATTTACGGAGCCGCGCACGCCGCCGAGATCGTCTACAAATTCAATAACGTGCCCGCGCCGGAAATCGGGTCGCCAACATCCGGTCCCACGACAGGCAGCGTATTCGGTTCTGCCGACCAGAGCAGCATCGACACCGCCCTCAACATGAGCGGATTCTGGAGCAGTTTCGCGCGCACCGGCCATCCTTCAGCCAAAGGCCAGCCTGCGTGGCCTCCTTACACCGCCGAAAAGCGAGCCACCATGTTCATCGACGCCCAGTGCAAAGTCGTTGACGATCCCTACCGCCTGGAACGCGAAGTGTGGGATAAGGTCGATCCCGGCTAATTGGTCTAGCAGATATCGCGCAGATTTTGGCGTGAGGTTTAAACGTAGCAGCGCGGCAGATTTGCAATGGCTACATCGCACGAAGAGGAGAGAGAAATGCGCATTCTCGCGCTTGTCGCAATGATCGGCTTCGCAGCTTCGGTCTCCATGGCGCAAACCGCGCCGACTGCGGCGGCGGACACGCAAGCTCCGCCGACAGCCACAGATAACGGCCATCAAGTGCTCCGCTTGTATCCCGGCGTTGCGCCAGGCTCCGAAGGATGGACGCAAAAGGAAGTCGATTATGGCAATCCCGGCAATCGCGGCGTGCGCAACGTTGTGATTCCCACCGTCACTGTCTTTTTGCCGGACGCATCAACGCCCTCCACGGGCGTGGGAGTGATCATCGCTCCCGGCGGCGGTTTCCGCTTCGAGCAATGGGACAACGAAGGTACTCACATCGCTGAGTACCTACAGAAGCATGGAGTCGCCAGCTTCGTCCTCAAATACCGGCTCACCGACACCGGCACCGACCAGGCTTTTGCCGAAATGAATGCGCAGGCGCACGGAGCCATACCTCCGGACTCGCCCCAGCCTCCGGACGACGTTGCTCCTTACGGCGGAGGCCCGAATGCGGTTCGCAAGGTAGAGCCACTGACGCTCGCGGACGGACATCAGGCGATGCGCGTGGTAAAGGAGCATGCAGCCGACTGGCACGTCGATCCGCAAAAGATCGGGATCATGGGTTTCTCAGCCGGAGGGTATATTGCCGACACTGTGATGCTCGATGACAAGTCGGAGACTCGCCCCGCTTTCGTTGGCTCGATCTACGCATGTTGTCTTGCTACGTCTTTCAATGTGCCGAGCGACGCTCCGCCGCTTTTCATAGCCAGCGCCCAGAACGATCCTATTTCGAATAAGAGCGGCCCGGCCCTCTTCGTGGCCTACACAGCGGCACACAAGCCCGCCGAAATCCACGTTTACATGCAGGGCGGCCACGGCTTCGGTACGCGCACCCACGATCTGCCCGTCGATAGCTGGCTCGACCGTTTCGGCGATTGGCTCCGTTCACAAAAACTCGCGAATTGAACCGACGGAGGCAGGCGGCGGGTTTCCCGGCGTTCCGTTCCGTGCCCAGCTTCCCCCATAGGTCTAGGAGTCGATCGCGACCTCAAGCCGCCGTCCTGCTGCGGCGCGGTGCGCCTGTTATCATTCTGAGCTATTGCGTAGACATTTACTTCCGTACTAAACGTATTTCCGGTATCTTGGCGATGGATGGCTCCCCCTAATGTCATCGTCGAACTCGTTGAGCACTTTGCGCGCAATGCCGATGTATATCGAAACAATCTCAACGAGACAGAAGTCAGGGTTCAATTCATCGACCCGTTCTTTGGGGCTCTCGGTTGGGATATCCATAATAAGCAGCATTACGCTGAGAGCTATAAGGACGTCTTACACGAATACAGCCTTCGCAGCGGCCCGCACACCGAGGCGCCCGACTATTGCTTCCAAGTGGGCGGTAACCGCAAATTTTATGTTGAAGCAAAGCGGCCAGCGGTTAATGTCGGTGCCGACCCCGCTCCGGCATTCCAACTCCGAAGTTACGCCTGGACCTCGAAGCTTTCGCTTTCGCTCCTGACGAACTTTGCCGAATTTTGCGTTTACGACTGTCGAACGGAACCCCGCCCCAGTGATAAAGCGTCCGTAGCTCGAATCGACCTCATTCCCTTCACAAAATATCTGGACCAATGGGACGATATCGCCTCACGGTTTTCAAAAGAAGCGGTTTATAAAGGCTCATTTGACCGCTACACGCTTTCGACGAAGCTCAAAAAGGGTACTGCCGAGGTAGATGATGCTTTTCTAGCTGAGATAGAAGTTTGGCGCAAGGACCTCGCCGCCAACATCGCTTCTCGCAACCCCTCTCTGTCGC
>JBOGMU010000027.1:0-5370 GCA_050746865.1 Candidatus Acidiferrales bacterium
CGGTAACTCCTCATTCGAGCGAGCTTCGCGGCGATTACAACGGGGCACCAGATGAGGATTTGTGGGGCTTTAAGCAGGCAAAGCCGTAGGCAGTCGCCAATCCTTATTCCGTGTACAATGGCGCGGATCGAGGGAGCCTATGGGCGAACCGGGCAAGTATTATGTGGCAGTGATTGGCGCGGCCACGTCGGGATCGGTGGCGGCGGAGTTGCTGGCGGACAAAGGCATTCACGTGGCCGTGATCGAGCAGAACAACCGGCCCTACGGAAAAATCGAGGACGGACTTCCCCGCTGGCACGCGCAACAGCGCAAGCAAGAGTATGCGTTGATCGATGCGCGGCTGAAGAAGCCGGGCGTGCGCTATCTGCCGACGACGAAGGTGGGACGCGAGATCGAGTTTCACGATTTCTGCAACAAATGGGGATTTTCCGCGGTTATTTTGGCGAACGGCGCGTGGCGCGACCGCGACATCGGCGTGCCGGGCGCGGAAAAGTTTATCGACAAAGGGCTGCTTTACCAAAACGCGTTTATCTACTGGTATAACCACAAAAACGAAAAGAGCTACAACGGCCCGCGTTATGACGCGCCGGATGGGACGCTCGTTGTAGGCGGCGGGCTCGCGTCCATCGACGTAGTGAAAATCCTCCAACTCGAGAATTACGAGCGGGCGCTTGCCGCGCGCGGTATTCACGTGGAGATGCATGAGCTGGAAAAGAAAGGCATCCCCGCAATTTGCAAAGTTCACGGAATCGATCCGCAATCGCTCGGCGTGCACGGCTGCCTGCTCATTTACCGGCGGCGAGAGCAGGATATGCCGCTCGCGCAGCCTCCGGACAATGCCACGCAGGATCAGATCGCGAAAACGGAGCAGGTGCGATTGAAACTGCTGCGGCTGGCGCGAGAGAAATTTTTGTTTCGTGTGCAGGATTGCACGATGGTAACGGGCGTCGTCGAGGAAAACGGGCGAATGGCGGGGCTGCGCGTCGCGCGGACGAAAGTGGAGGGGCGCAAAGCGGAGCCGGTTCCGGGATCGGAACACGAGCTGCGCGCGCCACTCGTGATTTCGTCGATCGGATCGGTGCCGGAGGCGCTGCCGGGCGTCGCGATGAAGGGCGAATATTACACGTTTTCGAGCGAGGAGATTCCGCGCTACATGGGCTGCGAGCGCGTCTTCGGTGTGGGAAACGTGGTGACGGGACAGGGGAACATTCGCGTGTCGCTGGTGCACAGCCAGAGAGTGACGGCGCATCTGATCGAAAATTATCTCGATGTGGGAGCGAGCGATGGGAACCTTGCGCCGTTTTATGAAGCCGCCGAGGCGAAGGCCGCCGCGCAGACCGAATCGATGATCGAACAAATTATGGAGCTGCCGACGCTTTCGCGCGAGCAAATCGCCGCGATTGATTCGCGAATTGCGGAGCAGCAGAAAACAATTGGCTATGTGGACTACGATTCGTGGATCGCGAAAGTTACTCCGCCCGACCTGGAATGAAGCGGGTATGATGCAGGGCGCGCCGGCGATGCGCGAAGTGAAGAGAATCAGCGGCGGAGGGGCGATATGAAAGAGACGAAGAAAGCAGGCGGCAATTCGTCGAGCAAGAAACTGAGCCGGAGAGCCGTATCCTCGGCCAAAATTTGCCGGCTTGATCGCAGTCCTTAATAGGAATTGTGGTTATTGCTTTCCGTAGCAGCCTACTGCACCTGTTGGCATGAGTTCCGATTAGAGGGCCCCAACCTCAAAGCGGATTCACTGCACCCAACGCCAATACTCGATTCTTGGTTTTCCTCATGTTCGCACTCTTAGTCCGCTATCAAGTTTTCGGGTCAATAATAATATGGCGGAGAGGGTGGGATTCGAACCCACGAGACCCTTTCGGGCCTAACGGTTTTCAAGACCGCCGCCTTCAACCGCTCGGCCACCCCTCCGCTAGGTCTCTTGAGGCATTGTAGCTTGGTTTACACAGTTGCAGCTGAGCGGAATTCGGATGAGCTTAATTCTTCAATTTGAAAGACATTTCTATGGTTTGTAATGTCTCGATGGGCTTCCCATTGAGAAGCGCGGGTTTATAGCGGAACTGGCGGGCGGCATCGATGGCGGCCATTACAAGCGACGGTGGTCCGCTTACCAGGCCAACGCTTTGTACGGTGCCGTCTGTCCCAACTACGATACGCAGTTCGACATCACCTTCCACGTGGAGCTGTTTTGCTGTCAAAGGATAGACAGGCTGCACGGAATAAACTAGTTGAGAAGGATCAATGTGGCCAGGCGAGGCGCCGATCGCGCCGCCGGAAACATCCGAGGAGACTTCTTGCGTGCTTGGCGCGTCCGTGCCAGTCCCAAGGTGGGTTGGTGTCTCAGCGCTTTCGGGTGCTGACGTGACGTTGGACGCGTTTTCTAAGGGGTCGGCGCTGTTTCCCTCTCCTGCCGGATTAGCCGATTGTGCTGATGATACAAGCGCCTGCGCGACGCCGTCCGATGCTGACGGACCGGAAGACTGTGCATATCCAGGATGGCGCGTAGACGTTGCTTGCCGGTCAGGCTGTGGGCTACCTGACGGAATTGAAGCCACGGCCCGATCGGAGATCGGAGAATTATTCGTCAAGCGCGGAGACGTACTCATCGCGTGAGTGATCGCAGCTTGTTCGCTCCGCGCCTCGGTAGCCGACGGTTGAAGATTGTGATCGGTATTGCCGTCGGATGAAATTGAAGTGTGGATACCGGCTACTGCTACAGAATTTGTTCGATGCAGCGTCACGGCAGAATTCTGAGGCGAAACGCTTGCTGCGCGCGGCAGGTTAGCAGCACTGTCAATCGCTTCCGAAGTTGCATTGTATTGAACTGCGGGTGTATTTGCCTGAGCGGACGGTTTGCCGCTCTGTGCGGAGTGTCGACCCAAGATGCCGTAGCCGACCGCGAGTCCGGATCCAAAAATCAGGGCGGCCAGACCGAGGATGACAAAGACGACGCCGATCTTCGAAAACGGCAGCAATGGTCTGGCTGGCTCGAAAGACAGAACGGAGCGTTCCCTTCGATCGCTGGGTGGATGAAGCGCGGGGACTGCAAGTAATTCGGCAGTGACTAATGCGGGCTCAGACGAGGGGCTCGAGAGTGAGGTCTGTGCATCGGTCTCGGCGGGTTGGTCGGATTCGGAGAGCAGCTTGGCTACGAGCGCAG
This sequence comes from Candidatus Acidiferrales bacterium, assembly GCA_050746865.1. Lineage (GTDB taxonomy): Bacteria > Acidobacteriota > Terriglobia > Acidiferrales > UBA7541 > Palsa-295. The sequence continues at coordinate 3,176 of JBOGMU010000027.1, forward strand.
CGGCTTCGCCGATTGGAAGCGGCGGTACTTCGTGACTGCTGTGGTGCTCGCCAGCAAGTTCATTCGTTATCGGAGCCATTCTTCACCAGCGCATTTTGGGGCTGAGCAGGTCTCGAAAACTATCCGCTGATTTGCTGTTGTGTTCGTGAGCATGGCTGAACGCGGCGTTAAGAGTTCCCTTTGTCATGCCCGTGCCCATTGCCCTTGCCATTTCCATTACCGTTCCCTTGTCCTGGACCTTGCCCTGGCGGCTGAGGAGCTGGAGGTGGTGTCGGGGCCGGCGTGGGCGGAGGAGTCGGAATCGGAGGCGGCGTGGGAGTGGGAATTGGAGTTGGTATCGGTGTCGGCGTGGGCGTCGGAGTCGGTGTCGGTGTCGGTGTCGGAGCTGGCGTGGGTGTTGGAGTTGGTGAAGGTCCGAGATTGGCGGCGTGTCCAGGGCCACTACCATGATGAGTGGCGATAATCACACCCGCAACGCCGGCGGCGGCTCCAATGATAAGAACAGTCCGCAGCCAATGCCTTTTAACGGCGCGCTGGGGCGAAGCGAGGATTGGTTCAGCGGGCACCACCGCTCTCACCACCTCACCTCGCGATGCCAAACTGGTGGATTGGCCGGCCTGCAGAGCAAGCGAAGTGTCCCCTTGCAACGCCACAACCTGAACGCTGCCTTTGCCGCAGGAGACCAAGGCGGAGCCGTCCGTTGTGCGTCGGACGGTGGCCGAAATCTCCGGAATGGCACCGGGCGCTACTGAAACCACGTAATCACCGGCGCGCACGGCAAGATTGGAATGCTCAGCAAGCGCATCGAATTCCACGGTACCGAGGGCGAGCTGGGCGGCAAATCGGGAATCGTCCGTGAAGACAACCTGTGTGAGTGGGCCAATCTCGAACTTACCTCGCTCACGGACCGTGAGAGTAGCTTCGCCGTCTTCACGTGTAGTGATCGTATCGCCAGCGTAGACAGCAGATTGCGACGAGACAGACGCTCCGTTGATTTGCACCGCTCCGCTTGCACTTAGCGAGCCCAAAGGCCTCCGCTCGTTTTCTTGCGGCACCGGGCGCGCCCACGAAGGTCCTGCAGAACAAAACACCAGAAGATAGAGAAACAGCCGAAGCGGCAGACCGAAGGGTTTACTCAATGCAGCACAGCTTTGTCTTTTCAGCGTACCGGCGCTCCTCTTGTCCATCGCACACCCTCTTTTCGCGGCGGGACATGGCAATCCAGGCGTGTAGCCTTCAGGAGGATGGCATTCCTTAAAAGGTCCGAGTATTAGGTCATCCCCGCAAAACAGGGCAGGTGATTTGCGGATACCTGTGTAAGGCAAGCTGCGCGAGTCCGAGAGAGCTTGAACTTCAGGGTACCCGGACGGGCGGGCGCTCGCTCGCGATATCATCAGAGGTTTGTCGCGTCTCGAGGGATAAGCAGTGCGATCGGGAAGTCGCCAAAAACATCGCCGATGGTTAAGCGGTTCCCTCTGGCGGAAATAGTGGAGGAATGCGTACCTGCGAGAACATTCACCCACTCTTCAGGCGATTTTTCGGGAATCGTGAGAATACTGTCGCGCCAAAAATCGGTGCGTTGCCTACTGATCACGGGCGCTTGAATGCAAGCCACACACCGAGGTACGACCGCGATCGCATCACCGTCTTCGTGCTTTCTTGCAAATGCGACAATGCGCTCTTGGTGCTTCCCTGAAGTTTCCAGCGGCAGGTAATCTCCATCGAGAAAAAGGGCGGGATTTTCGCGGCGCGCCGCGAGAGCGCGGCTAAGCACGTGGAGTTTTATACGGGCGTCGCACCAACACCGGAGAAGTTCTTGTATGCCATGTAAAGAGTTGGAGTGCGAATCTTGAGAGCCTCGGAGCCGTTCGAACAAAGAAATGCGCTTTCCGAAATCGACGAGACCACGGTTATCCGGATCGACCAGGCGCAAATCCCACAACTCGGAACCCTGATAGATATCCGCAACACCTGGGCACGCAGCTTTTAGCAACACCTGTGCAAGGCCATTGAGCATTCCGTACAGGGCGGTGCGCTTCTGAAACTCTCCGAAATCGGCGAAAAATTCAGAATTTTCCTCGCGATTCAAAACGCCGGAAATAAAATCCCGCAGCGCGTTTTCGTGCGGTTCGTTCGGCTGCGACCACCGAGTGTGGACTTTCGCCTCGCGTACAGCTTTGAACAGATAATCCTGA
>JBOGMU010000028.1:0-11420 GCA_050746865.1 Candidatus Acidiferrales bacterium
GAGCGAAGCGAAGGACCCCTCTTGCTGCAGTTCGCTTTTGCAGTTCGCTTTTGCAGTTCGCTTTTGCAGTTCGCTTTTGCAGTTCGCTTTTGCAGTTCGCTCTACTTTTCCCTCGTTACAGTTCAGCACCGTAGGCGTGACAAGGGCTCGCCACGTCAAACGTCGGCGCGAATGCACGGAACTGGCCCTAGAGGACTTCCTGCATCTTTCCGCCTTCTACCTGCATCTCACGGCCGTTCTTGTAATCACGTCTTAGTCTTGCTAGTTTCGCGAGGTTATGAAGATCAATTTGAAAATTGCCGTGGCGGCTCTCGCCAGCGTATTAGCTAGCACTGCATTCTTGCGTGCCCAAACGAATTCACCCGTCCCATCTCCGAGGTTTGCCTACGGAGGGGACGCTGCCGAACTCGCTGCTCAATTTACGGACAGCCTGGTGTTTCTGTCCGCCCGCGTCAACGTTAGCCCTCCTTCCCTATTCGTCCTCGATACGACTGCCGAAAGCTCTTCACTAGCTCCCGAACGCGCCACCGAGATTGATCGCTCAAACCCGTCCCTTGTTGTCCTGAATTTGGACGGTCTCGACGTCCCGCTCGCCGGGCTTCCGGCAAAGTCAGCCCCGGATTTCGGCTCGCGCCTCGGTCTCGAATATCAGGGCACGATTGGCCGCGACTTTCTATCTAATTTGGTCCTCGAAATCGACTTCGCCCGGCAAACCGTCCGTGCCTACGCCCCTGCCAGCTACAAATACTCCGGTAAGGGAACCATCTTCCCCCTTACCGAAAAGGACGGAATTCCCGTGATCCCGCTCCGCGTCGCACTCGAAAAAGGCAAAGAAAGAAATTTAAATTTCTTCGTAGAAACTGCCCTGGATGCTCCGGTCGTCTTCGATAATAAATTCCTGGCTGCACATCACATGAATGGCGAACGCGGCAGAACCATTGCGTCGGCCGATCCTTTCACTGGAGACCTCGGTGCCAACGTCGGCAGGCTCCGCACCTTTCAAATCGGCAAGCGCACGATTGACGACGTGCTGGGAATATATTCGAACCATCCTTTTCCAACTTCTGACGTTCCAGTGGCCGGAGCCATCGGATCCCGGTTGCTGCGGCGTTTCACAGTCGTTCTGGATTTCCCGCATCATCAAATGATGCTCGAACCCAATAGCCATTTCGGTGATCCCGATGAAGAAGATAAGAGTGGCATGCTGGTCGTCGCAAAAGGACCGGATTTGAAGACATTCGAAGTGGCTAATGTGCAGCCCAACTCACCTGCCGCCGCTGCGGGTATCAAAAAGGGAGACGTCATCGCCGGCGTCGACACGGACCCGGCCGCCGAACTCTCACTGCTTGTCATACGGGATCTATTTCGTCAGGTGGGCCATAAATACAAGTTAACCGTTCAAACGGCCGGGCAAACGAAGGAAATCACGCTCCAGATGCACCGCTACTTCTAAAGCTACCGTAGAGAGATGTGGAGCACTTACGGCTCAAATTTCCTCATCGTTTCTGCCATCTCGCGAAGCCGCACGTCGACTCGCGCAAAAACGCTTCCCTCCTCAAACTTGCCCGCACCGGCGGTGCGTGTACCCGCGGGAACGCTCGTAAGAATCTCGACTCCCTGCTCGATTGTGGAAACAGGGAAGATGTGGAAACGGCCCTGCGCAACCGCGTCGATCACATCGTCGCGCAACATCAGATCCTCCGCGTTCTGCGCCGGAATCAAAACTCCTTGTTCGCCTGTCAGCCCTTCAAGGCGGCAAACATCATAAAACCCTTCAATTTTCTGGTTCACGCCGCCAATCGGCTGCACATCGCCCTGCTGATTCACCGAGCCTGTCACTGCCAGGTCCTGCCGGATCGGCAATCCCGATAATGCCGAGAGCAGCGCATAGATCTCGGTCGAACTCGCGCTATCTCCGTCCACGCCCGAATAAGACTGCTCAAAACAAACGCTCGCCGACAAAGAAAGCGGCTTGTCTTGCGCGAACGTGCGCCGCAGGTATCCAGAAATGATCTGGACGCCTTTGTCGTGAAACCGCCCGCTCAAATTCGCTTCGCGCTCAATATTTATGATCCCTGTCTTCCCCATTGCCGCCGAAGCGGTAATGCGCACGGGCTTTCCAAACGCATAGCCGCCGATTTCCATCACGCTTAGCCCGTTGACTTGGCCCACCCGGTCACCCGCTGTATCGATGAAAATCATCTTCTGCTCGATCATTTCCCGTATTTTCGTCTCAAGCAGGTTGTGCCGCTCGTTCTTCGCATCCAGCGCCCTTTTGACGTGCTCACCCATTACCACTTTGCAGCCGCAATGGCTCGCAGTGTAGGAAGCCTCTCGTCCGAGATCTGCAAGATCGAAAAAACGCGTCGTGATCTTCCCGTGTCGTCCCGCAATTCGCACGCCGTGCTCTAAAATCGCAGCCACAGCGGTGCGATCGAATGGCAGCAATTTCTCATCATCGCTCAACTTCCGCAGCCGCCCGCCGTATTGACGCAGCACATCCTCGCTCCACACCGTCTCTTCATCGAATTCCACTCGAACTTTAAAAATCTTCTTGAAATCGTCTTCGTAGTCGTAGAGCAATTCATACATCTCGCGATCGCCGATCAGGATCAGCTTCGCGCGAACTTCAATCGGCTCCGGCTTCATCGCCGGCGTGCTGAACGGAAAAAACGCATCCACAGGCTGAATCTCAAGCTTGCCGTGATTCAGCGTCCGTTTCAGCGTTTTCCACACGCCTGTCTCCGTAAACGCATCGAGTGCGTACATCACCAGGAAACCGCCGTCCGCGCGCAACCACGATCCGCCACGCAGGTCCATGAAATCCGAATTCCACGCGCCTCTCGTGTCGTAACTCCGGTGTGTCGTTCCAAATAGGTTCGCATACGAAGGCACCGTCTCGAATATCACCGGGCATCCATCGTTTTCGCTGTGCGCCAGGATCACGTTCACACCGTAGACGCGAAATGGATCGCGCTCTCTCTCCGCACGCTCAAGCCTCGGCGCCGCTCCCGACGGAGCATCCACCGGCGGAGGCGCATCATCCTCGCCTTCACGCTCCTTGAACGGATCGAGATTATCCAAAATATGGTGCCGCACCTCCTCGAGGTACTCTGAAATCTGCGCGCTCGGATATTTTTCCTTCAGTTCTTCGATCACGCCATCTACCAGCACGGAAGCGGCTTCCTGCTCGAGATAACTCATCTCGCTCGCCAGCTCGCGCGAGAGCGAAAGTGTCTTTCGGTAGACGACCGTAAATTCTTGCCGGAATTGATCGTACTTCTTCTCGATCGCTTCCGCTGCCTCGTTCTCCAGCTTCCCATCCTGTACCATCTTCGGAATCTCTTCGATCGGCACCATCTGCCCTTCGAGCACGGGAAAAATTTCCGGCAGCGCCACCGCTCCAACTTGCATTCGCCCCAGAGCAAACTGCTCGCGCGCTATGCGATGCGTGAAATCATCCATCAGCTCCTTCTCACGCTGCGTAAATCGCTCCACAATACGCGTCTTCTGTCTTTGGAAAGGTTCCCCTTCGAATACTTGCGGAATCCGCCTGCGCAGGAAATCGATCCCCGAATCCATCTCTTTCTTAAATGCGTTCGCCTGTCCCCGCGGCAACGTCAAAAGCCGAGGCCGATCCAAATTCTTGAAATTATTCACGTAAGCGCGATCGGGCGCGGGCTCCGCTTGCGGATGCATCTGATCGATCATCCGCACGATCATTCCGCCGCGGCTCGATCCCGAAAGCCCGCATACAAACAGGTTGTAACCTGACGCGGTCATCTCCACGCCCATCCGCAGAGCACGCAGCGCCCGTTCCTGCCCGATATCGGCGCCGACAGGTTCAAGCTCGGCCGTCGTCTGAAATGGAATCGTCGCGGGATCGCAATGCCATCGCAGCTTTTCCGGCGAAAGGGTCACATAGTGAGGCTTAGAATTCGTTTTCATCGATAATTTCTTCTTCCAATCGATAGACCGCGTACTTTACCACGCCTCCACATCAACCCTCACTCGTGTTCGCGAGCCTGTTTCCACGCCGTGAACCGCCCCGGTATAAATCCATGAGGCTTGCCGCCAGCGCCAAGATGATCGGCCCCAGAACGATTCCGATCAACCCAAAGTAAAGAATTCCTCCCACCACGCCGATAAATACAGCCAGCCCTCCCATTTCACCTCGCCCGCTAATCACCCACGGCCGAAACCAATAATCGATCACCGTCGAAACCAGCATGCTCAACAAAAGCAGCAAGATCCCGCGGAGGATATGTCCCTCGCCCATTAGCACGATCGACGCGGGCACCCACACGATGGCGGCTCCGAACACTGGCACAAAAGAAACGAATGCAATCATTACGCCCCAGAACACAGCCGGGCTAACGCCCAGCCCTGCGAACATCGCGCCGATCAATACTCCATGCAACAGCGCTCCCAGTCCGCTCGATATCACGCTTACAACGATCAGGTCCTGCGTTTCGTCCAACATCTTCTCCCGCTGCCCAGGCAAAAACGGCAAGACCTCGCGTAGCCGCGCCAGCATCCCCTCGCCGTCGCGATACAAATAGAACGTCGTAATCAGCATCACAAACAAATCGAATACGAAAGCCAGCGCATGCGCCACAATCGTGCCAAGCTTTCCTGCAATGTATGTCGCCGCTTCTGCGGCATATCGCCGCAGCGAGCCTGCCAGATCGATCGGACCAAAACTCGAGAACCGCTGTTGAATGTGCTGCCACATCCGATTCAACCAGTCCAATTGCCCGCTCGCTGATGCGTTGCTGAGGGTGTGAAAAAATTGTATCGCCTGCTGCACGAATTCATATCCGAGCGCCAGCGCCGGCACGATCAGCACAAGCGTCGCCCCGAGCGTTGCCAAAGCCGCTCCTCTTGTCCGTCCAAATCGCCTTTTAAGCCGCACCGCCACCCGATGCGTCACAACCACCAAAATGGCGGCCCAAACCATCGGCACAAGCACCGGCTCGATCACCCGGTAGGTGAAGTAAACGAGCACGATCACGATGCCGTAAAAAAGCATCGTGCCCAGCCGTTCCTGAGCTATCGGGTCGACCTTCATCGGCTTCCCTCTTTTCGGCCTGGCAAAAGGCCGGAATCAATCTGATAGAGACATTTACAAACTTTGTCAACTGCGTTAGATAAGACAGGATAAGTAACGCGCGGTGCTACAATCGGTTCTCCAAAAATGAGCGCGGAAACCAACTCGCAGCAAACTTCCAAATCCTGCAAACATGCGCGGACGCGCGTCATCGCAAAAGATAACGACGCTCAATACCTGGAGTGTCTCGATTGCGGTGCGATCCTCGAAGCAGGTGAGCTGAAGGAGAATTCAGCCTTTGGCGAATCCCTCTCCGACGCATAACGTCAGCGTTTGAAAAGAAAGAACTGCGCCTGAACCGGAAGGGCGGGGCTTTGAGTCCCGCCGTAAGCGCATTCGCGCGATCGGGGCTTCAGCCCCTGACGCCATATATCTCGGTACTGCGGGATTACTGCGCCTTCTTATCCGCCAGCGTCCGGATGTACGCGATCAGGTTGGGAATATCCGAATCATTCACGCCGGGCGGCTTCGGCATCTTGCCTTTCCCGTTCTTAATGATGAATTCGATATCGGAGTCCTTCAGGCTTTGCGCCTTCTGGTCGTGAAGGTTCAAATCCGCATTAAACGCCTTTGCCACCGGCGTATTGCCCGTGGCGTCCGCTCCGTGGCATGGCGAGCAGTGCTGCTGGAAAACGGTCTTGCCGGCGGCCGCGTCTCCCGCGGCAAGCGCAGCAGGCGACACAGCCAAGGCCAATACCGCCGCAGCCATTGCAATCTTCATAGCGTTTTCTCCCTTAAACACAAAACACAAAAGACTTGCCACAAAATTGCCGCTACGTCTAATGAATGCCCAGCTTACCAATAATTCTCACCACATCGGCTGCAGGAACATCATAGAGCGCATGCTCATCTTCCTGCTCCAGCCGCTCGCGCAAGTACTCCGCAGCGATGTAGCTCGCCTCGCGATCGGTGGGATTACGTCCCGCCTTCGAACGAAACTCGACGAATCCCGGATGCGCCAGCCCGAGCAGTACGCCCTTGCCATCCACCAGGAACTTGCAATCCATCGTGTCCGCGTGCCGCGTCGCGATCCCGTTGTAACAATGCGAAAACCGGCAGTGATAAACGTAATCGGTAACCTTCGAAGGCACATCGAACGGAGGAATAAATAGGCCCATCCTCCCCGCGTTAGGAATCATCACCGCCGATGGTTTCGCAACGTTCCCTACCCCTATTTGTGCGCGCCCGCTCCAGCAGGCCGCAACGATTCCTGATAACTCTGCTCCGCCGCCACCACTCCAGCGCCAGAAACGCGCCGGTACCCTTGGTCAGCCAGCACCTTTTCCAGCGCGGTCAAAAAGAGTAGCACATTCGTCTTCTGGCTCGAATAGCCCATCAGGCCTATACGCCAGATCTTCCCTTTTACTGGCCCGAGCCCGCCCGATATTTCTATATTAAACTCGTCGAGCAACTGCATCCGGGCCGTTTTGTCATCCACTCCTGCCGGAATATTTACAGCAGTCACCGTCACGAGCCGGTCCGCCGGATTCTTGACGAAAAGCTCCAGCCCTATCGCTTCGAGGCCCGCAATCAGCGCCCGCTGATTTTGCGCGTGCCGTTCGCAACGCGCTTCAAGCCCTTCCTCTAATACCAGCCGAAGCGCCTCGCGCAATCCGTATATCAACGAAATCGGCGGCGTGTGGTGGTACGTCCGCTCCAGGCCCCAATAGTCCATGATCGGTAGCAGATCGAAATACCAGCTTGGCACCGGCTTCTTCCGCTTGTGGACAAACTCTTCCACGCGCGAACTCACCGTGATCGGCGCCATTCCGGGCGGCGCGCTGATCGCCTTCTGCGTCCCGCTGAAGCAAACGTCGATATGCTGCTTATCCACGTCGAGCGGCACCCCCGCCAACGTCGCGACGGCATCAACCACCAAAAGCGCACCCAACTCGTCTGCTGCTTTTCTATAATCTTCGATGCGATTCACTACGCCCGTGGATGTTTCGCCGTGTGTAATTCCAACAAACTTAATGGCTTTGCCTTTGCCGGCGCGAATCACGTCCTGCGGATCCACCGTCTTGCCGTAAGGCACCTCGATGCGGATCACTTTTGCTCCGCCCCGTTCCGCCGTCACGGCCATGCGCTGGGAGAACGCTCCGTTTACGCAGACGATGCACTCATCGCCTTCCTCACACGAGTTCAGCACCGCCGCCTCGATGCCACCCGATCCCGACGCCGAAATCGGAAACGTAATCCGGTTCTGCGTCTGAAATACGCGCCGCAGCATCAGTTGCACTTCACCCATCATCCGCGTGAACCACGGATCGACGTGCCCCACGATCGGCGCAGCCAGCGCTCGATAAACTCGCGGGTCCATGCACGACGGCCCCGGCGTCAAGATCAGCCGCACCGGCGGCGTTAACTCTCCAATCGTCTCGAAGTCACTCATCTGAATTCCCTTCCGCCGCACCCTATCTCGCAACGTCGTCTATGGGCCAACCTGCCTCGCAATGTCCTGTAGCGGCTGACCCGCTGTTCGGTCGGGCGCTCTTGCTTTTGTACGGCATTTCGCAGCCGCCCTTCGTAGCGGCGACCTTCAGGTCGGCGACTTTATATTACATTCACCTCAGGCCGCTGCCATCCACGTAAACCCGTGGGCCAAGCCGCAGTTATTTTGTAACGCCGGCACCTTGCCGGCTAACGTTACCCCTTCCGCCGCGCCCAAATTCGCGCCCAACCGGAAAACTCGCCGATTCAATAGTTTCCCTAAATCTCGCTCCCCCGGTCAACCGCCAAAATGGCCATCACCCACAAGCGCGCGCCTTTGAATTCAAGGTTTTAATCTTGCGCCGACCGTCTTCAGCGCGGCATGCCGTTGGATTCGAAAGCCTCGACCCAACAGTATGTCGCACGAACGCGTGGCAGAAGGATGCAGCATCGGCACCATAGGCGCGGCACACACAATGCGGCGACACAATCCGTTCAGCGAATCCGACCAAGAAACGGTGCCGTCAGATCGGCGCATGTAACATCATCAGGCTTTTTTGACAGCAGACGGCGCGTGTGGTCAGATAGCGTGGGAGGATTTGTGTGCGTCGAAGTCGTCTTGCAATCTGGATTGCAGCTTTAGTTCTCGTCTTTGTGGTTGTCGGTCTGTTCTTTTCCGCGGGCATCGGAACAATAGTCGACTGGCTCTGGTTTTCGCAACTCGGTTACCGCGAAATTTTCGGCACAATTCTGGGAACGGAATTCGGCTTGGGAATTTTCGGTGCCGGTGTTCTTCTTCTGCTTACCGGACTCACCTTCGTTATCGCGCGAGGCGTTTCGCGCCGCTCGCATTATCTTACCGTCATTCACCGCTTCGAAATTCCCGGTAGCGAACAATTTAGCGAGAAATTGCCCCCCATTTTTCGCGGACTCGTGTGGGTGGGAATCATATTTCTGGCGTGGATCGTTGCCCAATGGTCGGCAACACACTGGAACGATTATCTTTTTGCAATGCACGGCGTCCCGATCGCGCAAAAAGATCCCGTGCTGGGTATCAGCCTGAGTTTTTACCTGTTTCGTCTCCCATTTATTTTCTTCGTATATCACCTGCTTCTGGTGGCCATCATAGCGAGCCTACTGATTGCCGCCGTCGCTTACCTCATCGAAGGCGGCATTTGGGCGGCGCCAGAGGGAATCGGCGTGGGACGGAACGCGCGCTGTCACCTGATGCTCTTGGGCGGCCTCTTATTTCTCCTTTTTGCCTGGCGCGCTCGGCTCGGCATGTATGACCTTGTTTACGCACCGGGCGGCCTCGTGTTCGGAGCGGGATATGCCGATATCCACGTGGGTTGGCCGGTGCTTTGGATTCTGTTCGCCTTCTGTATCCTGGCCGCTGCTGCATTTTTCGCGGGAACATTGAACGGCAACGTCCAGCCCGCCAAATACGCCGTCGTCGCGTTAATCATCGTTGCAATCCTTGGCGGATTGGTTGCTCCTGCAATCGAGCAGAACTTCGTCGTCGCGCCGAGCGAACTCGAGAAAGAACTTCCGTACATTTCGCGCAATATCGCCTTCACTCGCAAAGCATACGGGCTCGACAAATTTGATCAGCGCAATTTTCCAGACATTCAGGATCTCACGCCGCAATCGATTCAACAAAACGCTGCCACGATGCGTAACCTGCGCCTCTGGGATCAGGACGCTCAGCTCACCACGTTCCAGCAGCTTCAGGAAATCCGCACATATTATGATTTCTCCAGCGTCTACTACGATCGCTACACGATCGATTCGCAGCTGCGTCAGGTCTCGCTCTCGGCGCGCGAGCTTTCCGCCTCCAGCTTGCCCGACCCAAACTGGGTCAACCAGCACCTGATTTACACCCACGGATACGGCCTGTGCATGGGACCGGTGAATGAATCGACATCGGATGGCCTGCCGATGCTCTTCATTAAAGACATTCCGCCGACCTCCTCCATTTCGCTGAAGGTTGCTCGCCCGCAGATCTATTACGGCCAACTCTCAAACGACTATTGCCTCGTGAAAACGGGTGCCAAAGAATTCGACTATCCATCCGGCGATGACAACGTCTACACCGTCTATCCAGGCGCAGGCGGCGTTCCAGTCGGCGGTTTCTGGAGACGATTGCTCTTTGCCTTGAACTTCAGCAGCGCGAATATTTTCTTTTCCGGATACATTCAACCGAATAGCCGGATCATGATCTATCGCCAGATTTTGCAGCGCGTGCAAAAGCTTGCGCCATTTTTGTCCTTCGACAGCCATCCATACATGGTGGTTGCAAACGACGGCTCCCTACAATGGATCGTCGACGCCTACACTACCTCCAGCCAATATCCGTATTCCGATCCAACCGACGGAATCGGCAATTACATCCGCAACTCCGTCAAGATCGTCATCAACGCGTACAACGGCAACGTCACTTTTTACGTCGCAGACCCTTCCGATCCCCTCATTCAGACGTACGAACGCATTTTCCCGGGCGTTTTCCATCCGCTGTCGGATATGTCTTCGGATCTGCGCTCCCACATTCGTTATCCGCAGGATATCTTCGCGGTTCAGGCAGCCAAATACGCCGTCTATCACATGACGGACCCGAGCGTCTTTTACAGCAAGGAAGACTTGTGGCGCGTCGCCACTCGCACGATCAACGGTGCATCCACGGCTATGAATCCCTATTACGCTGTGATGAAGTTGCCCGAGGTCGGCAAAACCGAGGAATTCATTTTGATGCTTCCGTTCACTCCCGCGCGCAAGAACAACATGATCGCTTGGATGGCCGCCCGTTGCGACGGAGCGGACTACGGCAAGGTCCTCGTCTTTACATTTCCCAAGGACAAGCTGATCTACGGACCCGAGCAGATTCAGTCGCGCGTCAATCAGAGTCCGAGCATTTCGCAGCAACTGACGTTATGGGATCAGGGCGGATCGCGCGTCACGCGCGGCACATTGCTCGTTGTGCCCGTGCAAAACGCCGTTATGTACGTGGAACCCTTGTATCTTGAGGCTCAGAGCAGCTCTTCCATCCCGGAGCTCAAGCGCGTGATTGTCGCCTACTCCGACCACGTCGCAATGGAGCCAACGTTAGGAGACGCGCTGACCGCCATCTTCGGCGGCCAAGCAGGCCAAACTGAACAAGCGTCGCCCGCATCTGCGGCGGGATCGGCAACGACGAGCCCAGCAACGGCGACCTCTTCCGCCTTGAAAAGCCTGATCGACCAGGCAAACCAGCAGTTTCAAAATGCGCAGCAGCGTCTGCGAAATGGCGACTGGGCCGGCTACGGAGAAGAAATGCAGAAACTCGGCCAAATCCTAAAGCAGATGCCCGCACAAACGAACACCACTCCAGCCAAGCCGCCATCCCGCACAGTACCGCCTCATTCGCCGGCCCAAAACGGGGGCCAGTCTCGCAAACAAGCTACCAGCGACTCGCACCAACGTTAATCGCGGGCCAACTTGAGGCGCTGCTGAGCGCCACTGATAGGGTTCTTCGCAATTGGAAAATTAAAATCCGTAACCTTGCAAAAAGCGCAGGGGATACGCAACCCTCGTATCCGCGTCCCAGATCGTGGATAAAATTCGGTGTGCTATTATTCGCCCGACTGCGAATGTCACAAAGGAAACCGGGACGGAAACCCGGGACAGCTGTCCCACGGTTCCGTCTGTCCGTCCGTCGGTGCTTACTTTCCGAACACCAACACGTGGAAGGTTCCGAGCTGCGCCATGCGCCGTCCTCCGCGTCCATTTGCCGGCTGCGTGGTTGCGCTAAAGTCCGCAGTGTCTGCAAAGATCTCATGCGTTTTCGTATCGAGGCCCATCGTCTTTGCGACATACTCACTCTTGATGGGATCGAGGGCGGTTTATT